>JAIPJS010000004.1 GCA_021734025.1 Candidatus Neomarinimicrobiota bacterium
AAGCGCGATAAATCTCTTTCCGCTGTTTCGGAGTTAATTTCGTGTTTTTATGAATGTCCATAGGGCCTCCGTTGTTTCCAGTTACGCTAGTGTACAAGCTGAGTAAACTGTAAACAACGCGCTATTTTCTAACATGTTATAGTGTTAAAGTGTGCTGGTGTTTAAGTTGGTGTTTCATAATCTTAATCTTACTCGTTCGTTGTTTGTTGTTAGTAGTTCGTTGTTTTTATTCGAGTTTCTTCGCGGCTTTAATTCTTTCGTTTTTTTCTTTGCGTCGTTCTCTGCGTCTCTGCGGTAAATCATTTCTTTCTCATTGATTCTCAAATTCTATCGACGCCTGCAGTTTCGGGTCGTTCACCGGGATCAGCGCATGCGCCGCCGTCGCCTTCCAGAAGTACCAGAGCACGATCCCGCCGATGCCGATCATCGTAGTGATATCCATCCATGAAAAGTGTACCGAGTGACCATAATTCGGCAGCACGATCCAGTAGAGATCCACCCAGTGCATCAGCAGCAACCAGATCGACGTCACCTTCAACATAGTAAGATTACGTTTGGCCGCGCGGGTTACAAGCGCCAGGAACGGTACCACAAAATGTCCGAACAATACAATCAGGCTCACGATCCGCCACGACAAATCTTCCCAGCGATGTTTATACCAGATGGTCTCTTCCGGGATATTCCCGTACCAGATTAGCATGAACTGGGAGAACGCGATGTACGCCCAGAAGACCGTAAACGCGAACATCAGCTTGCCGAGATCGTGATAGTGTTCGATGGTGATGGTTTCCCTGAGAATATCGTTTTCCCGGAAATAGATAGCGATGAGGGTCAGAATCGCCAGGATCGCCAGCAGGCTTCCGGAAAAGACGTACACGCCAAAGATGGTGGAGTACCAGTGCGCATCCAGCGACATAAGCCAGTCGAATGAGGCAAACGTCAGCGTCAGCGCGAACAGCAACATACCCGGCGCACTCAGTTTTTTCATCCGTGCGATGAGGGAATCGTCCTTCTGGCTGTCCTGTGCGATGGAGACTTTATACAGCATTCGTCCGAACAGGATCCATATGCCGAAATAGATGGCCGCCCGGATCAGGAAAAAGGGCGTATTCAAATACGGCGCCTTCTGCTGCAGGAGTTCGTCGTGCGCCACAGCATCCGCGTGACTCCAGTGAAACAGATCCTGAATTCCCAGAATAAGCGGCAGAAACAGTACCGCCAGAACCGGCACGGTAATCATAAAGTTTTCCGTCAACCGGCGCAGCACCACGCTCCACTTGGCGCTGGTGAGGTGATGCAGCATCACAAAGAACAAACCACCCACGCCGATGGTCACCCAGAACACGAACGAAGTCAGATACGAGTGAAAAAACCGTTCCGCATCCAGGAAGTACCCAACGGCGCTCAGCGCCAGTCCGATGATTCCGATTATCAGCGCCCGGCGACCGAAGCTCCCGGATTCTCTCAGGCGATATGTGTTGTTGTCTAATTGCATAAAAACAGTGTTAGAGTGTTCGGGTGTTCAAGTGTTTCCCAAAGGGATCCCTTCGGGCATGTTGGCGTTTCATAATCTTAATCGTAATCCTAATCTTAATCGATGGTCTCGAAGTTTTAAAAAGCGTGTTATTGTGTTACCGTGTTAATGTGTTATTGTTTTCGAGCGTCTTGTATCCAGTGTCCTCTGTCTCAGGTTTCCGGAGTCCGCAACATTCAGTGTTGTTTGGCATATAAGTATTTCTATAGTTTTTCTCTTCTTGTTTTTGTAGTGATTCTGTTTTATCTGTGTTCATCCGTTTTTTCTGCGTCATCTGCGTGCTATTAATTTATTTCAGCTTTTCCTGCATCTCTTCCGGCACGTCACTCAGCGGCGCATGCTGGCTCCGCTGAAGCGCCCGGACATACGCCACAATTGCCCAGCGATCCTTTGGCGGAATCTGATGCGCATAGCTCGGCATATTCCGGATGCCGTTGGTGATCACATCAAAGATGTGTCCGTCTGGTACGTTCTGCAATCGCTCGTCATGGAACGACGCCGGCGGTACGTAATTGTATTCCAACATGATTCCACGTCCATCGCCTACCTTGCTATGGCATGGCGAGCAGTAGATGTTGAATTGATCCTGTCCGTGTTCCAGCAGCTCCATGTTCACTTCCCTGGGATTGTGTTCAATGGGCTGCCCGTCGGCCCCCATTCCGCGGTAAAATACGTCATCGTCATTTAGGTGTCCCCGGGCTACCGTACCGTAAACCGGCTGACGCATCGCCATGCTATCCGCAAAGAAGTTGCTCGTACCTTGAGCCTCGTAACGCGGCTGTGTATCCATATCCGGGATGGGATGAATAGGCGGCTGCTTCTTCGGCTGCCCGCGGAAACAGCCCGTCAGGAATACCGCAAGAACGGCCAAGACAACAACTCTTTTAGCCGCGAAGCCACGCGAAGAAAACGCGAATGGAACGGCAAGAACAGATAGAAATTTAGCAAAAACAGCAACAGCCTGTTTTACCGGGGAATTGCTAACCGTTAATTTTTTATTTTTTAAAAATTTAATCATTTATCTAAATAATTATCCAAGACTGCTTGTCATAGAAATCGTGACTATGGTAACCCTTTCAACTCCCAGTAGAGACGTTCCATGGAACGTCTCTACGTAAGGCTTGTTATTATGCAATTTATTTCCGGCCTTCATCTTTATTTCAATTGGGATTTTAATTATTCTAAATTTTCTGTTTCTTTTCTTCGCGTTCTCTGCGTCTCTGCGGTGAATCTGTTTTCTGTCCCTGAAAAAGTCCCTTCCGGGGCGGCTCAATTTCTTTTTCAGTGCCCGGATTCCTTCACCGGCTTCTCTTCTACCTGTTCAGTCAACACTTCCGTATATGTTGCACCAATCGATTCCAGAAATTCCCGGTTTCCCTCAGGATCGAACTGAGGATCTTTGGCTTCGATGCTCACAAAAAAGCCATCATCCGTTACCTTCTTAAAACGATCGGAGAAGAAGACCGGATGGAACAGCTGGGGTATCTTGCCCAATGCGAACATACCAAACACGGCGCCGAACGCCGCCAGCAGAATTGTGAGTTCAAACGTCACCGGAATAAAGGCCGGCAGACTGAAATACGGCTTTCCGGAAATCACCAGCGGATAATCAACCGCGCTCGTCCACCACTGGAGCAGCAGCGCTCCGCCGCCGCCGAACAGTCCCATAATTCCGACGATCCAGCCGAGGGGCGACCTTTTCTCGCCCATGGCCTCGTCCATCCCGTGGACGGGAAACGGCGAGTGGCAGTCGAAGTGCACGAATTCCCGATCCCGGACTTTCTCGGCGGCATGGAGGAGTTCTTCCGGGCCGTCGAACTCGGCAATGATTCCGTGGATTTTTGTCTTCTCTGCGCTCATAATTCTTCGTTTCGGTTAATGATCCACCCGGGCCTGCGGCAGCACGCCCTTGATTTCGCTGGTGGCAATCATGGGCAGCCAGCGGAGGAACAGCAGGAACATAGTAAAGAACAGCCCGAACGTGCCCACGTAAATCGCCACATCCCAGAAGGTCGGCGTGTAATAGTCCCAACTGGACGGCAGATAATCCTGCGCCAACGAGGTGATGACAATAACCATTCGCTCGAACCACATCCCCACGTTGATTAAAATGGACGCCACAAACATCACCGGGACACTCCGCCGCAGTTTTTTGAACCAGAAAATCTGAGGCACCAATACGTTGCACGTAATCATTGTGAAATAGGCCCAGGAATACGGCCCCAGCGCCCGGTTCATCAGCGTGAACGCCTCGTACATGTTGCCGCTGTACCAGGCGGTGAAAAATTCGACGCCGTACGCATAGCCCACCATCAGACCTGTGACCAGCATGATGATGTTCATCCGCTCCAAGTGCTTGATAGTGATGAAATCTTCCAGGCTGTAGATCTTGCGCGCGATGATGGCCAGGGTCATCACCATGGCGAATCCGGAGAAAATAGCACCGGCCACGAAGTACGGCGGAAAAATAGTGGTATGCCATCCGGGGATCACGCTGACTGCGAAGTCAAAACTCACCACGCTGTGGACTGAAAGCACCAGCGGAGTGGAGAGTCCCGCCAGGATCAGATACGACAGTTCATAATGTTTCCAGTGCTTGTTGCTGCCGCGCCATCCCAGCGAGAAGATGCCGTAGACGAGTTTTCGCATTTTGGACTTGGCCCGATCCCTGAGCGTTGCCAGATCGGGAATCAGACCGACGTACCAGAAAAGCAGCGAGACCGTAAAATAGGTTCCAACGGCGAACACATCCCAGAGGAGCGGGCTACGGAAGTTCGGCCACATGGACATCTGGTTCGGGATCGGGAACACCCAGTAGAGCACCCAGACCCGGCCGACGTGAATCGCCGGAAACACCAGCGCACACATCACCGCAAAGATGGTCATCGCCTCAGCGAAACGGTTAATTGATGTACGCCACTCCTGCCTGAACAGGAACAGGATCGCGGAAATCAGCGTGCCGGCGTGACCGATACCGACCCACCAGACGAAGTTAATGATCGCCCAGCCCCAGCCGGCGGGAATATTCAGTCCCCAGATTCCGGTGCCTTTATATATAAGGTACCCTATGGAACCCAACAGAAGCAGCAGCATGGAAAACGCGATGCTGAACGCCAGATACCACATCTTCGGCGTCTTCTGTTCCGAGATCCGGCTGATGGCCTCCGTCACCGAATGAAAGGTCTGGTTGCCCTCAATCAGTTCTTCGTGCGAGCCCGCTGTGGTGTGTGAGTCTGTCAAAGTATCTGTAGTGTTAGAGTGTTCAGGTGTTCAAGTGTTCGAGTTCTATTCCCCCAAATCTCCTCAAAAGCCCTGGACTGTTTCTTAATCTTAATCCTAATCTTACTCTTAATCTTTTCGTTCGTTGTTTGTTGTTCGTAGTTCGTTGTTTTTTCTATTCGTGATTCTTCGCGTATATTTGTGGCTTAATGTTTTTTGCTGGTTTTCTTCTTCTGAATAATTCTTCCGCCCTTTCAGGGCTTTGGTCATTTGAAATTTCCGCTCCCAGGGCTTCTCCCCGGGCTACCATCTTTCGCCCCGTTAGGGTTTCTCCCTTCTCCTTCTTCCCTTATACCTTATACCCTTATACCTCTTACCCATGGTTTTCCAGCGCCGGATTCGGATTCCGGATCTTCGCCTGATACGTCGTCCGCGGCTGGGTGTTCAGATGCCCCAGCATTGCGTAATCGCGATTCTGCTGTTTCACCTTGCTCACCTGGCTCTCTGGATCGTTAATGTCACCGAAAACGATGGCGTCCGTGGGACAGGTTTGCTGGCAGGCGCTCACCACTTCGTCCGTGTAGAGCTCGCGATTTTCGTTTTTCGCCTGAATTTTCTTCTTCTGGATCCGCTGGGTGCAGTAGGTACATTTTTCCATCACACCGCGAGAACGTACCGTCACGTCCGGATTCTTGCCCATCTGCTCCACTTCCGGCGTATCGTGCGTGTAGTTGAAGAAATTGAATCGCCGCACCTTGTACGGACAGTTGTTCGAGCAGTACCGCGTACCGATACACCTGTTATAGATCTGGACGTTCAGCCCCTCGTCATCGTGCACCGTCGCGTTTACCGGACAGACCGTCTCACACGGCGCATTCTCGCAGTGCATACAAGTCACCGGCTGCACCACCATCTCCGGGTCGTTCACATCCCCGGCAAAATAGCGATCCATCCTGATCCAGTGCATCTCGCGGCCGTTGCCCACCTGTTCCTTGCCAACAATGGGAATGTTGTTTTCGCTCTGGCAAGCAATGGTACACGCATTACATCCGGTACAGACGCTCAGGTCGATTGCCATGCCCCACTGGTAGCCCTCCTCGTAAGAATGCTCTTCCCAGAGATTCTCATTCGGCGGAGCTTCCGCATGGACTTCGTCCACAAACTTGGGATGCTCCCCGTATTCCTGTTTGGTGGCCTCCCGGTAGATGGGCCGATCTTCCAGGCTCCAGTGATCCTGTGTGCTGGCCAGTGTAAACTTTTCACCCGATTTGCGGACTGTCAGGCCGGCGCCGAAATTCATCGAATTTGCCGTCCGCAATTTAAAGGTGTTAACTCCGACCTCGTTAGCAACCCGTCCGGCTGCCGTCCGGCCGTAGCCGAGCTCCAGCACTACTGTGTAATCAGCAAATCCCGGCACAATCCAGACCGGGAGATCCAGTGAATTCCCCTGAAACTCCACAGTCACCAAATCTTCGAGTTCCAGATCGAGCTCCTCTGCCGTCTTCGGACTCATCACCGCTGCGTTGTCCCAGGAAAGTTTGGTAATCGGATCCGGGAGTTCCTGCAGCCAGCCATTGTTGGCGAAGCGCCCGTCGAACACCGACGGCGAGGCCTGAAAGACCACCTCAAGATTTGAGGCGTCGGTCACATCAGCCGGCGGCGAATATCTGTTGAGTGTCCTTGTAACTTCAGTGGTACGGAGGCGAGGCGCAGAAAGATTATCGCCGCTACCTTCATACACGCCGTCATGGATGACCTTTCGCCACTTCTTCTCAAAATTGGCGCTGCCCAGAATGTCCGCCCAGGTTTCCCGGGTGATCCGGTAGCCGTCGACGTCTTCACCGGTCGCAAGCAGGTTAGCAATCTCAAAAATACTCTTACCATTATATAAGGGTGCAATCAGCGGCTGGATAATGCTGAATGTTCCGTCGGCCGATTCGGCATCGCCCCACGATTCCAGAAAATGGGCCGACGGGATATGCCAGTCGCTCCCCTGTGAAGTTTCATCGTAATGGGAGCTCAGATGAATGGAATTGGCAACCTTGCCGAGTGCATCAGTGAAGTCGATATCGCCGGGCGCATTATAAACAGGATTGCTTTCCAACATGCAGAGGGTCTCCACTTCGCCGGCGTTCATGCGGGAGACCAGAGATTGAAATCCCTCGAAGCTCGGGAGCGTCTCCTCATCGATGGGACGATAGGCAACGGCGCTGCCGATGTTGCCGAGCGCGTCATTCAGCGCATAGACCAGCGCATGCACCGCCGGCGGCTGATTGCGTCCCGCCACGATGAGCGATTCACCCCGGTTTCTCGCCAGATCTTTCGCCAGTTCGGTGATCCACTTAATGTCAAAATCGTACGATCCCGCCTGTCCACCCCGAATAGCCGGGACGTCCACGCCCTCTTTGCGGAGGGCGTTTGCCAGCGCCAGCGCAAATACACCGATCTGCCGGCTCTGTACCCGCATCCGATGATCCGCCATGCCGCCGGTGAGGGTGTAACTGCTCTCTACCGCGTAGAGTCGGTTCATGGAGTCATCTTCGGAGGTCACCCGGCGGGCGTCGGCAAACTTCTTCGCGTTGATGATATTTTCGTTTTCCAGCATCACGAAGTCCGCATCCAGCGTCAGCACCACATTGGCCTGCGAATAGTCGTACACCGGCTGGTGATAGTCGCCCGTGGCCAGTCGAACACCTTTGTACATATTCTCGTCGCTCACCGGCTCGTAGACCACCCACTCGGCTTCCGGGAAATGGCGCATGAATTCGCGCTGCAGCCTCCGCATCGTCGGCGAGGAAAACGCGCCGCTGATGACCGCCAGGCCCTCGCCATCATTGGAAAGATACTGGGTGTAGAGTTCCCGCCAGAAGGTGACGAATACCGAATACTGTTTAACGGCGCCGTTCTGCCTGACATCGCCCGAGCGATCCGGATCATAGAGTGAGAGCGTTGCCGCTTGCGTAAAAATGTTGGATTTTCCCAGGGAGGATGGATGGAGCTCGTTTCCTTCAATCTTTGTGGGGCGCCCTTCGTGGCTCTCCACCACAAGCCCGTACGCGCTGTTCTGGAACGGCATGGTCGTGGCATATTTATTGGAAACGCCGGGGATCACCTGCTCGGGCTGATTCACATACGGAATAATTTTTTGGACAGGTTTCCGGCAGCTCACCAATCCCGCCAGCGCCATGGAGGCGCCCATCAGACTCATGAATTTCCGGCGGGACATGTCGCTATTCAGCTCCGAGGCGCCCTCCGGAAATTCCCGGTGGAGGAACTCCTGAAATTCGTCGGTTTCGGCCAGCTCATTCAGGCTGCGCCAGTACGATTTATCCTGATTGTCGAGTTTGCGACTCATCGGTGACACCCCGAGCAATCTGTTGGCGGATTAATATTGCGTTCGTTAATAATGCGTTGAGCATACTCAATCTGGTTGGACGGCGGTTGATACCCCATGGTGGTGACCTCATCCTGGGGACGCAGATGCGGCTCCGGGTTCCGGTGGCAGTCAAGGCACCACCCCATGCTCAGCGGCTCCTTCTGTTCCACGACTTCCATCTGCGCTACATTGCCGTGACAACTTTCGCAACCGACGCCGGAGTTCACGTGTGCGCTGTGATTGAAATACGCATAATTCGGCAGCATGTGGACGCGCACCCACTGCACCGGCTCGCCGGTCTTCCAGGCCTGCCGGATTTTGGTGAGCTTTTCGCTGTCTTTTTTAATGACGGTGTGACAGTTCATACAGGTCTGGACGGGCGGGACATTCGCCACCGAGGAATTTTCAACTTCGGTATGGCAGTAACGGCAATCCATACCCAGGTCACCTGCATGGAGTTTGTGGCTATAGTCCACCGGCTGTTCCGGCCGGTATCCGACATCGGTATACTTGGGTGAACCGTAATACCAGAAGAAAGCGATAATACCTATAACGACAATAGCGAGTCCGACCGCCAGCTGGATCGGGATTTTATTCGTCCACTTCGGAAAAAGTTGCGCCAACCGTTCGCTCTTTTCGTCCTCTTAAAGTCCTCGAATTGCAGCCGTCTATATAAATTTGTTTAGTTGTGTATCAGGTAGTGCTGTCTGTTCTGCTCAAACAGTCGAAAAAAATAATCGATCCTATTATCGGTATCAAGCAGAAATGTGAGAATATTCATCATATTTAAAATGTCTTCCGAATTTCCCATAATGTGTCTCAATCAGGATTGTTTTTGTAACCTCTCCGGGCCCCACAATTGGTGGGCGGGGGGGGACTTGAACCCCCACTCCTTTCCAGGAACTAGATCCTAAATCTAGCGCGTCTGCCAATTCCGCCACCCGCCCGGAGAAAGTGATACGAAATTTAGATTTCGTATCGGTGAATTACAATTCAAATATGGAACGGCAGTGTTAAAGTGTTCGAGTGTTTCGGTGTTCTGGTGGCTTCCAGACATTCTCCATCTTGAAGTAAATTGAGGAATGTCCCCATAAATTATCACTGACAACAAAAAGAGAGAGAGGCAGAGTTTTCTTGACTACAGTAATTAGTTTTCCGAAAGTATAACTAAGTTTATTTGTATCTATTCATCCTTCCGAATGACGATTCGTATGATGGAGTTCACACCCGGTTTTGTAGAGGCGCGTTAGTAAACGCACTCAATTTGCGCGTAAGGGGAGTAATTGTAATGATGACAAACGAGGATGCTCGTTATGCTCTCTTTGCGCTCTGTACTACTCCTCCTTTATGGAGCAATCCTTTATCCGGCCCTCATATCTGGTTCAATCCCGCAGAGGAAATTAGCGGCTCCATTAGATGCTACCTCTTCCATTGAAGACCAAGTCCAGGAGTACGAGGTCACAACATTTTTGCTGAACAAGCCTGCATATACACACCATCTTAAATACTCTCCTGTGAGGCAAGGTCATTTCTTTGCCAAACAAAACGTCATAAAAGAGGGGACTGAACAGGACTTTTTCGTACGTAATGTATTGCATTTCTCCACCTGGAACATAGTAACAGCGCGGGCACTTGCAGTGGAGCAACAATACATAGTTTGGATGGATACTACTGCCATAGGTACACTGGTGCATTCTATAGAAATCCGGAATATTCTCGACAGTCTTCTATATGCACTAAACACGGGTACGGATATGCATTCAGTCGATCCGAATGCCGGAATTCTGGAAATTCTCCAGGACTTTTTTGGTAGTCCGCCGGATGTGGATGGGGACGGGAGGATAGACATTCTGCTTTTGGATATTCAGGATCAATTTGCGGCGACCGGGAGTTATGTGGCAGGATTTTTCGACCCGAACGATCTCTACGATACAGCGTTTTCAAACCGCCGGGATCTCCTCTATATCGATCTGTACCCCACGGTAAAATATGACGGGCAGTTGACCATTGAAAAAGCAGCTGCCACCATCGCTCATGAAATGCAGCACCTGATTCATGCCAATTACGAAGGGCCTGAGCCCGAGTACGTGTTTATCAACGAAGGGTTATCCGAGCTGGCCGAAATCGTGTGTGGTTTTCCGCCGAGGCCGGCGGTCGATTATTTTGGTAGTCCCAACCGCGCCTTGCTCAGCTGGAGTTTTGATAACCCTCTGCCGGACTATGCACGCGCCTCACTATGGATGCACTATCTGTTTGAGCAGATCGGATTCTCTCACATCTCAGATGTAGTCCAATCCAATGAAACCGGACTCGCAGATCTCCGGAAGCTGCTTGTCAACGCAGGCGGACCGGATTTTAATACACTGTTCCACAACTGGCAGGTTGCACTCCATGTGAATGCTCGGAATCTCAATCCGGCCTTCGGTTATGCACATTCCAAACGGTGGAATCTCGCGAGCCATAATTCCGTACCTTCCATCAGGCCGCCGGAAATTTTGGAGATAGCATTACCTCCACTCAGTTTAATTACTATCGACGTCCCTCTCATCTCAGATCTGATGGTTGAAACCGAACACAATCGCGGCGGACTTCAAGTCACCTCGATCAGGATGAATGCGGAAGGCAGGGCTCTGGCTATAGAAGAGCAGGAACTTTCCGATCAGGTGGATTGCACTCAGCAGGACCGGCACGGTTCGTTCAGGTTCCTCATCACAAATCCAACCCTCCAGCAAGTCGAAAAGGATTCATCATTCACGACAGAGACCGTCATGCTGTACGGCACCCGTTCGGTACAAGAGCAGACATTGGCTTACGATGACGGTATCCCTGATTCGTTTCACAGAAATGCCTCCTACCTCCAATTGAGTGGAACGGCGCAGGCCGTTGCATCCGTCTTCGCACCGCCGGGGGAAAGCTGGCTGAGTGGTATCTCGATGAAGATTCTCTTCCGGAGCGAATTGCAGGGGACGACTTTGCAGCAATCAGCTCCCCGGGATATCGACATTCAAATTGCGACGGTACAGAATGGATATCCGGGAACACCACTAACTCCGGTAATCACTAAAACGTTCGACCGTGAATTTGGCAATCTGAAATACCAGTACATATCTCTCCGGGAATATTACACGGCATTGCAGTCCATGCCGGACAGCTTTTGTGTGGTCATAAGGAACGACCCGGGCGATACCAACTGGGTTGCAGTCGGCATGGATAGTACGAGCGTTTCCCATTCTTTGACATTATCCGGTTCACCTGAAGAACCGCCGCTATGGCAAAAGATGTCAAATACGGCGATCGGGGCAGATACTATGTATACTCTACAGCAGTTTTACTCGTGTTCGTTTTTGTGGTTGCCGCATGCACGCTGAAGCAACCCCAGGAACCGGTATCAGATACTCAAACTGTGGAAAGGAAGCCGAATATCGCCTTTGAAATACAGTACGACGAGGAGACCACGACTTATGCTCTGCACTGGCCGCTGCACATGGTTTCCGGTTTCGCTAAATCTGCCGGTTCTGACGAACTCCTGCTGGCCGATTACCAGAATATTCACACAACAATGTCTATTGATACCGCCGGCTACGTCGCCTTCTCCGAAAAAAATATCGAAGGGAACGAAAGTGTTCGGATGCCCGAGAAGCCGTATAATGCAGTAAAGGATGACATGCCTGCCCGGCCGAACGATTTTGATCCGGTTGTCCGATGGGATCTTGTGGACGGCGCCATGACCGCCTTTACTCAGTCGGGTGCTGTGCAGACCAGTTTAAATATTGACCCGGAACAGTACCGGATTGATCCGGCGTTACTGGATTCCCTGGGAGGCAGTTTCTTTGAAGATACCCTGGATGCATCCGGTAGAAGGGAACGGCTGCTCGCCGGTATGGATCGCCAGGGCGTTTCATACAAAATGGTGGGCGACGAGGATATAGTAATTAGTGGTTCTATCAAACAGGACGAACAATCCTATTCGACCAAAACCATGCTGAATCTGTCAACCGGCCTGATGGTGCGATCCGCCATTTTCAATGAAAAACAGCAGCCGCTCGAAGTCTCTTTCTACCGGTATCAGAAGGTCCAGGGCATTCCGGTGATGAAATACGAGCGAACATACATTTTTGGAGATTATGAGGAGAATTGGGAAGCGATATATGTCGCTGACACCTTTCGGGATAATATTAAGGTCTATCGGAAAAATTCAAAATAATAGCACAAAAGGAGCGTGTGATTATGAAACGCTTTACACTTTTACTTATATTTACCCTTGCTTTCGCTCATTCAGTACTCGGTGCTAACAAAGCCGCATTCATTCACGGTTTCGGAGGTGATGAAACGAGTTGGGGGCAAAGCGGTACAATAACCTATCTGCTTAACGAGGATATAATTGACGGTTTTATTAATATTGAATATGATTCTAAAAACCAATCACCTGACTCAATTGCAGCATCGGTTGTTAGCGAGGTGTATACTGCCAATAGTCCTGGTGACAAATGGATCATCGTTGGACATAGTCTTGGCGGATTAATCGCTCGGGGTGTGGAATCCGGTTTAAAGGGCAGCGGAATCCAGGTCGCCGGGATATTGACACTGTCGACGCCTCATCAGGGAGCTCCCGCTGCGGATTATATATTCAATGATGCGAGGAGTGTGGTGTCACAATTTACCGCCGATGCAAAGGCAGGACCAAATTATGGTCCTCATAGTAAAGTAGATTTCGCACTATATCTGGCAGACTTTGCAAACCTGTGGGGAGGGGATGACTTGTATGGTCAGGTATATAAAATACCCGGATATTTAGATGATGCTAAAGATAAAGCAGAGTACTGGATTAAATTAGATAGTGCCGCAAATGCTGATACAAAGTTGGTTCCCGGCGGGGAACTTATTGAAAACCTTAATAGCCAACTGACGAATACAGCTCACCGCTCGATCATCGGTGCAGAAAAATCCCCAACGATTATGCGGTGGATGTCGGAACTGAGGTATTTTGGTTCTGACGAATCGGAATCTAATATGATGGAATACTACGAAGGTATCAAAGATTGGTATTCCGCCAATACTCATGCGTATAAAAATGATATGGTTTTGGCACAAACAAAAATGAGCCTTTACCTTTCTGCTATAATTTTTAATCCAATACAAAACTATAAATTATATAAGAAGGCGCAGGCCCAATATACTTACTTTAAAAAGCGATATAATGCCTGGAATCGGGGATATGCAACGTGGGCAAATATCGATAATACCTGGGCGCAGGCCATCGGTGCCGGTAACGACTATACCTATACTTATAAGGTATGGCATGTGTATGGTTGTGACTTACCAATTTATGGTGGAATAGCACCTGATATGGAAACATTATTTTACCTCCCCCCCTGCCCGGGAGGCGGCTATTATAATCCAGACGGATATTACAAAACCGTCACAGTCCACGTCCCCGTAGCCCGGAAAAACGACGGGCTCGTCTCCCCCAACCTCGCCGTCTGGAAGAAAGGCCAGAACCAAAACGACCGCTCCACCAACTTCTACTACGGTGATGAGGGCGCCGACGGTGGCTACAACCACAGCGAAATTCGGCGGGCTCAGCGGGCGTATACGTTGCCGGGGGTGTTTAGTAAGGGACAGGAAACGCCCCAGTGGACAGAAACAAGTGACTGGATGAGACAGCGATATGAATAATCAGAATATGTTCAATCACCCAATCTTGCTACTTGTATTTTTTTGGTTAATTATAGGGGTTCAGTGTAGCATTGATCTGTTTGAAGAACAACACAATGGGAAAGAAAACCCAGCGGAGCTTTTATCGCTCCGCTGGGAATATAGTCATACCGGACTCTCCTATATGAAGAATCCAATTTATATAAAAGATGACAGCCTCGTGATCCTTGGCGAGAATTTGACGCTAACTGCATTGGTGACTACAAATGGTAAAGTTAAATGGTCTCAAAATACAAATGAAACTTTACATTCAGACTATTTCCTTCAATCAAGGAATATTGTGTATGGTCGTACTTCCCATAGTCTCGTTGGCTGGAATATTACTACAGGTACTACTAATTGGAATTTTGCCATCCCGGATAGTATTGGAGGATACCCATTCAGTGGAGATGCCATAAACCAAGACACGGTCTATGTAGCGTTGGCCGATTATATCTTACAAGTTTCTCTGGATACCGGAATGGAACAAATGTATCCCGTGCGAGGGGGCGCCAATACGCTTCAATACAGGAATGGCCAGTTATACTATCTGAATAATTGGGGGGAGTGGAAAGCAGATGGAGTGTATGATATCGGAACGATCACCTGTCTTGCATCCCACACCGGTGATACCCTCTGGTCATTTATGCCGGAGGGTGTGCCGCCCAGCTATACCGCTCCCATCCTGTTAGATGAGACCACGCTGTATTTTGGAACGGTGAGCTTAAGCGGCAAAACCACTGACCTCTTCCGCACCTATGCCCTGGATGCGGATGATGGGAGTTTGGTCTGGAAAACCAACAAAGAGGTCTTCACCTATCACCACATTCTGATTGGGGATACCATCTACGGCAATGACGGCCTCGGATTATATGCTCTCGACAAACACACCGGTGAACTCCTCTGGCAGACCGATCTGGAGGTGGGGCATGGGGAACGGCCGGTGGCGTACCTGGACGGCTATCTCTACCACGCCAAGGGCGGCGCGCTCCACGTAGTGGACGCCCAAACCGGCGAGATTGTCATCTCCAGGATGCTGGGGCCGGACAAGAGCAGCGTCCGGGTCGCCAGCGCCGGGGCCGGGGCGGTGTTTGTGCAGACCAACCAACATTTGTATTGCTACGAGCCGTACCAGCCGGGAGAGGAATAAGACGAGACTCTGTGATAACTGTCCCTTTCAGGGTCTGCGACCCCTGAAAGGGACTTTAGCCCCCGAGCGACGAGTGCAGCCGCTCCACCAACTTCTACTACGGTGACGAGGGCGCCGACGGCGGCTACAACCACAGCGAAATCCGGCGGGCGCAGCGGGCGTATTCGTTGCCGGGGGAGTTCAGTGAGGGGGATGAAACAGATCCGTGGGTTTCAGCCAGAGATTGGATGGATATTCGTTATGGAAACTAAAAAGAGGAATACAATATTACTGTTGTCTCTCGTATTTGCCATCTTTCTTCAGTGTAAAATTGATTTGCCGATCGATGATGATGAAGATGAGCACCTCCCACCGAAGCGTTTAGCGCTTCGGTGGGAGTATAAATACGAAAAAGGGGCCGGATTCCTGACTTTATCTCCAACTGTTGTTTCGGATTCAACTATTGTTTTTTCTGGTGCACCAATGTTGGAATCCTTGACAATCCTGAATGGCCGCCTTCTTTGGCAAAGTAATTTACATAATGACATGAGTTTACAGAGTGATCATTTGCTATATAATAACGAGATACTGGTTGCTCCCCAAACTGACCGTGTACTTGTATGGGACAGGAAGTCTGGAAATAGTATTTGGAATTATTTAGTTCCAAAAGAAGATGTCGGCTCTGTTGGCTTATATTACAATGCTTTAGAGGGTAATTGTTTCTATTTAGCGGGAACCTCTACTGTTCAGAAAATCCAATTATTAGATGGTCTTTCGTGGTCAACTCGATTTTATCAACGGATAGTGGCAGTATTAGTTCAAGACACGCTCGTCTACGCTAGTACTTTTAAAAGTGATAACCGTAAAGATGGAGCCTATGAAATTGGGAACGTTATCAGTATTCATGCTGTAACTGGTGATTCACTTTGGGCGTATTCCATTTCTGGCTCTGCCCCAAGTTATACAGCACCATTGTTAGGGGACGGGACTACCATTTATGTTGGCTCAAATAGCGCAAGTGGAAAACATACGGATATTTTCCGTACCTACGCCATCGATGCGCATGACGGTGACCTGGTCTGGAAAACCAGTGAGGAAGTCTTCACCTACCACCACATTCTGATTGGCGATACCATCTACGGCAACGACGGTCTTGGCTTGTATGCGCTCGACAAACACACCGGCGACCTCCTCTGGCAGACCGATCTGGAGGTGGGGCATGGGGAACGGCCGGTGGCGTACTGGGACGGCTATCTCTACCACGCCAAGGGTGGCGCGCTTCACGTCGTGGACGCCCGGACCGGCGAGATCGTCATTCACAAAATGCTGGGGCCGGACAAAAGCAGCGTACGGGTGGCCAGCGCCGGGGCCGGGGCGGTGTTCGTGCAGACCAACCAACATTTGTATTGCTACGAGCCGTACCAGCCGGGAGAGGAATAAGACGAGACTCTGTGATAACTGTCCCTTTCAGGGTCTGCGACCCCTGAAAGGGTCTGTAGGCTCAGATGAATATTGAATGAATCCCTTATACGAGCGAAGCGGACACATATATTTCTGGCCCCACATGACTCCTATAAGTATTCCAGGAAAGCCTTCTTACGACTGTCTATGAATCTCCAACTGGAATTTTTATTGAATTACCATGTGGAACCGGTGGAGCTCTTCGGAGGGTTTTATGTCAATAATTTACGAGTTTTCGAGGTGGTCCGTTTATCTCAGGTCATGAATTACAAATTAGGTTTCGTCCTTCATGCAACACCAGAATCGGAATGGGTATTTATGCTCAATTTCCCGGGAAAGCAGACCATATCGACCCTGACTAAAGAGATCAACGAGTTGGACAGATTGCATCCGTATTTCACAATTTCATACCGGCATACTTTTGGGCTGTCGAAAAAATAGGCGCAATCCTCCTCAACTTACCAATGTGCATCCTTACCGTTGCCCATTTCTTCATTCATCATTCTTCAATCTTTCTTAATGTACTATCTGTTCTAGCCCCGCCCGAAACTTCGGTGCGCCACCAAACGACGGGTGCCGCAATTTGGTGTGTTCAATTCCCAGAGAGGTAAGATTATCCGAAGAGTGGTTGCCCAAGGCAACGATAGTACACTCCGGAAACAGCGCCAGAAAATCTTCCAAATACGGTTGCGCGTATTCCAGCTCATCGCGGGTCGGCGTCCGGTTGGTGAGCATTCCGCTGTCCGGTTCGAAGGGATGCCAGGGAAAGGTGTTCCAGAGGACGATTTCGTAGGTATCGATGCCGAATTCTGCCAGCGTGGTCCAGACCGTGGTGGCGGTATTCTCCGAGAAGCCGTTGGCTTTTACTGATGGCTTACTAGTCCGCTCCGGTTCGAGATTCCGGAACACCTGCTCCGGCTGAACGCCATCACTTGACTTGTGTCCAAGCAGAATACGCTCCGAGGTCATAGCCATGCCGCTGAAGTGCCCGCCCTGGTAGCCCAGGGCTTCGGCAATCAGGAGATATTTTACGGAGTCTTCCCGCTCAAGAAAGTACTGGCGGAGTTGTCGTCGACGGATTATGGAACCACCGCCATCAATATCATTGGAAGGATCGGTTTGATACCAGGGATTAAAGACTGCCGGCTCCGGATGCCGGTGAAGGGACTCTATAAATGCGTCAATACTATTGCGGAATGTCATTCAGGAACGGATGCGCTTCAGGCTTCTTCCACGTCATGGGACTCCACCACATCGTTGATCCACCACTGGAGATGGTCGGACAGGCTGTCCTCGGCGAACACGTCCCGCCCTTCCTCGGAATAGTCCAGCACCTTGCGCTGTACGATGGCTTTCAGCATGGCGATATCGTCCTCGTATATCTCCCCCAGGTTATCGAATTCCTCCTTCTGTTCCCGGCGTTCCTCGTCAGAGAGCTGGTTCTGCTGCTGGATATCTTCAGCCATTTGTTGAGTGGTGTAACCGATAGCCAGATGGTACAACACCCAGAAAATCGTTTCAAAGCCCGATGCATCGGTATACGGCCGGACCTCCTCCCAGAGATCGTTCCGGTAATCAACGATCGTATACTCAATTTCGCCGGTCACCACCGCTTCCGGCCGAAAGTCCCACTCCATATCTCACCCCTTCTTCAGAACGCGCTCATATAAAAACTGCCCCGACGCATCGGGGCAGTTTTACAGATTCATCGCTGGGATACGTTATTCCATTCCCAGCTGTTTTCGCCCTTCCTGGCTGATCATCTGGGGATTCCAGCGCGGTTCCCAAACGATGTCCACGTGGGCGTCATTCACCTCGTCCAGTGCTTCCACCGCGTCGGTCACCTGCTGATCGATCATATCGCTCATGGGGCAGCCCTGGGCAGTCAGCGTCATGGTGATTTCCACGTTGGAATCGTCATCAATGTCCACGTTGTAGACCAGTCCCAGGTCAACGATGTTCACCGGAATTTCCGGATCGTAGCACTCATGGAGCGCATCCATTACTTTTTCTTTGATTTCTGCGGTTGCAGTTACCATATATCCTCCGTTATTGCTTTCTCAAGAATCAAAATCGTTCTAATCTGTGCTCTCCTTACCAGTGTCAGCGCCGGATGTTTCATCCTCTATTACGCTTCCCATCAGAATCCGACAACCTCTTGTCAAGCAAGTTATAATAATGTAATACATCCCGATATTCAAATGCATCCTTAAATGTAGAGCTGTCCGGCACAATGAATACGGCGGCGGAACCGATGGTTTCCTTCCGGAGACCGTATTCGCCCTGTCGGTCGAAAAAGTATCGGTAGGTGGCAGTCCCTTCAAAACAGATGAGTTCCAGTGAGAATTCAAACGCCAGGCGGATAAGCCTTCCCGTGGCAAAATCCATCGGCTTCAGGTCATCCGGATCGTCCACAGCTTTTGTCTTGGCCAAAGTCGTCAACCCGATTCCGTGGTTCAGCAAAGTCACCCCAGCCGATGGCGATATTTTTTCGGGCGTCAGCTCGGAGTCGTATAGGAGCCCGAAAAACGGATCCTCACTTTCGGAATGATAATGTCCCGACTCAACCCAGGATCGCCGCGGTGCCGCACTGACAAACAAGACTTGCACCCGTGTGTCGATAATGTCCGGCAGCAATTCGTTCGTTGTAAATGTATTTCCCATAGATATAAATGTAAGTGAACGGCGGGAGAGATGTTAAGGAAGAAGTGTTAAAGTGTTATTGTGTTACAGTTTTGGAACCGGAACCATCCTCGCCCGGGGGATACTCCATGTAATTTTCATCGGGTTATACCAGAAGGAAAAATGAAAAAACGACTGAGGCCGGAGAGGGAGGCTGGAAACTCGAGACTTGGAAATAGAAACTTGATGTTCGAGACCCAATCCTTTTTGACAGAGGACTGAGGACACTCGACATATGACGGTTTTTACATTAACACATTAACACTCAAACACCAGAGAACTGTCCTATAGTCAGAAACCCTCCCGGTTGCCCGGGAGGGCCATGCATACTACCGATAATATGTGTCGCGCAATTTATTCCGGCTGGTAAAAATACTGCTTATAGGACGGATCGATACTCTCAATATTCGGATTTTCGATGGAAATAATTGTCCGTTCACTGAGATTGACGTAGTCGATACTTTCCTGGTAATACTGATTCCACAGTTCCCGCAGCGACCCGTCTTCATACGCCTTTTTGAGTCCGGCTTCCACCCGTTCCAATACGGTTGTATTTCCCTTATTTGTGGAAAAGAAGCGGGGTAGCGGATAAAACAGACAAAGGTTATCCTCAACGACCAGATCCGTCAAATCCGGATGCGCTTTATCTTCCTGCAGCACTTCATTCGCTCCGCGTGGAAACAAGTCAAACCGGTTTGCCGCCACCATCTTGAACAGCGATTCGTACGAGCCGACCGTCTGTACCTGAAAGCCGGCATTTTCCAGGATTTCGATATCAGCCCAGCCCGCGCCCTGTCCCATGGAGTACTGTTTTAATTGATCCAATGAAGTGACCGACGCCAGCTTCTGCTTAATCTCCGGACTCGTAAAAGAGATGCGATATCCCACAATACCAAGGTCCACCGGGAACGGGACATAGTCGATAACGTTCATATATTCGTCTGAAGCCGAAACCTTAAATACCGGGTTCTCCAGTCCCCCGGCCCTCAACACTTCCAGCGCCCGGGCAAAATTCATGGGCGGACTCGCTTTCAGCGTGTATTCACCGTAATCATCGACAGTCTTATCCAGGGCGAGTTTGAGGAGATCCTGGTCGTAGTCGTAGCGGCTATCGCCGGCACTCTCAGCGGACCGGTAAGTAAACACCGTTTGTGCATATACCGTCCCGGCAAAACAAATTAAGACACCGGCGATCACTGTGATTAATAGGGTCCTTTTCATTTGATTACTCCTTTACGGTTCGCAATCGGTTTATTCAAAAACCATTTCCTGGCGAGAGGCCTGAAATTCATAATCATCATCCATGCCGATTTCGGTCATTTGTCTATCGAGATCATCTGTATTATCATGTTCTGAGTTAAATTCCGTTGCTGATTCTTTTCCCGTGAGCTGCAGAAGATCGTGCACAGAATTCTGTAGTTTTTCAGCCAACGTGCTCAACTCCACTGCATTCTCCGCTGATTCCTCGGCACTGGCTGCATTGGTTTGAGTTACCTTGTCAATATCTGTAATACCTGAATTTATCTGCTCAATGCCCCGACTCTGTTCACCGGATGCTGCGCTGATCTCCCCAATAAGCTCATTCATATCGCCAATTTGCACATTAATTGTTTCCAGGGATTCCGCAACCTCGCCGGCGATCTCGACGCTGCGTTCGGTGTGCTCCATCGATCCTTCAATCAGCTCGGATGTTTCCCGCGCCGCTTCTGCTGCCCGCTGACTCAGGTTTCGCACTTCGTCTGCCACGACAGCAAATCCTTGTCCGGCTTCCCCGGCGCGGGCCGCCTCCACAGCTGCATTCAAAGCCAGCAGATTGGTCTGAAAGGCAATTTCATCAATGGTTTTAATAATTTTTGAGGTTTCATTAGAGGATTTATTTACATCCCGAATTGCCTGCTGCATCATTGCCATTTTTTCATTACCGACGCCGACTGCGTTCTGCGCTTCTCCGGCCAGGGAATCAGCCCGCTGGGCATTGGTTGCGTTCTGGCGAATCATCGATGACATTTCTTCCATAGAAGATGAAGATTGCTGGAGCGACGCTGCCTGCTCCGTTGTACGATCCGCCATTTCCTGGCTGTCGGTGGAAATTTCGTGAGACATTCCGGAAATTTTGTCGGCGGCCTTGCTCAGGCCGGCAATCACCTTGTTAATTGGAGAAATCACATTCGCCTTAATCGCAAAATACATGGCAACAATTAGTGCCAGGTTCAGCACAATGACCGTCAGGATAATGTTCCACACGGACTGCTGGAGTTCTTCCTCCATAAATCTCGACGTATAAAATACATCGACCGATCCAATGCGCTCACCGTCCCGCTGAATATCGCCAGACTTAGAGATATAGTCGCCGGAGATCTGCCCGGAGGCAGGAATAACCGACCAGTCTTCGCTCCGTTTGCGGCCGGTATACAGGGTTTCACCGTCCTTTTCCCAGACGAGAATTCCGTAGATGCTGTTATCCATCATTTCCGAGGCCAGCAGTTCTTCCGCTCCCTTTTTATCAAAATTCCAGAGCGGGGTTTCCAGCGTTTTTGACATCCGGTCAGTCGCAATTTCTGCTGAATAATCCAGTTCCTGTTCCATTTTCGCGCGGGTTGTCAGATAATCGAATACTGCGAAGGATATCATTACAATGAGGGTTACCAGGCCTAACACAATATTAATGCGGGTCTGGATGTTGCGGTTTGAAAATCTCCGAATCAGTGATAGATGTTTCATGGCATTTTCGCCCGTCATTTAAACTTTCTTGAACGTTTGCACCTTCAGAGAAATAGCCTGATTAATGCCCACGTACAATACCAATGAGAGGCTCGCCTGCCATCGACGAACTATATTTTCGTCGTTTGCAAATGAGCCCGGTTATGCCCTCTGTCACTATTACCGTCCGGATCTGAAATAACTTTAGCTGGTTTTTTCACATACTGGCACATTCTGGCCGATTTGCTACGATTTCTACAGGAAAACAGCGGATAAGTATCAGAATATTAAGGTACTCAGGTTGGTGAGGTTCATAAACTGCCCATAAGAATCCCCTGGGGAAAACCTACTTACACTGGAGGGAATCCTTCGGGATAACCGGAATCAGGCGTTTTCGGACCGAGTGCCCCGAAGTCCAGTGAAGTCGATGGATCTGATTAATGAATCCAGAGAGGGTACATGACGAGATACCCTTCAGGTGGGAATCTTCAGTGAGAAACTTCGAAGTGATTTGTTTTCACGCATTGCAAGGCAGCATTGTACGGACTTGGGTGTGACAGGTAAGACTAATACTCGATACGAAAAACTCAGTCGTAATCCGGATGTTGCTCCGGGTAGTCCCCGGCGTGGTTCGCATAGCGCGCCATGAGAAACAGCAGGTCGGAAAGGCGGTTGAGATACTTGATAACAGCGGGATTCACCTCATACTCGTCGTCGGCAGCCACCGTCCGGCGTTCGGCGCGCCGGCAGATGGAACGGCTCATATGCAGATTACTTGCGATGATGGAGCCCCCTGGCAGGATGAATTTTTTAAGATCTGGCAACTGCGCCTCGTAATAGTCACACCGTGCTTCCAAAGATTCAATATGCTCCGGAGTGATTTCCGGTTTTTTCTTCTCACTGGTATTGGCCAGGTTTGCGCAAATCACATGCAGGATATTTTGGATGGCCTGCAATTCGGAATCAAATTCATCCAGTGGATCAGATAAATAGCTGCGGACGACTCCCAGTGATGAATTCAGCTCATCAACCGTTCCATACGCTTCAATCAATTCGTCGGTTTTTGGTACCCGTTCGCCGCTGAACAGACTGGTTTTACCGCCATCACCACGCCTGGTATAGATCTTCATGATCGTCTCGCCCGGATTTTATGGGTTGAAACAACGAGAGAAAATTACGAGACACCTGCGGGGAAGTAAAGCA
Source organism: Candidatus Neomarinimicrobiota bacterium (assembly GCA_021734025.1). Classification (NCBI taxonomy): domain Bacteria; kingdom Pseudomonadati; phylum Fidelibacterota; species Fidelibacterota bacterium. The sequence continues at coordinate 22,999 of JAIPJS010000004.1, forward strand.
GCATTGTAGTGCCTTCGCCGGGAGTACTTTCCACCTTGATATTACCGTTGTGCTGATTCACGATACCGTATACCTCGGAGAGTCCGAGCCCATTGCCTTCCTCACCCTTGGTGGTGAAGAACGGGTCGAAGATCTTCTCGCGGACTTCCTTGGTCATCCCGATGCCCGTGTCAGAGATTCCAATTTCCACCTGGGTGCCTACTTGTTCCGTCCAGATGGTGACGACACCGCCAATTTCCATGGCATCGATCGCGTTGAATACGACGTTCAGGAGCGCACTCCGGAGCTGCGCCTTGTTCCCTTCAATGGAAGGAATGTCGCGCAATTGGGTTTCAATTTCGATGCGGAGCCCCTGCTGTTTCCGTAACCGGTCGATCCGGGTCTGGGCGTAATTCACCACATCTTCAATAACGGAATTGACGGGGATCCGGTCGTAGATTTCGGGATCGTCCTGGGAGCGCTTTCGTGTAAAATCCTGGAGGCGCTGAATGATATCCGTACTGTCGAAAGCAGCCTTTTCGATGGTCTTGAGGTTGGACAGGACGAACGGCTCGTTTAACCGGGACTTGAGTAGTTGCACCCGTCCCAGGATGATGGTCAGCATATTATTGAAATCGTGTGCCAACCCGGAAGCCATTTGGCCGAGTGCCTGCAGTTTTTTATTCTGGGCGGTTTCTCCCTCAATTTCCCGCCGCTGTGAGACCACTCTGCTCAGGATGGTAAAGTCCGTAAAGAACCCTTCCTCGTCGATGTGCGGATACGTACGGAGTTCCAGAAATTCCTTCAGATTGGAATCAAAGTACTCCGACGGCGTCATTTTTCCGGTATTCAACGTCCGGGGTAACGGACAATCGTGGCAGGGATGGTCTTTGTCTCGCAGGACCTCGTAGCATTTGCGTCCTTCAATCTCTTCGACACCCCCATAGACTGCTTTCGCAGCACGGTTTGCACGTTTGATGGTATAATCAGGCGCGCAGACTAATAAGAAATCTGTAATCGTATCAAACAGCTGTGTCGGCGGATCCTCAAGTTGGGCGTCCAACTCATCCGTCGGTTCCCGGTGCGGATAAATGGATAACGTTAGCGACTCCTCATTCAAGTTATCCCTTGCGTCCACAAAACAGACGACCTGACGGGAACGAAATCGTTCAAACTTCGGTACGGCATGGATAAAGTGGAACTGGGTATGTTGCAACCGCTCCTGAATTTGCTCAAATATCGATGCACCTTCGGTGGTATCGAAAAAGTTATCGATGTGGACATCTTCGAACGTATCCCTGGAAATCCAATCCTTAAAGTTGGTATCGGATTTGGTTACATACCCGGTATCCCGTTCTATCCAAAGCTGTGCAGAAAACATATCCCCTCAACAATTCAAAATGAAGTAAAGTATTCCCCGAAGGATGCTAAGATCCTAGTTGATCGAGTTCCTCTTTGATGCGCTGCGCCCGAAAAGTCGCCTGCATGGTCTCGCAAAGCGACAGTGCCTTTTGCAGATGTTCCTTGCGTGCTTCTGTGTCACCCTTCACCTCATCCAGCCTGGCATAAGTCCGGAACGATTCTGCAAGGTTCGGAATATTCCCTTTTTCCTTATTGATCCTGATGCTAATCTGGATTTCAGATTCGGCGAGTTCGATCTGGTCGTTTTCCAAGTGCAACAAGCCAAAGATACGATAGGTATCTGCCATATTAACTTTATCATGAATCTGTGAAAAAAGTTTAAACCCTTTAACCAGCTGCAAATCAGATTTTTCATATTCATTGATATAAATGTACGCTTCCCCTAATGCAAGGCGTGCAAGTGCTAATAATCTAGAATTGTTCAACTCATTCGCCAATTGAACAGCATTATTTAATACCTGAATCGCATGATCTAATTTGTTGGAATCTTTAGCACTAACTCCAATATTAACTATTAAATGTAATTTAACATTTTTGTCATATCCGGCTTCATTTTTTAATAATGATTCAAAGATGGTCAACGCCTCATCGTGATTACCTTTAAGCGCTTTAACAATCCCTAAATTCATTTTAACAAATGTTTTGGTATAGTTATCTTCATGGTCGGACGAAAGCGCTTTCGCCTTTTCAAAATAGCCTTCGCCAGTTTCGGCCTGCCACTGTTCATGTGCGATGATACCAAGATTATTGTAGGCACGAGCCTGTCCTCTGTATTCGTCTACGGAAGAGTAGAGTTCCACCGCCTTTTTATAATGGACAATACTCTCTTCATATTGGTTCCGCAACAGATCCAACCTGCCGAGGTGCATCTCAATGTCTGCATTGTTCTCCGGATCAAGTTTCAGTTTCTTTAATGGCTTTAAAATGGAATAGGCTTTCTCGAATTGATTAAACTGGAGGCAGACTTTCGCAAACGCCAGCTTCGACTGGAAGAGCAAGTCATCGTGCGTAGAGAGTTTCCTCTCCAGGAGCACCATCAGGTGCTCGTAGTCAATATCACGGAAAATAGCCGGCCCGATATCAGCCAGATCGTCCTTCCACTGCTCCTGGAGATACCTTTCCCGCTCCTTCTTAATGTAGAGGAAATTATCGACGAGGTCGTCTTCGCCGAACTTCCCGGCAACATCCAGGAGTTTACTGAGGAACTGGCTGGTATTTGTTTTATTCGCTACCATCTGAAAATTTTACATCTCTCAAGTCAACAGCGTTAAAATGGCCCTATTGGGCCGGCTTTTCCGGGAGTTGTTCTTTCCGGATTGATGTTTAGTCCATCAACATCCAGTCGCGGCAGTTATTTTCCGAGTGATAGGTGGTGTATTCTTTATTGGATTTCATGGCTGGTTCCTTTGTTGTGTTATTATCGGAGTTAATTGAGTGTTCAATACCTGTGGGAAGTGTATCGACCCGAAGGGCGATCAGTTTCTCCTCTTCGAATCGTTCCCTGGTCATCACTGTTGCGTCTTGTGCTGTTTCGATATACATATAATCTCCCATTGAGTAAATTAATCTATTCCAATATACCCCAGGCATATCTGGAAAAATGCGGTAATTCAACCAGATAAGATTCCGCAGTTTCCGAAACGGTATATTGTTCATCCGCACCAATAAGCACGGCTATATCAGGTTCATCTGAAAGCCAATCCTTATTCACTGCCATGGTTGCGGTCTGGCCATCGTTGAAATAGATATGTTCGTCTTCAGCCACGCCGGCGCCTTCAACGGAAAATGTCAGCACACCGTCTTCCGTGACGTCAATACTGAAAGTCATAGTCATGTTTTCATCCAGGGCGCCACCGGGAATGGAGACATAGTTTCCGTGCATATCTTCACCGCCGAGGACGGCGCCATTGTTCTTCGTTACAACTTCCGTGACACTCAACTCACCTTTGGCCAAACCCAGAACCTCCGGATTTGCCTTTACATACTGAATTCCGGCTGCCGTCTCCGACTGGGGCTGCATCGGTGTATTCTGGCAACTCACCAGTGCCACCAGTGTAATAACAACCATTGCCGCGATCGATTTGTGCGTTAAAAATCTCATGACAGTTCTCCTTTGTGTGGTTCTTGTGGGGGGTTCTCAATTCCTACGCTACTATTATATACAAACCATATGCCACCCATTATTCATAGAAGTATTTTACCTTTTATATTACTGTTAATATTCTATTTAAATCATATTAATTAACATTAAACTATACCATATGAAGAGATCAATATTAGCCACACCAAAACCCTACCCGGTTAATATTGACCGAATATGTATATTTTTGTGGCGGATTACTGCCAGGTGATTTAAGCCCTACCCCTAAAAAGTACAGAACCAAGCCACCAAAGGATTGCAAACTTTACACTTTAGTTACTGATTTTTGTGATTATTATTTTTCACTACCCGTGAAGGTAGTCTTAGAACACTTAACCTGAATGATTCATAAAATGCCAGCTCATTTTTCGGGAATCCAATAGAACAAATATTCGGTGGGCTATTCCGAACCAGAGAAAGTATTGGAAATGTTCCAAGGAGAGACGTTCCATGGAATGTCCTTACTCAACTGAAAATATTGATCTTAGCACGCCTAAAATTCGTACATTTATTTCGATTTATGAATCATTCAGGTTAAATGAAGCGGGTTTACGAGACTTTTTATATGGATTGGCTAATATTGGCCAATCTTTTAATATACCCAAACAAGTAATGCGCCCACCTAGGTGATAATCTCGTATCATCCCTTCGTGACTTACCGGTAGATATTGGAAATTTAACCCGGAATTCTCCCCACTCCAGTAGTGGGACTAATTATACATTTCCCATGGTGAACTGCGTATTTAGGAGGGACGCTAACATTTGAACACTCAAATACTTTAACTCTGTTGTTGCTATTACTTCCCGTGACACCGCTTATACTTCCGGCCACTACCGCACCAGCATGGATCGTTTCTCCCAGGCTCGTCTTCCACGGTTCGAGGCTTGGTTTTGCCGGCTTGCTGCTCACCCGCGCCGGCCTGCTGAGCTGCCTGTTGTTCCGCGGGGACGCCCTGAAAGCCCATTCCGGAGGATTCCTCATGCTGCATTCCTGTTATCCGGGTCTTCACCTGTGGACGGAAGCCGTCCCGTTGCTCCTCTTCCCTGGTAATCTGGGCGCGGAAAAGTGTTTGCAGGGTCTGCTTGTTGATCCGATCTAACAATTCAAAGAACATGTCCAACCCGGCCTTCTTATACTCAATGAGCGGATCTTTCTGTCCGTACGCCCGGAGATTGATCCCCTCTTTCAGCTGATCCATCTCGTACAGGTGATCTTTCCATGCATCGTCGATAATCCGGAGATAGATAAACCGTTCGATCTGGCGCAGGACTTCGTCCGGGACGGCCTCCTCCTTATTGGCATAGGCGGCCTTGGCCTGCTCAACGATGTAATCCCGCATAGCGTCCACGTCGAACGTTTCGAAGTCATCCATGGAGACATCGATGGTCAGGACACTGAGCAGTTCCATCCGGATAGATTCCCAGTCCCACTGCTCGGGATAGGTACTCTCATCCATGTGGTGCTCTATGAAGCCGTCGACGTAATCCTCGATCATATTCATGATCTCTTCGCGGAGATTCTCCCCACGGAGTGCATGGTTCCGCCGACTGTAGATGACCTCCCGCTGCTGGTTCATCACATCATCGTATTCCAGCAGGTGTTTCCGGATACTGAAGTTTCGGGCTTCCACCTTTTTCTGGGCCCGTTCGATAGATTTCGTAATCATTCCGTGCTGGATGACTTCGCCCTCCTCTAATCCGAGACGATCCATGACATTGGAGATCCGTTCAGAACCGAACAGACGCATCAGATCATCCTCCAGAGAAAGATAAAACTGGGAGGAACCTGGATCACCCTGGCGTCCGGCGCGCCCCTTCAACTGGAGATCGATCCGGCGGGCTTCGTGCCGCTCGGTTCCAATGATGTGCAGACCACCGACCTCCACCACGCCTTCACCCAGTTTGATATCGGTTCCGCGGCCGGCCATGTTGGTCGCGATGGTCACAGCCCCCTTTTGTCCGGCGCGCTGGACTACGTCCGCTTCCCGCTTGTGGTGTTTGGCGTTCAAGACATTGTGAGTTACGCCAACCCGCTTAAGCATCCGGCTGAGTTTCTCGGAAACTTCTACGGTTACCGTACCCACCAGCACCGGTTGGCCTTTATTGTTCGATTCGACAATATCTTCTATGACCGCATTATATTTCTCTCGCAGCGTCCGGTAAATCTTATCATCCCTGTCGTCCCGGATCACCGGTTCGTTCGTCGGAATCACGGTCACGTCCAGGCCATAGATTTCTTTGAATTCACCAGCTTCGGTCGCTGCGGTACCGGTCATGCCGGCAAGTTTGCTGTAAAGGCGGAAAAAATTCTGCAGGGTAATCGTCGCCAGTGTTTGGGTTTCGCGTTCTACCTTCACGCGCTCTTTCGCTTCCAGCGCCTGATGCAGTCCGTCGCTGAACCGTCGGCCCGGCATCACGCGACCGGTAAATTCGTCCACGATCATCACCTTGCCGTCCTGGACCACGTACTCCACATCTTTTTCGAATAATGTGTAAGCCTTCAGGAGCTGCGTAATATTATGAATCCGTTCCGAACGTTCACTGTGCTCCCGCTGTATCTCATCCCGGCGCTCTGCTTTCTCCTGGGGAGAAAGATCTTCTTCCTCCTCTAATTTGGAAATCTCTGTCCCGAGATCCGGGATCACGAACATTTCCGGATCGTCCGGTGCAATGGTCTCCCGGCCCTTATCCGTCAGATCGATGACGTTGCTTTTTTCGTCAATACTGAAATAGAGTTCGTCATCTATTTCGTGCATCTTTTTGTCGCGCATAAAATCGTTTTCCACTCTGCGCGTCAGTTTTTTCATCCCGGGATCTTCAAACATCTTTAACACCTGCCGGTGTTTCGGGAGTCCGCGGGACGCCCGCAGTAGCTGGATGCCGCCTTCGTATTCTTCACCTTCCTCGAACAACCGTTTTGCATCGGAAACGAGTTCACTTACCAGCTTCCGCTGTTCCCGCATCAGGCGTTCCACCAGAGGACGGATATCGGAGAACTTATCCTTTTGTTCCTGTTCGACAACACCAGAGATAATCAGCGGTGTCCGCGCCTCGTCAATCAGGACGCTGTCCACCTCATCTACGATGGCGTAGTGATAACCGCGGTGGACCTGATCTTCCTTGCGGATGGCCATATTATCCCGCAAATAATCAAAGCCGAACTCGTTATTGGTACCGTAAACAATGTCCTTTTCGTAGACTTCGCGCCGTTCCTGGGGATTCATCTCGTTCTGGATATATCCTACGGTCAACCCAAGGCGCTTGTAAATTTTACCCATCCATTCGGCATCACGGCGGGCGAGGTAATCGTTTACCGTCACCAGATGGACTCCCCGCCCGGTAAGTGCGTTCAGATACACCGGCATGGTAGCCGCCAGCGTTTTCCCTTCACCGGTCTTCATCTCTGCAATATCTCCGCGATGCAGAATAATGCCACCGATGATCTGCACGTCGTAGGGAACCATATTCCATTCGATTTCCTGACCGGTGATCTTCCACTTTTCTCCGACCAATCTGCGACAGGTCTCCTTCACTATGGCAAAGGCTTCGTTCATGTGCTTATCCAGAATCGGCTGCTGTGCCTCGTGGATCTTATCCTCCAGCTCATCGTAGTCCAGCTCGTCCTCAAACGCCTCCTTCACATCGTCCTTTGCCTCCCGGAGTTCTTCCTGGAACTCCCGGGTGCGCTGAACCAGTTCTTCGTCGGACTTGTCGTACAGCGTCTCGTATATCTGGTTAATTTCGTCCACTATCGGGCGGAGTTTTTTCACTTCCCGGTCGGATTTGGTACCGAATAATTTAGTCAGAAATTCAAACATAGGTGGTTACGTTCCCTCTTAACACTTTGTTATTATTCAATATTCGTAGAATTTTTATCTGCAATCTCGTAATCTATTTAGTATTGCGTACTGCGTATTACGTAGATTAACTGCCGGAAACGTCGAAGACGATCACCGACAGGAAAGGCTCCTTTGCGCAATACGCAATATTCAATATTGCTTAATAATATCTCCGCAACTTACTCTCTTTAATAATCTGTGTAATTTCCAATTTTATAATTTTCACTTCCATCGTACCAATTTATCAGAAAAACACGAGTATTCAACCGTTAAAGAGAGAAATACCAGCATGATACTGTTGACTTTCACCGTGAAAAAATACGGATTGCAGTCATGAACGTTCCAAATCGCCTTCGGTTCACCGTCCCCGGTAAAGTCGCTCACCCAGGAATTCGGGTAAGCGGGAACTGTAAATCGCCTCAGCGGCTGCATCAATATCATAATCTCCCCGCAGTAGCTCTACAGTATTCTCGGTGGTATCGTAGATGGCACAGCCCCATCGCGGATCGCCATCTCTGGGCTGACCGGTACTGCCGGGATTCACCAGATACTGTACGCCGTCCTCCAACTGCACAATGCCTTCGTAATGCAGACCGCCATCCGAATCGTAGATCACCTGGACATGGGTATGTCCGAACAGGCAGACCTGCTCGTTGAACTCTTTAAAGAATTGAAGCGCGTGCGAGGGGCTCATAATGTACACCCATTCTCTGGGAGAACCGGGTGAGGCATGTACCAGTCGGACGTCATATTGTACTTCTGCATACGGTAAATTTTCCAGCCAGTCAAGATGACGCTCTGTGAGATGTTCTCTGGTATACGGAATTGCTGCCCGGGCGTACTTGTTAAAATATTCCGGCGATTCCTGACCGGTAACCGCTGCATCGTGATTGCCGAGGACGGCGTACTCGACGTTCTCCATTGCCCAGTCCATCACATAAGCGGGATCAGCGCCGTAGTCCACAAAGTCGCCTGGGCTCCAGAGGGTATCCACATCTCTGGAAGATATTGCCTTGAGTGCGGCATCCAGTCCCTGGCGGTTGGCGTGCATATCTGAGAGAATGGCGATACGCATAGCGATTACTCCAGGAAAATCCGTCCCTCATTTTTCAAATCATTCATGATGGAATCCAGAATTCCGTTGACGAAACTTCCGCTGTTCTCCGTGCTGTATTCTTTGGCAATTTCTATGGCCTCAGAGACGCTGACCTTCGGCGGAATGTCGTCAAAATGGATCAGCTCGCAAATGGCAATGCGGAGTACCAATCGATCAAGGGTAGCAATTCTGCCGAACTCCCAGTGCTCGGATTTTGCCATAATCATTTCGTCGAACTCCTCTGCATTCACATGGGTTTTCAGCGCCAGTTTTTTCGTAAATTCCAGCTGCTCCGAAGGGAGCGCCTCCCGCTCGGCAATATCCTCAACCACTTGCTCCATACGTTCATCGGTATATTCCTGCGCATAGAGTGCTTTTAGTACACACTCTCGCGCCTTGCGTCGTCCTTGCATAATCTGGTTCTGCTCCCTCCCAAAAGTCCTACCGGCGATTCGACGTTTCTATATTGATGCCGGTTGGATGTCCGATATAAATATTATTTATCCGGCCAATGTTGTTAATGCGATCTTCTGCCACCCGGTTTGAGGCAAAGTGCGTCGGAATATCCTCCGCCTCCGCCCGGTCAAAAATATCGTTCAGAATATCATAGATCCCCTCAGCCTGACGCAGTGCCCGCTTCAGGTTGTACCCCTCAAGTTCATTGTACACGTTAATGAGCCCGCCGGCATTGATTGCATAATCCGGCGCGTAAAGAATTCCATTCTCTTTCAGCACATGCCCATGTTTGGATTCATCCTCCAGCTGGTTATTGGCCGCACCGGCCACAATGTCGCATTTTAATTGCGGAATAGTGTCATCATTTATCACACCGCCCAATGCGCACGGAGAAAAAATGTCTACATCAAGCCCATAGATATCGTCGGTATCCACCACTTCTACATCGTATTCTTTCACCACTTCGCTAACTTTTTCCTCATCGATATCAGTCACATACACCGTCGCACCATCCCGCACGAGTCGTTCCACCAGATTCTGCCCCACGTGCCCCAATCCCTGCACACTGATCTTTTTGCCTGCCAGCGAATCGGAACCGTAGACCCGTTTCGCACATGCCTTCATTCCGGTGAAGACTCCCAATCCGGTCACCGGCGAGGGATCCCCGCTGCCGCCATGCGCCTGGGCGATGCCGGTAACATACTTTGTTTCCATCCGCACCCATTCCATATCCCGGACAGAAGTCCCGACATCTTCAGCAGTAATATATCGTCCACCCAATCCTTCGATAAACCGGCCAAACGTCCGAAACAACAGCTCGTTTTTATCGGTCTTGGAATTTCCGATAATCACGGCCTTTCCGCCACCGAGATTCAACCCGGCGATTGATGCTTTATATGTCATTCCCCTGGAGAGCCGGAGCACATCCCGGAGTGCCTCCTCTTCATTGTTATAATTCCACATCCGGCAGCCACCCAGTGACGGCCCCAGCGTTGTATCGTGGATACTGATGATCGCCCGGAGTCCGGCTTCCTTGTCGCTGCAAAAGACAATCTGTTCGTGGTCCCGATTTTCTATCTCGGAAAATATGGCCATACCGGCATCCCCTGTTTAGTTAAGAAGTGTTCATGTATTCCATTAACCGCGTGTTAACGTGTTATGGTGTTATCGTGCTAAAGTTAACATCGTCATGTGTCTCACGTCCATAGCCCTGTGTCAATCCTGTCTCACCTGCGGGTAGTCCCCGCTCATTCAACCAGGCTCATGACTGGTTTAGCGGGCGTTTATTAGTATTTGTTTCGGTTACCAGTGTAATAATGCAATCCACCATACAGAATGTCTTCCTCACAACAAACAACCTTGGCCTGGTTCCTGTGGGGAGAACCATGAACGACCAACGGTTTTTTTCCTTTCTACTTTCTCACTTTTCCTTACTCCCTCTCCTTTCAAATTAGATTAAGAGTAAAATTATCCCAAGGGGAGCCCTACGGGATGATTAAGATTAAGAAACAGTACCAACGGTAACACTATAACACTTGAACACGCTAACACTGTTGTTATCTATTCTTTTAAAAGCTCCCGTGCAATTACCGCCCGCTGAATCTCATTGGTCCCCTCATAAATCTGGGTGATTTTTGCATCGCGCATTAAGCGTTCCACCCCGTATTCGGTAATATAACCATAGCCGCCGTGGATTTGCACGGCTTCATTTGCCGCCCGCATTGCCGTATCCCCGGCATACATTTTTGCCATAGCCGCTGCCTTGGTGGCCTTTTCTTTGGAGTCTCGTTTCACCGCTGCTTTATACGTCAGCATACGCGCCGCCTCAATCTCCGTCCCCATCTGTGCCAGTTTAAATTGTATTGCCTGAAACTCCGAAATCGATCGATTAAACTGCTCCCGCTCTTTAGCATAGGCCAGAGATTTGTCCAGCGCCGCCTGTCCGATTCCCAACGCCTGTGCTGCAATTCCGATTCGGCCGCCGTCCAGCGTATTCAGTGCAATGCGAAATCCCTTGCCTTCTTCCCAGAGAAGGTTCTCCGCCGGGACTTCACAATCGTTGAAAATTAATTCACAGGTATCCGAACTCCGGATACCGAGTTTGTCCTCCTTTTTACCTGTGGTGAGACCATCAAAATCGTTTTCCACAATGAACGCCGAAACCCCTTTGTGTCCGACGTTCTTTTCTGTCAGCGCGAACACGATATAGGTCCCGGCAGACTTGCCATTGGTGACCCAGTTTTTGGTGCCGTTCAGAACATAGACATCGCCTTTTTTCTCAGCGATGGTCTTCATGTTTGCGGCATCGGAGCCGGATTGCGGTTCGCTCAGGGCATACGCGCCGAGCTTCTCCCCGGATGCCAGCGGCGGCAGGTATTTCTGCTTTTGTTCCTCAGTGCCGAAGGCGGTAATGACATACTGACACAGCGAATTGGTGACAGACATAATGACGCAGGTTGACGCGTCCACCCGGGCAATTTCCTCAAGGGCCAGCACATAGCTCAGCATATCAAAGCCGGCGCCGCCATACTCCTCAGGCGTAATCATTCCAAGGAATCCCATCTTCCCTAGCTGTTTTACTGCCTTCTCCGGGAAAATTCCCTTCTCATCTCGGTCAACCACATCATGCGCCAGCTCCGATTCGGCGAAATCCCGGGCTGTCTTTTGAATCATTTGTTGTTCCTCAGAGAGTGTGAAATCCATTTGCTCTTCCTTTATACAAACAGTGTTAGAGTGTTCCGGTGTTTGAGTGTTCAAATAACAAAAAGTGTTGTGGTGTTACAGTGTTCACGTGTCATAATTCTGTTTCAGTAGTCAATCTACTCCTTCATTCTTCCATCTGGATTGGATAGGGCACTTCGACATTCGATATTGGGCATTGGACATTTATCGGTTGGGTATTCATCTTTTTTCTCCTCTCCCATCCAAACAAAACCGATTAAGATTATGAGTAGGATTGCGATTATCAAACAGCAACGGTAACCCCATAACACTATAACACGTTAATACTTGTTTGTCTTTATTCCCCATCCCTGGTCTTTCACTCATACTCATAAAATCCCAGCCCTGTCTTGCGGCCGAGCCTTCCAGACGCCACCATTTTCCGCAGGAGAGGACATGGTCTGTATTTGTCGTCTCCGAAACCCTCGTGGAGCACTTCCATGATTGAGAGGCAGACGTCCAGGCCAATGAAGTCTGCCAGCTGGATAGGTCCCATTGGATGCCCCATCCCGAGCTGCATAATCTCATCGATGGCCTCTTTCTCTGCCACGTCCTCCATCAGCGCATAAATCGCCTCGTTGATCATCGGCATCAATACCCGGTTGGAAATAAATCCCGGATAGTCCTGCACCTGCACCGGCTGTTTTCCCAGCGATTCCGCGAGTTGATGAATTGCCTGCAGCGTTTCATCATTTGTCGCCAACCCACTGACAACCTCCACCAGTTTCATTACCGGCACCGGATTCATAAAGTGCATCCCGGCGACTCGCTCCGGTCGCGACGTTTCCGCCGCGATTTCGGTGACAGAAATGGACGAGGTGTTCGTTGTCAAAATCACCTCACTGGAAGTAATCTCGTCCAATTGGCGAAAAATATCAAATTTCACCTTCTGGTTTTCGGTAGCCGCCTCTACGATGAAATCCGTCCCGGCCAGAGATGCCATTTCTGTGGAGGTTACTATCCGGTCCATCGTCTGGCGCTGCGCATCCGGTGTAATAATTTCCTTCTTCACCTGGCGTCCCAGGTTTTTCTCGATCGTCTTAACAGCATTTTGGAGGTATTCGCTTTCCACATCCACCAGCGTGACTTCATACCCGTTTAAAGCAAATACATGAGCGATGCCGTTGCCCATGGTCCCGGCACCGACAACGCCAACTGTTCTGAATTCCCCCATACAATACCTCCCGTTGCGTTTCTCGCAAAGGCGCGAAGACGCTAAGATTAATGATTGTTTACAATCCTTGTTATTCCATTTTTGATCAACGCTTCGTTGAAGTTAATCAGCAGTCCCAGTCTTAATCCTGTCACTTTTAAATACGTGAGTAACTGCTTTGGATATACAGGGATAATACTCTCCACCGATTTAAGTTCTATAATTACTAGTTTGTTGATGGCCAAATCGGCTCTGAAACCGATCTCCATCCTCAAATCATCCCAATGAACCGGTATTGGTTTTTGTCGCTCAACACCAAAATTTTGTTTCTTTAATTCATGTTCCATTATCTCTTCATAAACCGGCTCAAGAAGTCCCGGCCCAAGTTTTTTATGAATTTGGAATGCTGTATTTACCACAACCTTTGCAATATCATTTGCTTTCATATCTTTTTTGGCGTCTTTGCGCCTTCGGGTCTTTGTGAGATCTAATTCTTCCTTTATCCTTGTTGGTACCTTGCGGGATTATCTGTTTATCTCTCCACCACCAGCGCGCTCGCCTCGCCACCGCCGATGCAGAGCGTCGCCAGCCCGGTTTTCAGGTTCCGCTGCTGGAGCGCATAGATCAGTGTGGTTAAAATTCTCGCCCCACTGGCGCCTATCGGATGCCCCAACGCGACAGCTCCACCGTTTACGTTGATTTTATCAAGCGGGATATCCAGCTGACGATTTGCCACCAGCGTCACCACGGAAAATGCCTCGTTGATCTCGTACAGGTCGATGCTTTCCTTTTTCCGGCCAGTCTTCTCCAGCACCTTGTTAATGGCATCCACTGGGGCAGTCGTAAACCATTCCGGCGCCTTGGCGGCAGAGGCCTGTCCCAAGATCCTCACCAGAATTGGCGCACTCAAATCTTTGGCCACATCCGCCGCCATCACCACCAGGGCAGCCGCGCCGTCATTAATCTTCGAGGCATTCGCGGCGGTCACTGTCCCGTCCTTGTCGAACGCCGGCCGCAGTTTCGGCATCTTCTCAAAATTGGCGCGCTTTGGCTCTTCATCCTCACTCACCACAACAGGCTCACCCTTGCGCTGCGGTACTTCCACCGGAATAATTTCGTCTTTGAAACGCCCGTTTTGCTGTGCATCGATAGCCCGCTCGTAACTCAGTTTGGCGAACTCGTCCTGATCTTCCCTGGGGATATTGTTTTCTCTTGCACAGAGTTCGGCGGCGTTGCCCATATGGTAATCGTTGTAGACATCCCACAGCCCATCATGGATCATACCGTCTACCGCTTCCTTATTCCCCATCCGATAGCCATCTCTGGCCTTTGGAAGATAGTACGGGACGTTGCTCATGCTCTCCATTCCGCCGGCCACCACAATATCGGCGTCGCCGACCTGGATGGCCTGCGTCGCAAGCATCACCGCCTTCAGCCCGGAGCCGCAAACTTTGTTAATAGTCAGACACTCAGTCCGTTCCGGCAGCCCGGCACCCAGCGCCGCCTGCCGCGCCGGCGCCTGACCAAGTCCCGCCGGAAGGACATTGCCCATGATGACCTCATTCACATCTTCCGAATTTATATTCGACCGTTTAATGGCGTGTTCAATCACCAAACTCCCTAGTTCGGTGGCCTTCACCGAGGACAGACTTCCCTGAAATGCGCCCACCGGCGTTCGCACCGCACTGGTTATAACGACATCGCGTATGGTTGTCATGATTCTCCCCCGTTTATTAAATAGTTAATTAGTGTTCGGGTATTCAGGTGTTCAAGTAATAGTGCGTTATTGTGTTATCGTAAATACTATCACCGGTCTTGGGTCTCCGGTTTACCTTTTCCTTCATCACTTTCATTTGCCTTCTACAATCTCTGTTCTTCCAATGCTCTTCAGCCATCCCTGGCAGGATTGGATTAAATACTTCTGCGCCATGCTCCCACCAATAAATTGTTGGGCTGAAAGCAACCGTCCCTTTGGTGCTTGGTGTTGGTTCACTACTTCTACATTTTTCATTCATCACTCTTCATACTTCATTAGCAGTTGGACAGGGGACTTGGAAATTCGATATTGGCTATTCGTCGGTTGGATATTGCTCCTTTTCCCTTCACCTTGCAAAGCAACTTCGAGTGAGATTAGGATTATGATAAGATTAAGAATCCCCAACCCCCTATGCCTTATTCCTTCTACCCGTCAGTTCAAAAACCTTCGTATCGAAAACAGTCCGGCATCCGGATGTTGCCCTTCGATGAGCAAGGTACTCGCAATCTCCGCTACCTTCGGCGCGATACTCATCCCATGCCCGGTGAATCCTGCGGCGACAAAAATCCGGCTGGACTGCGGCAGACGTCCGACAATAGGCAAACCATCTCTGGCAAAACCCATGGTTCCCGTCCAGCGATGGGTTATCGCCCGGAGCTCATTTAAATTCAGCAACTCCATGAGATACCCGTCGAGACCGTCCTGGATCTTCGGATTGGGCGTTTCGTCGAAACCCAGCTCTGAGTCGGGATCGATATCCCGGCTTCCGCCCAATAAAAATCTTCCGTTCGGCAATTGACGAAAATAATCGAACCCGAAATTCGCATAGCATGGAATGTCTATCACCTTATCTATCGACCCGGTCGCCAGCATTTGGCCCCGTACCGGCAGAACTTTTCCATCCAGAATTCCGTCCAGTTGCGGCGTGTATGCATTGCCGGCAATTAAAACAAACTTGGCTTCTACATTCCCGTGTGGCGTTTTTACGATTACCGTGTTCTCTTTGGTTTCCCTGAGGTGTATTACCGGGGAGTTTTCGTAGATCTTCGCTCCGGAACGTTCAGCAATCTCGGCTAATCCCCGAATACAGCACGCCGGATTCACCCCACCGTCATCCAGGCAATAATAACCGCCCAAAAATCGGGTCAGTGGTTCCCCCCATTGTCGAAGTGTTCCCTGCCGGACAACTTCCGCATTAAACCCATCAGACCGGAGCGCGCGAGCGGCTTCCTGTATCTCCTCCCACTCCGATTCAGTCGCTGCCAGCACCAGACTCCCACGATTCTGGTAATCGCATTCGATACCGTCGTCAGTAATCCAGTTGCGTAGTATGTGGTGACTTTCCAGAGACAATTCCCAAAGACGCTTAGCCTTCCTGTGACCGACGAACCCGATAGCCCTATGATAAAACTCCACGCTCCCGGCGATGAGAAAGCCGGCATTCCGTCCACTGGCTCCGCTGGCTATCGTATCCCGCTCCAGCAAGACCGGTGGATATCCCATCTGCGCAAGATGCAGTGCCGCGCTGATACCGGTGATCCCGCCGCCAACAATCGCTATATCAGTTGTTTGGCGTGAGTCAAGTGCGGATCGCGGATGATAGTCTGAGTCCAGCCACAGTGGAGTGGATACTGCCATAAAATTATTGTTTTCCCCGGATTCGGGTGAAATGGAATTACGTGGTGCTCTGGTTCTCCTCACCGTAGTCGCCATACGCCCGGATAATATCCTTCACCAGCCGGTGCCGAACCACATCCCTGGGAGAGAGATATTCAAACTTGATCCCGTCTACATCGGCAAGGATCTCCTGGCACTGAATCAACCCGGAATCCTGATGTCCCGGCAGGTCAATCTGGGTGATATCCCCAGTGATAATTGCCTTGGAATTGACCCCGAGCCGCGTTAAAAACATTTTCATCTGCAGCGGGGTGGTATTTTGTGCTTCATCCAGGATGACAAACGCATTATTCAGCGTCCGGCCACGCATGTACGCCAGCGGCACAATCTCGATAATTTTCTGATCCATGAGCGCCCGGAGCTTCTCCACCGGCAACATTTCATATAACGCATCGTAGAGTGGCGTCAGATATGGATCAACTTTTTCTTTCAGATCCCCGGGCAGAAACCCCAGGCTTTCGCCGGCTTCTACCGCCGGCCGGCAGAGTACAATCTTAGAGACCTCCCGGTTTTTAAACGCCGCAACCGCAATTGCCACCGCGAGGTAGGTCTTCCCCGTTCCAGCAGGACCGATGGCAAACACGATGTCATTTTCTCTGGCATCCTTCCAATATCGTTCCTGACCATCGGTTCTGGGCTTAATAACATCGTTTTTAGTGAAAAGTATGACCGAGTCGAGCCCCTTCTCCCGATGTTCGATGGATCCTGATTTTTCCAGGCGGACCAACGTCTCCACGTCCTGTTCGTCGAGCGTTCCTTTTTTCTTGAGGGTATAGACCATCTCGGTGACGATACTTTCAATTTGTGAAACTTCTTCAGGGTCTCCCTCAACCCGGATAGAATTGCCACGCACTAAAATTTTGGCGTCGAAATTATGTTCCAGCACTTTGAGGTTCGCATCATTGACGCCGAGCAGCGCCAGCGGTTCAACTCCGAGTATCGGTATTTCCAACTGTTCAGCCATTCTAGTATTCTGTTCGGATTCGATTTTCAAATAAATACAAAAAGCCTTCGGCTGGAATCCAACCGAAGGCTTTTAAGTTTATCTAGATATTTGAGGTCAAAAGGACGCGAACATCCCGCCTAATTCTGCGGTACCGTCAAAATCTGGTGCGGATATATCACGTTCGGGTCAGAAATGACCTTCTTATTGGCGTTGTAAATCTTCTGCCAATCAAACGGATTTCCGTAGACTTCATCATAGGAAGCGATCTTGGATAGACTCTCACCACGATTGACCAAGTGTTCACTGGCCTGAATCTGCCGCGGGATGTCAAACTTCTGGTCCGGATAAATCAGATCAGGATTGTTGATCTGGTCACGGTTTGCCGACCAAATTTTCACCCATTGATACGGATCATCATAAATGTCATCCTTACCAGAAATCTTCCAGAGATAATCGCCCCGAACCACAGAGTAGACGTCATTCACAGGTTCCGGCATTTTCGCATCAATCCGCTCAAGCAGGCTCTCCAGTTCTGAAATCTTTTCCTGGGATTCATCCAGCTTGGCGAAGTCATTCTTTTTCAATTTAGCGAGTTTCTTTTTAATTGCCTCCACTTCATCCTGGCTCTGGTAGAGTTCTTCGGGCGACAGTGCAAGCAGACCTTCGGCCTGACTAATCAACTCATCCAACTGATTCAGATAAGCTGCCATGGCTTCCTCGACACTCATGTCGCCTTCGACTTCATCGCTCAAAAGGTCCATAGTTTCCTGTCGAACCTGTGCAATCTGGTCTTCAAGGGCTGCAATTTGATCCTTCAGATCGGCAATATCCTGCTTGAGCTGCTCGATCTGTGCCTTGGCATCCTGTTCTCTGCCCTGCCATTTCTCTAGTTCGGCATTATATTCTTCCATTGACATATCACTGGTATAGCCATAGTCCTGGCCAAATACCGGTGTAAGAGATACCAACCCTAGGAGAAGAATAAGTGTACTTACTGAAATTACGCGTCTCATTATTCCATCCCTCCTTCTTCCTTTTCCATTTTACCGGTATCCTGGACGGCTTTCATCACCCGGGATTTCTCGGCTTTGGCACGGCTGAGTTCCTGCTGCTTTGTTTCCAGCTCAGCCTGGAGGGTACGTTTCTGTTCTTCCAGGTCTTTCACCTGCTGTTCAGCAGATTCCGCAGCCTGACGCGTTTCGCGTAACGTCGTTAACTGCTCCTCCGATGGACCGGAGCTACACGCCGTGGCAAGGAGGGACATTCCCACGAGCCCGCCAATAAGCACTTTCTTTAAATTATTCATTGTTCACCTTTCCTCCGTCGAATTGGAAATATAATTTCGCCCCTTCAAAATCATATGGAAATTACAATTGGTCCCTAAGCTTGTCAAGGTGATATTACAAACGGCTAAACCGCCTAAAATTCACCCTTTCCGATGATTTTCAGGCCGAGTTCTTTCAACTGTTCCTCATCCACCTCCGATGGAGAGCCATCCATCAGGGAGAGCGCGGATGTGGTTTTTGGAAACGCGATGACATCCCGGATTGAACCGGTGTCGGCCAGTAATGCAACCAATCGGTCAAATCCAAATGCAATTCCCCCGTGTGGTGGAGCGCCATATTGGAGCGCATCCAGGAGAAACCCAAACTTCTCCTCCTGTTCCTCTTTATCCATATTCAGCAGATCAAACACTTTTTGCTGGACATCCGACTGAAAGTTACGAATGCTGCCACCAGCAATTTCATGGCCGTCGATGACCAGATCATAGGCTCTGGCCTTTACACTAACCGGTTCAGTATCCATATTCGGAATATCTTCCGGAGCCGGAGCCGTAAACGGATGATGCATGGCATCCCAGCGATCCTGGTCGTCGTTGTATTCCACCAAGGGAAACTCGACGATCCAGGCCGGTGCGGCACTGTTCTTGTTGATTAAATCCAGCGTTTTTCCCAGATGAAGACGGAGCTTCCCAAGCGCCGGATAGGCAATTTTGGGTGCGTCAGCCACAAAGAGTAACAGGTCGCCAGATTCCGCTCCGGTTTCATCCAAAAGTTCCGAAACAGCTTTTTCACCAAAAAATCGGCTGATGCCACTGTCCACTCCCCCGTCTGTCACTTTCATAAAGGCAACGCCTTTGGCGCCAACCGGCTCGACCACCTCGGTCAACCCGTCTATTTCACTCCGGCTCAGCCCGGCATCTTTCACGCAGAGCGCACCGATGACTCCACCGGATTCTTTGACCTTACTAAAAATCTTAAAATCCGAATCACCCAGAATATTTGTCACATTTGTAATCGGGAGGTCGAACCGGAGATCTGGCTTATCTACACCGTACCTGGCAATGGCGTCATCGTATGACATCTGCGGGAACGGTCGCTGCAGTTCTTCGCCGGTCACAGCTTTATAGACGTTGGCGGTAATCTCTTCGGCCACTTCCATCACGTTCTCTTCGTTAACAAAAGACATCTCCAGATCGATCTGGGTAAACTCCGGCTGCCGATCCGCCCGGAGGTCTTCATCCCGGAAACACTTCACAATCTGGAAGTAACGATCGTATCCGCTAATCATAAGCAGCTGTTTATATGTCTGCGGCGATTGGGGCAGTGCATAGAAACGCCCCTTATGCAGACGGCTCGGCACCAGAAAATCTCTGGCGCCTTCCGGGGTGGATCGCATCAGAAACGGTGTTTCGATTTCATAGAAGTCCATTTCGGACAGTGTCTTCCTCACACTCTGATATGCCTGATGGCGCACTGCCAGATTTTTCTGAAGTTTCTGCGTCCGCAAATCCAGGTACCTGTATTTGAGGCGCACTTCTTCAGTCGCTGAAGTCGGTTCAGTGATCAGAAAGGGCATGGCTTTGGCAGAGTTCAGGATTTCGAGAGTATCGGCATTCACCTCGATCTCACCAGTTGGCATCTCCTCGTTCACATTCCCCTCACCACGTTCAGCAACAGTGCCACTGACCGAAATTACCCACTCAGTCCCGACCTTCTTCGCCTTCTTTGCCAGTTCTTCAGACCCCTCGAGATTCACTACAACCTGTACCTTGCCGTAACGATCCCGGAGCACCAGGAAAATCAGCCCACCGTGATCACGCTGGGTCTCCACCCAGCCATTCAGGATGACCTCTGTGCCAGCATCACTCTTTCGCAATTCACCGCATGTATGTGTCCGCTGCGGAACTCTCATGGTGTATCTCCCATCAGTGTTTCAGGTGTATTCAAAATAGCATTCATCGTGGTTAGAAAACAGTGCTAAAGTAGTCGCAGGTAACAGCGTGCTATCGTGTTAAAGTGTTATTGTTAAAAACGTCACGCTCCGAGTGTCCTCAGGCTTAGGTCAAAGCCTGTTGGTAGTTCCCGCTCATTCGACCAGGCTCATGATTGGTTTAGCGGGTTTTTGTTAGTTGTGAGTAGTTGTCTGTTCAATATACCGTTTAAAATATGTGAGTCCGTTAATCCTCTACGATATGGCTGATTTTTTCACAACAAACCACGAACAACAAACAGCTTTTCCATTCTCCCTTTTCCTTTTTCCTTTTTTCCGGCGTTCCCCCCGCTTAAACCCGCTTTGCGGCCATTAAGCGGAAGTTCAATCTCAAAAATCTTATACCTGTTGTACACCTATACCCTTATACCTATCTAATCCCTGTTTTCATCCGCGGTTATCTGTTGGGTCTGCGTTCACCGCGTTCTACTCATCTGTCATAAAAAAACCGCCAGCCCCGACATTCCGGGAGTGGCGGTTCCGAAATGTTCGTTTGTATATCCGTCAGGCGCGATTAGCCACGGTTAGTCGATTCTTTGCCCGTCGTAGCGCATCCTTCGCCCGGCTAGTGTCGATGCCTTCCTTCTCCTTTGCAGCCAAACGTTCTTCCGCACGCTGCTTCGCGGCTTTTGCCCGCTCGACATCAATATCATCGGCATCTTCAGCCGTTTCAACCAGGAGTACGACTTTTTCGTTGTGAATTTCTGCGTAACCGCCGCTCGTCGCCAGATAGCGCCGCTCGCCCCGCTTATCGAGACCGACTTCTCCCACATCCAGCGCGATGAGCGCCGGGATGTGCCCGGGTTTTACGCCGAACAATCCGTCCAGCCCCGGTGCACGAACATAATCCACCTGCTCTTCCGTCTCAAGGGAAGTCGGTGTCACAATTTCAACCGAGAGGTGTTCGGGTATCATGACTGCATCTTTTTGGCGTTCTCGACGGCTTCATCAATGGTACCAACGAACAGAAACGCCCGTTCTGGTAGGTCGTCGAACTCACCGTTGACCAACCGCTCGAAGCCATCAATAGTATCTTCAAGCTTTACGTAGCGCCCTGGCGTACCGGTAAACTGCTCCGCCACGAAGAACGGCTGGCTCAGAAACCGCTGAATTCGCCGGGCTCTGGCCACGGTTATCTTATCTTCCTCGGACAATTCATCCATACCGAGGATGGCGATGATATCCTGTAAATCTTTGTACTGCTGAAGGATCTCCTGTACCTGGCGCGCCACGTTGAAGTGCCGCTCACCGATAACCTGGGGATCGAGAATCCTGGACGTCGAATCCAGTGGATCGACTGCGGGATAAATCCCGAGCTCGGAGATGGAACGATCCAGCACTGTCGATGCATCGAGGTGAGCAAACGTCGTCGCCGGCGCCGGGTCGGTCAAATCATCGGCGGGCACGTATACGGCCTGCACCGAAGTAATCGATCCTTTTTCTGTCGAAGTAATCCGCTCCTGGAGTTCGCCCATGTCCGTGGCCAGCGTCGGCTGATAACCTACAGCAGACGGGACGCGTCCCAGCAGCGCCGAAACCTCGGAACCGGCCTGGGTGAACCGGAAAATATTATCGATAAACAGAAGGACGTCCCGTTCTTCCACGTCCCGGAAATATTCCGCGGCAGTCAATGCCGTCAGGCCGACCCGCATCCGAGCGCCCGGCGGCTCGTTCATTTGTCCAAAGACCAGCGTGGTCTTGTCTATAACGCCGGATTCGGTCATTTCTAACATCAGATCATTGCCCTCGCGACTTCGTTCGCCGACGCCGCCGAACACGGAAAAACCGCCGTGCTCCGCTGCAATATTTCGAATCAATTCCTGGATAAGTACCGTCTTGCCGACACCGGCGCCGCCGAACAGACCGGTCTTCCCACCCTTGGTATACGGCTCCAGTAAGTCGATGACCTTGATGCCGGTCTCGAACATCTCCGTCGTGGTGGAAAGCTCCTCGTGATCCGGGGCCGGCCGGTGAATCGGTAATCTCACTTCGGTATCCGGCGCCTCTTTTTCATCAATGGGGTTGCCGGTCACGTCAAACATCCGGCCCAAAATTTCCTGGCCCACCTGAATGGAAATCGGCTCGCCGGTATCCACAACTTTTTGTCCGCGCACCAGGCCGTCTGTGGAATCCATGGCGATAGTTCTGACAGTGTCTTCACCGAGATGGTGTGCCACTTCCAGCACCAGCGTGCCGTCCTCGCCTCTGTCGATTTCCAGAGCATTCAGAATACTCGGAATTTCGCCGTCTTCGAATACCACATCCACAACCGGGCCCATAATCTGGGTGACTCGACCTTCATTCATGTGATCGCATACCTCTTAATTGGCTTCGTATTCAAATTATTCTTTCATCGCTTCGGCGCCGCCGACGATTTCGGAAATTTCCTTGGTAATCTGGGCCTGCCGCGCCTTGTTGTACTGCATCTGGAGATCGTCAATCATCTCTTCCGCGTTGGTAGTGGCGTTATCCATCGCCGTCCGCCGTGCGCCATGTTCCGCGGCGTTAGACTCCAATAACATCCGCCACATCTGCACATTCAGATGCCGGGGGACCAGCGAATTCACAATGCTGGCATCATCAGGTTCAAACAGGAACTCATCGATAGCCTCATCGTCCTCTTCCTCCTGCACCACCAGCGGCAGGAACTGTTCCACCACGACATCCTGCTGAATCACGTTCTTAAACTCGTTGTACAGGACGTCCACCCGGTCCAGCCCTTTTGAGATAAACAGTTCCACTATCTCATCCACAATCGAGGTGGCGTTGGAAAAATTCAGATCCCGGAAAAAGTCGATATATTCTCCAATGATCTCATAATCCCGGCGCTGAAAATACCGTAACCCTTTTTTGCCGATGCAGATCAGCTTCACCTGCTCTGGCTCATACTTGGCAATCTCCTTCTCCGCCTGCCGGAGAATTCGCGAATTGAAGGCACCGCAAAGCCCGCGATCCGCGGTAATAATCACCAGGCCAACGTGTTTCTGTTCCCGCACCTCCAGCAGCGAATTGATTGAACGATCAACCTGCGGGAGCAACTGAGTCAGCACATTATTAATCTTGTACGCATACGGCCGCGCCTGTTCGATGGCCTGCTGGGCCTTTTGCAGTTTGGCCGCCGCGACCATTTTCATGGCACGGGTCACCTGCTTGATATTCTTGACAGAACCGATCCGATTTTTAACTTCGCGAAGAGTGGCCATATTTTATCCGGTTACACTGCTTCCTCTTCTACTTTGAATGTCTCTATAAATTTCTCCACAATCCCGCCGAGTTTGGATTTAAGATCATCGGAGAGAATTTTTTCCTCCTCGATCTGTTCCAATATATCGGCGTGCTGCGCCTCAATGTATTGGAGAAATTCGGGCTCGAACTCCCCAACCTGTTCCATGGAGAGCTGATCCAGGTAGCCTTCCGTCCCGGCGAAGATAATAACCACCTGCTTCGGCATAGGGAGCGGCGCATACTGTTTCTGCTTCAGAATTTCGTAAAGACGTTCACCACGGTTTAGCTGCTGCCGGGTGGATTTATCCAGGTCGGAACCGAACTGGGCGAACGATTCCAGTTCCCGGTACTGCGCCAGATCCAGCTTCAGCGATCCGGAGACCTGCCGCATGGCCTTCACCTGAGCGTTTCCGCCGACCCGGGAGACCGAAATCCCGACATCAATAGCGGGCCGCTGACCAGAGTAAAAAAGATCCGGAACGAGGTAAATCTGTCCATCGGTAATAGATATCACGTTGGTTGGAATATAGGCAGATACGTCACCCTGCTGAGTTTCGATAATCGGCAGCGCCGTCAGTGAGCCGCCGCTCTTCGGTGTTTTAACCACATCGTGCTTGTCGGTACCGAGTTCTTCCAAGTCTTTTTCCAGCTGTTCGGCACTTTCTTCGATGTGCTTGCGGTACTCCTTACCGTTGACCCCTTCTTCAGCGCTCTCCGTTCCCTTCTCAACAATTACATATTTCTCTTCCAGCTTGGATGCACGTTCCAGCAGACGGGAATGGAGATAAAAGATATCGCCGGGGTACGCTTCACGCCCCGGAGGACGCCGGAGCAACAGCGAGAGCTGTCGATACGCCCATGCGTGCTTGGTCAAATCATCGTACACGATGAGTGCGTGCTTGCCGTTATCCCGGAAATATTCGCCGATGGTTGCGCCGGCAAACGGGGCCAGATACTGCAGCGGGGCCGGTTCCGAAGCGCTGGCAGAAATCACGGTGGTGTAATCCATGGCGCCGTTATCTTCCAGCACCTTCACCACCTGCGCCACGGTGGAGGCTTTCTGACCGATGGCTACGTAAATACAGTAGACGTCCGTATCGCGCTGATTGATAATGGTATCCACGCCAATGGCGGTTTTTCCGGTCTGGCGGTCACCGATAATCAGCTCCCGCTGACCCCGGCCAATCGGAATCATAGAGTCAACAGCTTTGAGTCCGGTCATCAGCGGCTCTTTCACCGGCTGGCGCACCATCACCCCCGGCGCCTTCCGTTCCACGGCACGCTGTTCGGTAAACTGGATATCACCTTTGCCATCCAGTGGTCGGCCAATCGGGTTGATCACGCGGCCGGCGACTTCCTCGCCGACGCCAATCTCGACCACGCGGCCGGTTCGCTTGACCGTATCGCCTTCGCTGACCAGCCGGCTTTCGCCGAACAGGACGACTCCGACGTTGTCCTCTTCCAGGTTCAGCGCCATTCCCACCACATCATTGGGGAATTGCACCAGTTCGCTGGACATTACATTTTCAAGTCCGTACACGCGGGCGATACCGTCCCCCACGCTAATCACCTCACCGACTTCATCCACGTCCATGCTCACATCGAAGGACTCGATCTGCTGCTTGAGCAACGACGTGATTTCGCCTGCTTTAATCTCCATCGACTTTGTTGCCTCCTTTAACAATCATCACAGAACCGCTACCTCAATCGTTCGCGTAATTTTTCCAGTTGGTGGGCGACCGTTCCGTCGTACACCGTATTTTTAATTCGCAGCCTGATGCCGCCCTGCAGGGATTCGTCCACATACTCGATCATATCCACATCTTTGCTCAGATGTTGTTCCAAAGATGCCTTCACCTGCTCGCGTATTTTCTCATCCATGGACACGGCCGTATACGTCTGCACGGACACGATATTTCTGTGCTCTTTCACCAGATCCGCATACAACTCACGGACATCGTGAATCACCTCACTCCGGCCGTTTTGAAGCATCAACGCGATAGTATTCAGCGCATAATCGCTCATCTTGCCAGAGAAGACCTCCCGGAAGACGCGCACCTTGTCAGACGCGGTTACCCGAAAGGATCGCAGAAAGAGCCGCAGCTGATCTGATGATTCGAGGATCTCCGTAAAGTCTGCGAGATCCTGGGCCACCTCGTCGAGCACCTCGTGATTTAGGGCGGTCTCGAACAGCGCTTCGGCGTATCGTTCGGCAGCGGGTTCGTGCTGCATTACTTCGATGCCTTAAACTGTTGCAGCGACCGATCGATAATGTCGCGGTGCGATTCGGCCGACAGCTCCTGATTAATTATCCTGGACGCGGCGGAAATCGCAATTTCAGCTACCGAATCTTTGATATCCTGCACGGCGCGTTCCCGCTCCGCCTCGATCTGCTCCCGGGCTTCGCTGATCATCTTCTGTTTTTGTTGCTCGCCCTCCTCGACGATCTCTGCCCTGATCTTTTCGGCGGACTCTTTGCTTTCATCGATAATCTGCCGGGCCTCTTGCCGGGCTTCCTTCAGCTTCTGCTGATACTCCTGCATTGTGGCTTCCGCGTCGGCACGAGCCTGTTCCGCTTCTTCCAGCGACTCGCGGATCGTCGCTTCGCGCTCGTCGATCATTGCGAGGATCGGCTTCCACGCCACCTTCCGAAGCAGAATCATCAAAATTATAAACGTGATCAGCGTCCAGATGATTAATCCGGGATCTATATCCAGTAATCCCATAGTGCCTCTTCTGTTTACCGGCTAGGTTATTTGAGTGCGAGAATAATACAGACCACTTCGCCAAAGAATGCCACACCTTCAATCAGGGCGGCGGCAATGATCATGCTGGTCCGGATATCATTGGCGGCTTCCGGCTGTCGGGCGGTACCTTCCATGGCGGCAGCAGCCAGTTTACCAATACCAAAACCGGCGCCAAAAATTCCAAGTCCCGCTCCTAAACCCGCAGCGAGAAATCCTAATCCGAGATCACCCATCGTTTCCTCCTCTGTTGTTCGT
Source organism: Candidatus Neomarinimicrobiota bacterium (assembly GCA_021734025.1). NCBI lineage: Bacteria > Pseudomonadati > Fidelibacterota > Fidelibacterota bacterium. Next base: position 49,684 of record JAIPJS010000004.1, read on the forward strand.
CTGTGTCAATATGGTTCATTGATGTTTTCAGGTTTAATGTTCCGGATGTGCCGCCATCCCGATAAACAGGGCGGACAGCATAGTAAAAATGTATGCCTGGATAAAAGCCACCAGGATTTCCAATAGATAAATAAACAGCGCAAATCCCACGGATATCGGCGCGATAAACAGCGAGCCGAACGTGAAAATGAGCATGATCAGTGAGAGGATGACGACGTGTCCGGCAATCATATTGGCGAACAGTCGCATACAGAGCGCGAACGGTTTGGTGAAAAGTCCCAGGAATTCCACCGGAATCATAATTGGTACGAGAAAGACCGGCACGCCGCTGGGCACTAGACTTTTCCAGTAGCCGAGCACGCCGTTTTCCTTCATTCCCTGCGCCTGAATCACGAGAAAGGTCACCAGTGCCAGCGCTGCCGTCACATTGATATTTCCGGTAGCTGTCGACATAAACGGCACCAGCCCCAGCAGATTACAGAACAAGATAAAAAAGAAAAAGGTGAGAAGTAACGGCGTCATCCGTCTGCCGACTTTCTCACCCATGGTTGCATACGCAATTTCATCGCGTACGAATAGCACCATCATTTCGAGTAGCGCAAATGGCCCGCGCGCCACCAGCGAACCCTGCTTTTGCATGGAGACCGCCATCCTGCGAAACAGCAGAAAGACCAGTACCGCTGCAATCCACATCATTATGACGTGGAGGGAAATGGAAAAATCGATACCAAATAGATGAATTTCTGGGAGGTGGAGCTCAATGTCTTTGAAAAAATGCCAGACATCGGAATCAGTCACATGATGAATAAGTACTTCGCCGGTGGATTCTTCATGCCCCCCGCCGTGCGCTCCTTGTTCTGCCGCTTTTGCCGCACCTTCAGCCAGCATCGGATCTAACCTTCAGTCTCCTGCCGGTCCGCCGCCGAACCGTTCTCGTTTCTCAAATGTAAATTTACATACATCACTTCTAATAGCATCATGACAAAATAGTATGCCAGCAGTGCTATTAAAAACGTCAAAAAATGTAATGGTGAAGCCGTGTAGATCAAAGCAATAATTGCCCCTAAAACGAGTAATCTGACTCCCATCCCGCCAAAAACCATTTTCATAAAGGTGGCCTGGGACGCCCGAAACCCTCGCCGGATAAGAGAGACCCCAACGATTGCATTCACCGCAGCGATAACCGGCGCCAATATCAACGACCAAATTACAGAAGCACCCGGCATCCGAATTCCGACAAAGACAGAAACGACTGCTCCGATCACCAAAACGATAAAAACCCATCGAATAAATTTAGTCAGAGTTTGAATCTCCGTTGTGAGAATTTTGCTGATTCAACTGATTGAGGGTACTGAACATATGAACAAATCCGAGGATAAGCCCCAGCGCTGCACCAGTGATAAGCAGCCAGGGACTGGTGCCCCACTTTGAGTCGAGCCATCTGCCAAGAAAAAGAAAGGCCAGGATCGTAACGGTAAATGTGAAGCCCAACCCCAGATACGGCTCCATTCTGCGGTACGTTTCCCACAGTGGAGTCTGATTGTCATGCTCCTGAGGCTGACGATTTTTCATGGATTTCCAACTGGCTTGGCTCTTCGGCTTTCGTCACCGGCATTTCGCTTTTTCCTGTGAATACGGCGCCCTCTTCGATCACCAGACGTTCTGCCCGGAGGTCCCCCAGGAGGGAAGCATTCTTGCCCAGTTGCACTTTGGTTTGGCAATGGACATTGCCCTCGACCCGGCCGGCGATAATGGCACTTTTTGCGGTCAGATTTCCGGTGATTACGGCTGATTCCACCACCCGAACAAAATCCCTGGAAGAGACATTCCCTTCCACCCGACCGGCAACCAGCACACTGCCATCGACCTTAATGTCCCCGTGCACCTCGCTCGCATTCCCAATGATCGTATCAATTTTTGATTCGTTTGCTGTTGCCATGCGTCTTTAATCCAATTTCTGGCGTTCAACTGAAACATCGTTATCTTCGTAAATAAAAATAAAATCTTTCGGATTCCGTGGCTGTCCATCCTTCCATACCTCAAAATGCAGATGGGGTCCCCGACTGATCCCGGTATTCCCAAGGAAGGCGATGGGCTCACCCCGTTCTACCCATTCCCGCTCCCGGATAATATTCCGTTGGTTGTGCCCATAGATGGAATAATATCCGTTGCCGTGATCCAGAATAATTGTATTCCCGTATTGATACGTCCAGTTGGAGAATACGACCAGCCCGGAGGCCGCGGCCTTGACTACCTCTCCTTGCCGGGCAATGATATCGAGGCCATAATGGTTATCGTCATAAAAAACAGCATTATTGTAGAAATCCTGGGTGACGTAGCCGTCTACCGGCGGGAGTGAGGGGACATTTTCCAGCAGATCAATGGCGGAGTGCGGCAACGATGGAATAGCACGATTGACCCGAGTCCGCTGGAGAGAGTCCAGTCCGGCGGGGACATCGTCAGTTCCTTGGACCTTCTCCGGTGCGATTTCCGCACCGAGCATCTGCCGGATATACCGGTCCATATTTCTGATGCGGTTGTAATCATCCAGGATGCGCATCACCTGGAAGCGCTCCTCCATAAGCGTTTCATTTTTTGCCTCCAGGGCATCGTAGTTGAGCGCCCTGGGAAGATAATAATAGAGCGCGATACCGAGAGCAACCAAAAGGACAAACAGGCCAGCCAGAATCCAGTGAAATGTCTCTCGCTTCAGCGAAAAGCTGCGGCTGGTTCCGGCGGTATCCGGAACGAGCATGACCGTATAACGTTCGGGCTTCATTGATCAGAGTCCGATTTCTTCGAACAGGTCCAGGAGGCGCTCCAGTTCATCATTGGAATAGTACTGAATTTCGATACTGCCACCTTCTTTTTTCGTCTTCACGCTCACCCTGGTACCAAGCCGGTGCTGAAGATCCTCTTCGATTTCCACCAGATAGGGTGACTTCTGCGGCTTTGATGAAGACTGCGATTTTTCGGGTGCTTCTTTTTTCCCATCTGTACTTAAATCCCGGACAGCCTGTTCCACTTCCCGGACACTGAGATCCCTGGCAAGGATTTTCTCCCACACCTCTTCCTGTGTGGCTTCGTCTTCTATGGAAAGCAATGTCCGGGCATGGCCTGCGGAAATCTCCTTATTCTTCACACTCTGCTGCAAATACGATGGCAGGTTGAGCAGGCGGATAAAATTTGTGATTGCACTGCGGCTTTTGCCGACACGCTGTGCCACTTCTTCCTGGGAGAGACCGTGTTGTTCTACAAGCGCGTTGTAAGCGTGCGCCAATTCCATCGGATTCAGGTCCCGGCGCTGAACGTTCTCAATGAGGGCATACTCCATCATCTCCGCGTCGGATTCCACATCAAGGATGTACGCAGGGATCTTGGGAAGATCGATGTTTCGCGAAGCCCGCCAGCGACGCTCGCCCACGATGAGTTCAAACCCGTCATCGACCTTGCGTACCGTAACTGGCTGTACGACACCCTTCTGCGCGATGGACTGCTCCAGCTCGCGCATCCCGGATTCCTCAAAATCCTTCCGGGGCTGATCCGGGTTCGGTCGAATTTTTTCCGTGGGAATCAGGGCAATGCCGCCGGGCGCCGGATCCGCTTCTTCCGGGATCAAAGCGCCAATACCGCGACCGAGTCGTTTACTCGTCATCGTTTAAAATCTCTTCAACCAAATCCATATAATTCTTTGCGCCCGTTGACGTTGCATCGTACAAAATAATTGGCTTTCCGAACGATGGCGCCTCCCCTAACCGGACGTTTCTATTAATCACCGTCTCGTACACCTTGTCTTTAAAATAACTCCGGACTTCCTCTGCCACCTGTTTCGACAAATTCAGCCTGCTGTCAAACATGGTAATGACAACACCTTCGATTTCCAAATCCTTGTTCAGATTTTTTTGCACCAGTCGGATGGTATTCAACAACTGGCTCAGTCCTTCTAACGCATAATATTCACATTGAATCGGAATAAGTACACTGTCAGCGGCCGTCAGACTATTAATGGTTAACAACCCTAGTGATGGCGGGCAATCTATAAAAATATAGTCGTATTTATCCCGGAAATTCTCCAGTGCTTTATCCAGTACTTTTTCTCGCGTCAACATACTGACAAGTTCCACTTCGGCTCCGACCAAGCGGGGATTGGCCGGGACTAAATCCAAATAGGGAATTTCCGTTTCTGTAATCGCTTCTTCCAAATCCAATTCGTCGATTAACGCCTCGTATATAGTGTTGTTCACGTTGGCCACGTCTACACCTAATCCGGATGAGGCATTCGCCTGCGGGTCAATATCGATCAACAAGGTTTTAACCTCCGTCACTCCAAATCCGGCTGCAACATTTACTGCCGTAGTCGTTTTACCGACCCCGCCCTTCTGATTGGCAATGGCTATAACTTTTCCCATAAAAGCGCCTGCTACCTACGTATTTGTTTTGACTTTAGTTAACCTTAAAATTTTCAAGGATATACCGCATGTAAACCCTCGATTAAATTACAGTGAATTTAGTCCGCCCCTGCTGTAATTGCAAGCGAAAAGGGGGAGCAGACACCACCGCAAAACAGGGGATTTCCAGACAGAACATCGAGTTCTATCCACATCAATTATCAGGTGGTTTTCTCAGTTTCCTGTTATACATTTATGGTACAGTACAACAAGAATAATGGAGTTTCCAAATGAGTATCCAGGTTGCTATACACACCACACGGCGATATGAGAAATTCAAAACGATCGTCCGGATTATTAAGGAAGAGATTGCCCGGCCGGAAGAGGTGGAATTTCGCCACACTCCCACCGAGGAAGATGTGCGAAAAATTGCCGACCAGATTGATATTCTGGTCTGTTACACGGTTCCAAGAGAAGCGTTCGAGCAGGCCGACCGGTTGAGCTGGATCCATATCGGCACAGCGGGTATCGACCATACCTCCTTTCCAGAACTCCTTAAGAGCGACGTGATTGTCACGAACGCCAGCGGTCTCCACGCCGAACCGGCCAGCGAATTTGTTATGGCGCAGATGCTCTACTTCGCCAAACATATTGACGAGTTCCGCAGATTCAAGGAAAGCAGGCAATGGAATCAATGGGAACTTGCCGCAAAGATTTCGCTCCTCGATGGTAAATCGATTGGAATAGTTGGGCTCGGCTCCATCGGAAAGGCCATTGCAAAAAAAGCGCGGGCATTCGGAATGCATGTTATCGCAACCAAATATTCTGTCGCGCCCGAAGATCAGTATGCGTTTGTGGACAGGTTACTTTCCCGTGAACAGCTGCCGGCACTGCTCCGGGAATCGGACTTTGTCGTCCTGACGCTGCCACTGACTTCCGAGACAGAAGGCCTGATTGATCAACGGGCATTTTATCAGATGAAAAGTTCCACCTATCTCATCAATATATCGCGCGGCCCGATAGTTGATGAGAACGCGCTAATCCTCTCACTGAAACAAAACCGGATTGCCGGCGCTGCCCTGGATGTTTTCCGCGAAGAACCCCTTCCCGAAAACTCGCCTCTCTTTGGGATGGACAATGTGCTACTGAGTCCTCACATCTCTGGGAATTTCCCGGAATATGTAGAATGGGCATCCCGGGATTTCGGGAAAAACCTCAACCGTTTTCTCTCCGGAAAGCGTCTAAAGAATATTGTAAATAAAGAGCGTGGTTATTAGGTTTGAGGTCATTTGCACAGGTATAAAAGAATTGACATTCGCCGGGGGAGCGGATAAATTCCAAGGCTTTTTTCGAATTAACAATGCCCGGAAGGCTATCGAGGAGGAAGAAATTCGATGTTAAAACGGTTAACACCGCGATTGATTATTATCATACTCGCTATTGCAATCGCCGGTATTCTTTTGTATCCCACCATCCAGCATGAAATGCTGAGCCCTGAGGAGAGACAGGAACTTCGGGAGCAGGGAAAACTGGCGGAGCTGGAATCTAAAATTATCCGTCGCGGATTAGACCTGCAGGGCGGAATACATCTGGTACTGGAAGTTGATGTCCCGACGCTGGTTAATAATATCGCCCGCAACAAAAGCCAACTGTTCGAAGAAGTATTTCAGCAGGCCCAGTCCCGGTTGAATGAGGAGACGACCTTTCTGAATGAATTTCTGGAGGTTGCGAATCAGAAGGAGCTGAGGCTGGTTCGTTATTTTCCGGATCGCGGTATTCAGAATGAGGAGATCATTAGTTCCCTTCAGGAAGAAGCAACGGATGCGGTCCGCAGGGCGCTGGAAATTATCCGGAACCGGGTTGATCAGTTTGGTGTCAGCGAGCCGACGATTCAGAAGGTCGGAAACCGCAGAATTATTGTGGAACTCGCCGGCATTCAGGATCCGGCCCGGGCACGGGAATTGATTCAGACGACCGCGTTACTGGAGTTCAAACTCCTCAAAACGCCGGAAGTCACGAACGCCACTATCCAAAAAATTGACCGGGTTTTACGACGGCGTCAGGGTGATGTAGCGGAAGCCCTCGGGGCACAAGACACAGCAGAAACGGATACTACCATTGAAGAAGGTGGTGTTGCGGAAGACGAAGCCGTCTCCGTCGATGAGCTCTTTGGCGGGATGGAAGATGAAACCGCGACTGATACCTCCGAAGATAGTACTGTGGTGGTCGACCGGCAGGTCTTTGAAGAAAAACCGTTTACTGCGTTGCTTCGGAATGTACAGGGACAGATCGGCGTTCCTCAGAAAAACCGGAATGCAGTGAATCGCATCCTGAAGATGGAAGCGGTGCAGGAAGTCATACCGCCGGATGCAGAATTTCTTTGGTCGGCCGGTCCGGAAGTCCTGCCGACGCAGGCTGGCGGTGCGGACGAATTTCATTTGCTTTATTTGGTCAATGAAGAGGCTGGACTCACGGGAGGTGTCGTTACTGATGCGCAGGCTACGCTGGGCGGTAGCGGCGGCCAGGCCGCAGGCCAGCCAGTAGTCTATCTGGATATGAATGCACAAGGCTCGAAAACCTGGAGTCGGCTGACCGGGGCTAACATCGGACGACGGGTCGCTATCGTTTTGGATGATAAGGTACATATGGCACCCAACATCCGGTCCAAGATTTCCCAGGGAAGCACGATGATCGAAGGTATGGCCAACCTGGAAGAGGCCAAAGATATCGCTATCGTGCTGCGGGCTGGTGCATTACCGGCGCCGGTGGATATCATTGAAGAACGAACCGTGGGGCCATCGCTGGGAAGCGACAGTATCCAGAAAGGTACGACGGCAACACTCATCGGCCTTCTGTTGGTTCTGGTATTCATGGCACTTTATTATAAACTCTCCGGCTTTATCGCGGACTTTGCGCTTGTCCTGAACCTGATATTTATCCTGGCCATCCTCGCGGCGCTCGGTGCAACCTTGACACTGCCGGGTATTGCCGGATTGATACTCACGGTTGGTTTATCGGTGGATGCCAACGTCCTGATCTTTGATCGAATTCGTGAAGAGTTGCGGAAGGGCAAAACCGTCCGGGCTGCCATCGACAGCGGTTATGGCAATGCGCTCCGGACCATTATCGATGCCAACGTCACCACCATTCTTGCGGCATTGGTACTGATGCAGTTCGGAACCGGTCCGATTAAGGGGTTTGCAGTGGTGCTCTTCTGGGGTATCGTGTCCAGTATGTTTACGGCAATTTTCGTGACAAGGACGATTTACCAGATGTTCACCGAGAACAAGACCGTGAAAAAATTAAGCATCTAATTATTAGCAGAAGCGGGATTTGGTATAATGGAATTATTTGCGGAAGCGAATTACAAAATTCTGGAGAAACGGAAATTTACGGCAATTCTATCGGTTGTAATTATTTCAATCGGATTACTTTCTATTCTTTTTCACAACGGGCTGCGACTCGGTATTGACTTTGAGGGTGGTACCCTGATGCAGATCCAGTTTGAGGAATCGGTTGAAATTTCCGACGTTCGGTCGGCCCTGGAACAAGTGGGATTAGAAAATGCATCCATCCAGCAGTTCGGAGCGCCGAATGAAATTATTATCCGCGTGCTTCGCCTTGAGGAGCAGGAAGGTATTAAAGCCTCGGAAGAGATCCAGGCGACCTTGTCGGAAAACATCCCTGGCAACCCGTTTAACGTCCGAAGAATGGAACAGGTCGGGCCGAAGATCGGGAGTGAACTCCGCGGTGCCGCGGTTCTGGCAATTCTTTCGGCCCTGTTGGGTATCGTCCTCTACATTTCTATTCGGTTTGAGTTCAAATTTGCCATCGCGGCAATCGTTGCTCTGGTACATGATATACTAATAACACTGGGCGTATTTTCTCTGCTCAATCTGGAGATTACCCTAGCGATTATCGCTGCCTTCCTGACTATTGTGGGGTATTCCCTCAATGATACCATTGTCGTATTTGATCGAGTCAGGGAAAATCTGAAATCGCTGCGCCGTGCAACCTACTTCAACATCGTAAATCTCAGTATCAATCAGTCACTGAGCCGGACGGTGGTCACCTCGGTGACGACCTTTTTAGTGGTACTGGTGCTCTATCTCGGCGGTGGTGAGGTGATTAAAAATTTCGCCTTCGCATTGATTATCGGCGTGGTGGTCGGAACGTATTCGTCCGTCTACGTCGCCAGTCCGGTGATTGTTGAATGGGCCAAACGATCCGAATCGCAGGGGAAACTTTCCAAAAAGCGCTAATAGAACTGAATGGATTTCACACCGCATATTACCAAAATTTTCGTGACTTAAAATCATACATTTATAACTGAAGCCCCGAAATATCGGGGCTTTTTTTACGTACAAAAGGAATTGGTATGGGTATTCACGTCATTGTCGGAGGTCAATGGGGCGACGAAGGCAAGGGAAAAATTGTTGATCATTTCAGCAAAGATGCCGACATCGTCGCACGATATCAAGGCGGAGCGAACGCCGGTCATACGGTATATATCGGTGAGGAAAAATTTATCCTGCACCAAATTCCGAGTGGAATTCTCCGACCGTCCACTCGGTGCCTGCTGGGGACCGGTATGGTTATCGATCCCATTGAGTTGACCCGGGAAATCCGCGAGCTGCAGGATCGAGGTTTGAACTGTTCCAATCAGATCGGCGTAGCATATAACGCTCATCTGGTACTCCCGGTTCACCGGGCACTGGATGGCATTTCCGAAGATGCGGATGACGTGCAATTCATCGGGACGACCCGCCGGGGCATCGGCCCGACCTATTCCGATCGCCATGCCCGGATCGGGATTCCCGCTCACCTGATGCTGGATGCGGACGAGTTCAGAACGGCCGTTCTGGAACACCTTGAATTCGCAAACAAATCAATCACCGGAATCTATGGCAAGGATGCCATGAACTCTGACGAGTTCATGGGCCAACTCATGCAGGCCAGAGATGTAGTGAAGCCGCTTATCACCGATGTGTCAGCGGAATTATTAGATGCGCTTGCAGCGGATAAATACATAATTGGCGAAGGTGCACAGGGCGTTATGCTGGATTTGGACTATGGATCCTATCCGTATGTCACCTCGTCTCATCCCGGCACGGCTGGCGTCTCCGTGGGGCTTGGAGTACCGCCGGCTGCCGTCACGCGGAGTACGGGCATTTTCAAAGCATACTGTACCCGGGTTGGCGAAGGACCGTTTCCCACGGAACTCACCGCAGAAGAGGCAGCTGACAAACTGCGCGAGGCCGGAGGCGAGTACGGTGCGACCACAGGTCGACCGCGTCGCTGCGGATGGTTCGACGGCGTGCTGGGGAAATATAGCGCAGACATCAACGGCTTTACCGACATCTGCATTACGAAGGCGGATGTGCTAGAATCCTTTGCTGAAATTCCGGTGGCCGAGAGTTACGAGCAGGAATCGTCCTATCTTAACGTCCAAAAACTGGAAGACGCGATCCCGCATTATTCCACGTATGCAGGCTGGAACTCGGATATCTCTGCCGCGAACTCCTTTGCCGAATTCCCGGAATCGCTGCGGCACTATCTCCAGTCTATTGAAAATCTGATGGGGACTCCAATTTCCATGGTATCCACCGGACCTGAACGCTCACAACTGGTTCAGAACGAATCATTCTCTCCGGCCTGAACCCTGCACAGGCTCCTTAACTCATAATATATTTTGGGTTCGGCTTTCCGAACATCTGCTTAGGTACCCCCGAAAATTTCATCTCGTCGAGAATTTACCGGTAAGTGACATTACCAGCTCGCAAACCACTTCTCCGGGAATATTTTGATGTAAAAGACAAAAGGGCCCGGAGGGGAGGACCGGGCCCTTTATGGGGGTGTCGTTGAGGGTACAGCTTTTGCGACTTACTGTGTGTGTAATATTTTTTCGCTGTTCAAGTGTATACTATACGCAATTTTTTGAGTTCCAGAAAATTAAATTACCTATTTGAGGTTTCTTCCTCATCCTGCCGGAAAAGTAATTGTCGCGTTTAACGTGAATGGGTATCTTTTGCCAACTATGGGTCGACTGAAAACAATTCTCCTCATAATCCTGATTACGATTATTTGGGGCACAACCTGGCTGGTAATTAAAGTTGGATTAAACGGCATCTCTCCGCTGTACGGTGCGGGACTCAGATTTTTAGTTGCCGGCACCGCACTCTGGATTCTCGCCCGGATGCGCGGCGAACGATTACCGCGAACCAGGTCTCAAATCAGACACATTTTGATCTTTGGGGTATTTATGTTTTCGCTCCCTTATGGATTGGTCTACTGGGGAGAGCAATATATCCCCAGTAGTTTAGCCTCAATTCTGTTCAGCGCAATGCCGTTTTGGGTGATCCTCTACGCACACCTGATGATCGCCGAGGAGCGATTTCGATTTGAACAGGGACTCGGATCCGTTATCGGATTCCTTGGAGTGCTGCTGATCTTCAGCGAGGGAGAATTCAACTTTTCCAGCATGTTTACGCTGGGAATGCTGGCCGTGCTGGGGAGTAGCGCGTGTTCCGGCTTCGCATCGGTCTGGGGAAAACGGTATTCCAAAGAAATTTATCACTTTCAAACAACCGCGTACGGCATGATGGTTGGCTCACTCCTCCTGCTCCTGTTCAGCCGGTTTGAGCCGGCGCGATTTTTTCGGCCCGACTGGATGACCATCGGTTCGATTGTATATCTCGGCTTGTTCGGCTCCGCGGTTACATTTTCGGTCTATTTTTGGCTGATGAACCACGTCAGGGTGGTCAAACTCAGCTTCATTACATTTCTATCGCCTATCGTTGCAATCTTTGTGGGCTGGCTCATTCTTGATGAAACGCTGAGTCTCAGGGTCTTCATTGGCACCGGCATCGTTTTCATCGGAATCATTTTGGCCGATTATAAAAAATATCTTCGCATAATCAGGAAAATGCCGGCTCAACCATGAGATTCCGCGTGGAATTATTAATGCAATCATTGGAAAAGAACCGATAGGAATTTTGAAACTTCCCTACCAGTTTTCCACAGATATCCAGCCCGTAGAGCCGTACGATTTTCGGTTACTTCTCAGGGATATTGACCAGTATCCGCTGGATGTGACGGAACGTATCGCGGAGGATAAATTAATCCGCGGATTCTCTACGGATAGCGGTCCGGTTCAGGCTGCGATTTCCGAAAACGTCGGGGAGACACTTACCATAGATATCTATAGCAAAGAATCGGTTTCGGAATCACTGATCGCCAGACAGATCAGGCACATTCTGAACCTGGATCTCGATCTGGAGGGGTGGTACGACACTGTTTCCGCCGACGATCCCATGCAAAAAATCATCCAAGAATTCCGCGGAGCAAAACCCATCGCCAAACCGTCGGTTTTCGAAGGTATGGCAACCGCCATCCTGGAGCAGCAACTCAATGTGACATTCGCCTGCACTCTTGAGACCCGGTTGATAAAAAAATACGGTACCGAAATCTGCTCGGACGCCGGGACGTCCTGGCTTTTCCCCACACCGGAACAAATGGCGGCGCTCGACTATGAGGAATTACGTCCGCTCCAGATCAGTGGCTCCAAATCCCGGTATATTATCGACATTGCGCGGCAGATTACGGCTGGCGAAATTGATCCGGAATCCTGGCACTCACTGGAGGATGATGAAATCATGGAACGGCTCCTGGCGATCCGGGGCATCGGACAGTGGACTGCGGAATACGTTATGCTCATCGGCTACCGGCGATTTGATCACGCACCCAGCGCCGATATCGGTCTGCGGAACGCCGTGACTCAGCTCACCGGCAGCGAGGAGCAGCTTTCCGAGAAAGCGACCCGGGAATACATGGATCGTTTTGCCGGATATCGCGGACTGGCGACCACGTATATTTGGAACGCGTTCTCTGCGGGGTTATTAGAAACATCACGTTCGTCACCCTGAGCGTGTCCAAGGATGAACGGACTTTCTTAAGATAAGTGTGAATTCAAACGATGGCCTTTTAAATTTTGGAGCATTTTTGGCTTGTTCCGCTTGTGCGGAACCCCTGCACACTTAAAGTGCCAAAAAATCGAGGCCATCTGAGGGGAGGAAGTGCCATGCTGCAAATGAAAACTTCGTGTCTGAGCACTCTAGGAGGAACCGGTAATGATAAATACGTTTGTACAAATCATTATGAAAGATAATCCGAATTATTAAATGTGTGAGTTCGAAGTTTTCTTGATTTTTTCTACCCCTTTTGGTGTCCAGGTTTTCCACACAAGCGTATCAAGACAAAAGGGGTAAAGATATATTATTTATAGATTGTTAAAATTACGAAAATATAGAATGAGCAACTCACAATTGACTTGCTCATAATATTGAACGAAAGGACACATCATGATATTCTGGACACGGATTGACACACCAGTCCATCCAATGGTATTAGTGGAGGAGGATGGAAAACTCATCGAAGTCAACATGTCCAACGCCGAACTGCCTGATGAAATTATCCAGGAGAAACTTGAGCAGCATGATCCGGATACCTACCAACAGGACTCGCCCTTTCTCAACCGCGTCGAGGCGGAGCTCGCCGAATATTTCGCCGGTAAACGTACGGATTTTGACATCGGGTACGCTTTTCACGGCACGGAATTCCAGCAGAAGGTCTGGAACGTGATCGCTTCGGTCCCATACGGCGAAACGCTCTCCTACGGGGAAATTGCCGGAATCATAGACAAACCGAACGCCGCCCGCGCCGTAGGAAGTGCCTGTGGCAAAAATCCGGTTTCGGTTATTGTTCCTTGTCATCGCGTCCTGGCTGCCAACGGTAAACTCGGCGGCTACGGCGGTGGGTTGGACGTGAAACGGGCGCTGCTGGAGTTGGAGGGTGTGGAGTACAAAAACGAAAAATAGGAGATTACCGCTGAGCCGCAAAGAACGCAGAGAAAGCGCTAAGGACACAACAAGATAACTTTATACCACTGCCCAACAGGTATAAATTATTGAGCATTAAATATTTACCCAACGCGTTAGGTGAAATGGTCTACACCGCCTCCTGGTATTATATCAGTGGCATACACGCGCTAACTTTTTCAAACACCTATGGATATAATTCAATTTCTGCAATCGTTCCGCAATCCGATTTTGGATGTGCTTTTTAAGTCGCTGACCTTTCTCGGGAACGAGGAGTTTTTTGTGCTCCTCCTTCCCATCGCATTTTGGACGTGGCGAAAACATGACATGCAGCGATTGACATTCCTCCTGCTTATCTCCTTTGCTATTAACGCGCTGCTAAAAAATGCCTTCGGATTACCGAGGCCGCCGGAAGCGGTGCATCTGGTACACGCCGAGGGCTTCGGGCTCCCGAGCGGACATGCCCAGGGCGCCATTGTGCTCTGGGGCTATTTCGCACTGCTTACGGAGAAGCGCTGGCTCAGGATATCGCTGGGAGTGCTTATTGGTGGCATCGCTATTAGCCGCTTATATCTCGGCGTCCATTATCCCGGTGATGTCCTGGCCGGCCTGGCTATTGGTGGTCTCTGGCTTTGGATATTTTATATTTTTGCCCCAAAAATGGAATCCGGTTGGCGGAGCCCCCTGCTCTCCACCATCATAATGATTGTTGTGCTTTGCGTAACGTTTATGAGTTTTACCACGACAGCGCTGGGCGGCACGGTCGGCGGGCTGGCTATGGGGATGCTGGCGGGCCTCCTGTTAGAGCATCGATTTGTGGGCATGGTGCCGGAAAACCGCTTTGGGCATCAACTGGGAAAAATCCTCCTGGGAATCTCTGGAATTGTAATACTGTATATCGGATTGAAAACGGGGTTGCCGGATTTTTACGTGTATCGCGCAGCGAGATACGCGGCTATCGGACTCTGGATCAGTTTGGCCGCGCCATGGATTTTTGTGCAGGTTGGATTATCTAAACATGGAAAATAATTAATACGCCTTGGAATGAAATTCCAAGGCTGTTTACCAATGAGTAGCCTTGCAATCTTATTACGAGGATATGCCACGCCTATGTAAAAAAGTCGCCTTGAAATGAAATTCCAAGGCTTTTACCCGATGAATAGCCTCGCAATTTCATTGCGAGGCGGAAAAAGTATCGTGACAATCGCCTTTGAATGAGATTCAAAGGCTCAATAGATAGACCAAAATCATGCCCGTAAACGGATACATTCTTGCGATTCGAACATAGGTCAGGAGGCGTTGTATGAGTAATAACCGAACTGAACTGTTTTATCATTTGGTCTGGCATACAAAGGACAATGAACCGTATTTGGACCGTACAATGGAATCAATTGTTTATCCTTATATCAGACGACGGGTCGACGAATCGGAAGGCAATCTTCTTCGAATTAACGGGACAGAAAACCATGTTCATATTTTAATCTCCATTCCTCCAAACAAGTTAGTTTCTGAATTTATCCGGAAAATCAAAGCCAGTTCTGCGACATATATTAACAAAAACCAAGACATTGACGGTTATCTCTACTGGCAGAGAGGGTATGGAGCATTCACTGTATCGAAGCAAAATCTTAAAGCGGTAGCCAACTATATAGAAAGACAGAAACACCATCATAAAACCGGGACGCTGAAATCAGATTGGGAGGTGTAACCGGTCTCTTCCTGGAGTAAAATTCCAGGGCTGACGAGATTGAAAGCCTCGCAATCTCATTGCGAGGCACAAACAAAAGAACTCCGTAGTGAGCTACTCCGTCTCCTCCGGAAGATCGCCCAGGGACATCTCCTCCGGCAGGATCATACCGCCGGAGATGAGGAGTTTCAGTCCCTGTTCCACGGTGAATCGGGTATCGATGGCCTCGGACTTTTTGATAAAAATGACATAGCCGGTGGTGGGATTCGGCGTGGACGGTACGAACATGGAATGATACTCCTCCCCGTCATCGCCGGTCGTAGTACCGGTCACGAACGCCAGCGTCCAGAGGCCCTTCCGAGGGTATTGGATTAAGACGACTTTTTTAAAGCTGGACTTCCCCTGCAAAGAAAAGGCCTGGAAGATGCTCTTCGCCGTGGAATACACATTTTTCACCAGCGGAATCCGGGCCAAAACCCGTTCCAGTACCTGGAGCGATTTCTTGCCAATAAAATTGGACGCCAATAACCCGATGAGATAGACGGCGGCGACGGTTAAAATAATGCCCATGCCCGGAACATACCACTCCACATAGTGCCTGAGATACGGGCCCAGAAAGCCATCGAAGAAGTTAAAGATCCATCGCAGCACCAGAGCGGTGAGCCCCAGCGGCCCCAGGACCAATAACCCAGTCAGCAATTTATTGCGGATACTCGCCCAGACTCTGTTCATGTCGTGCCACTCAATTTTGACATTAAATTACCCAATTCAGGGACAACGAAATTTAAGAACGAATCGGGGAAATGGTAGTGATTTCGTTTGAGAGTAAAGATTCTCCGCTGACATGCGAAGAACACAGAGAAAAACAAAAAACAGAATAAATTAGCCGCGAAGATACGCCAAGAAACACGAAGATAAAAAACAACGCACTTCTAAAAACAAACGAAATTAAGAGTATCCCGCAGGGATCCCTTGGGATGACTAAGATTAAGTGAACACGCAACTGTAACACTGTAATACGAGAACACTTTGACACTGGTGTTGAACACTCCAAACTTGTATTCCCAACCATCCACCAATAGATTTACCTTCCAATGATAAAAACCCGCGCCTCCAAGAACATACTGCTCATCAACTCGTGGATATACGACTTCGCGGCATACGATCTCTGGATTAAGCCGCTGGGATTACTCTACGTCGGAGCCTCACTGAGGCGGAACGGCTACAACATCCAGCTCATCGACTGTCTGGATCGGAATCATCCGGACATGCGTAAAATCGAGAGCTCCGGAGACCGGAAGCCGGACGGACGCGGCAACTTCCACCGGGAGATTGTGGACAAGCCGGAAATCCTGGAGTGGGTGCCGCGCTACTTTGCCCGGTACGGCTATACCGAGGAGGTGTTTCAGCGCGAACTCGACCGCGTCGAACCACCGGACGCCGTTTTAATCACCTCGGTGATGACATATTGGTACAAAGGCGTGGAAGCGGTGATCGCGCGAGTAAAATCAAAATTTCCGGATGTCCCGATTCTATTGGGCGGCGTCTACGCCACGCTCTGTTATTCCCACGCCCAAACAATGAGCGAAGTCAATCACGTGGTCTCCGGATATGGTGAAGAATCTGCCGTCAAATGGCTGGACGACTATTTTGGTATAGAGGCAGAATACGATCCCGGCGATGCTGAGGGCGATCCTAAACTTCCCTGGGATCTGTATCCTGATCCCACCGCAATTGTTACGCTGACAGCCAGAGGATGCCCGTATCGCTGCACCTTCTGTGCGACGCACGAACTGAACGACAAATTCTTCCAGCGCCGGCCGGAGACCGTCATCGACGAAATTCTGTATCACACGGAGCAGCACAATACCAAAGAGGTGGTCTTCTACGACGACGCCCTGTTCGTGAAAAAACGGAAGCACATCGAGGTCATCCTGGACTATATTATCGAGCACGCAAATCATCTGCGCTTCCATACGCCGAACGGATTGTTCGCCAAAATGATCGACCAACAGCTGGCAGACAAACTAGTAGAGGCAAATTTCAAAACCGTCCGGCTGAGTTTCGAGACTTCCAACGAAGGACGCCGCAAGGATATGAACAATAAAGTCACAAACGACACCTTCCTCCGCGCCATGGATTACCTGGACGCCGCCGGATTTCCCAGGGAACATGTGGAGGTGTATACCCTTATGGGCCTGCCCGGGCAGTCAGGCGAAGAGGTCTACAATTCCATCGACTTTGTACACGAAGCCGGTGCGCACGTGAGCCTGGCGAGTTTCACGCCGATCCCCGGCACGGTGGATTTCCAGCGTGCTGTAGAAAACCACGATCTTGATCCGGAGACCGATCCGTTGCTGCTGAACAACACCATTTACCCGCTCCGGGGCAACGGGTTGTCATACGACGATTACGATGCTATCCGACAGTACGCCAGACGGAAAAACCAGGAACTGACAGCGACCCGATGACCAAATCACGTATCCCCAGAGAAGTCCTGCCTGTGGGGGCCGTCATGGCCGTCCCGGAGGTGCCTGTCGAAAAAGTCACAAGATCCCTCGAAGAATTTTTTGGTCAGGAACCTGTGTTGTTCGACGAGTTTTCCGTCCAGGATTTTACGGATTACTACAATGAAGAGATGGGACCGGACATCCGGAAATGGTTTTACTACGTTCCGGCGTTGAAGGAAGTGGAAGGCTCCGAGCAGTGGAAGCGTCGCACCATTCAACTGGAATCGGAATTCGCGGAAAAGTACGATATGAACCGCCCCGTCAACATCGATCCCGGCTATCTTACGCTTTCAAAACTCATACTATTCAGTACCAAGGGATTTGCCCACCGGATCTATATCCGGGACGACATCTACGCGGAGGTCACCCTCCAGTTTCGCCATAAGGAATTCCATCCCGTCCCGTGGACTTTTCAGGATTACCAGACGGAGTTTGCATTTGAATTCTGGACGAAAGCGCGGAAAGTGCTGCGGGGGTTGTTAGGTAATCAGGTATAAGGTATTTGAAAGACCGGTTGGTAGTCCCTGCTTTAGCAGGTTCTTGACAGAAGAATGAGAATGCAGAAAGGAGAAGGGAGAAGAGAAAAAACTGTTAGTGGCTCGTTGTTGGTGGTTTGTGGTTTAGGGTAGAAGGTATGAGTATGCTCTCTCGCTTAAAAGTCGTGAAGCGGATTTAAGCGAGGGGAATCCTAAGAAATGAGAGGTATTACGTACTGCGGACTGAGTAAAAAAACCGGAGACGGGAGACTGGAAACCGGAGGCCGGAAAAGAGCAAACTGCAATAGAGTATTGGGTATAGTGTATGAGAAGATGAGGGTTTGTAGAGCAAGTTGGTCACTTGCTGGGGTCGGGAAACTTTATCAATATTGAACTGATAATACACCGCGGTGAATCCAGGGTTTAAATGAGCCTGGCAATCTCATTGCGAGGTAAATGCTATGTTGTGCAATTTTTTAAATTATCGAATAAACCACAAAATCCTCTAAAGAGGGAACTACCAACGAGTTCGTTCGTCATAACCCTGTTGGTAGTAACCGCTTTAGCGGTGCTGTTTTTATGAAAAATGAAGAAGATAGAAGTATGGTAAATCGCGTTGGTTGTGCCTTCAGTCTTCTCCGCGTGAAGGAAAGCGATTAAGATTAGGAGTAAGATTACGATTAAGAGAAACCGATGTGTGCGCTACTTGAATACCCGCCCCGGAGGGATCCCTTTGGGAAACACCTGAACACCGTAACACGTTTTTCATCCTCCAGGATGAAGTTCTGAGATCCAGAAAGATAAAAGCCCCGAATGGGCGAAAGAATAACAATGGGAACCTTTGAATCAGATTCATAGGCGAAATAAAACATATCTGCACCATTACTGCCGGAAAAGCCTCGCAATCTCATTGCGAGGTAAATGCTATATTTTGCAAATTTGTAAATTATCGAATAAACCACAAAACCCTCTAAAGAGGGGACTACCAACAGGTGAGACGTTGCAGACCTAAGACCGAGAACTCCGGACGGAGGACGGTGTTAACTATAAAACGATAACACCGTAACACTGTTTTCATCCTCCAGGATGAAGAACAACATACTGATGCAACTCCGCATCCAGCTCCTTGCTGATCACCGGACAATTCACCTGAAACAGGAAGAAAATATTCAGGTCTTCGTTGTTTAGGGATTCGTAATGGGTCTGTCCCTTAGCGATGACGACATCGGCGTCGCTGAGCTGCTGTTTGACGCCTGAGCCGGCATCCTCGAATATGGTGACCGGCGCATCGCTTCTGTTGGCTACGAGATTGACCAGCGGCTCTACGCCAACGAACGCGGCATCGTCCAGGGTGGCGTTGGTGAGCACCGGCTCTTTCCGCACCACCAGTACGATTTCGGCGGTAAACATATCCCGCAGCACTTCAATGAGCAGCCGGTCGAAGGCGAGTTCTCCGGCGGCGTTCGCAAGATAAACGACGCGATCTGCGTCGTACAGTGCCCCGGTCAGCTTATTCAAATGATTGATGCCGAATTCGGCCTTGGGAGCATACTCCAATTCCCGGTGGATATCCGCTTTCCCGTCGCCGGTCTCACCGTCAAAAACCTGTCCCGCGATGGCGTATCGTATTGCAGTTTCCAATGGGTTGCTCGACCGCTTGATCTTCTTGCGAATGCCGGGGATGATGTCCATGGCCGTCACGTTGGCTTCACTCCGCGCCTTCTGATATGGATCATCGTTGCCCAGCGAGTCGCCGATCATCCGGTGCATGCGATGGCTCACCTCCGGCGGGGTGATATCGTCCGGCAGCTCCCGGAGCATCTCCAGCACGTTGTAGACGACCTCCTTCTTCTTGCCATCCGGTATCTGATTTTTCTGGGCGGCTTCCAGTGTCTGATTGATGATACAGGGGAAACAGTCAACGTGGGTCTTCATAGGCGGGCTTTCTCTTTTCTGTGAATTAATCTTTGGAAAATTTAGACGTTGCGCCGGGCAGAATCAATTGCCATTCACCGGCAGAAAATAGGGGTGTTATTTTTCTGCGGTGAGCGCGGTTGAAAACTCCGGCAGGTGTTCCCGTAAGAATTGGTCGAATACGGATGTCCCGTGGAGATTCCGGAGCAGGGGATCAACGGCGACAAACGGCAGCCAGGGATCGTTTTCATCCACCGCCTTTTGAAGGTTTGCCAGCGATTCTTCCCTGCGTTCCAGTGCACAGTAAATCCGGGCAAGTCCGACGCCGGAGACGAAATCGGTATCCGGCCTCTTCTGCAATTCATCAAGTATTCCCAGTGAAGAATCCTCCTCTCCGGTCACCGCCAGGCCAAATGCCTTGCCGATGGCGCAAAATGCGGAGTTTGGCGACAGTTTCATCGCCTGATCAAACGACTGCAGTGCCTGGTAGTACTCGCCGACCTGCGCACTGGCGTATCCATGGTAGACATGTACAGTCGGAAGTTTAGGGTTGGCGGTAGCCGCATCTGCAAAGCGTCGTACCGCCTCCTGATATTCCCGTCGGTAAAAGTGCGCCTTTCCTGCCACAATATTTGCCAGGACGGTGCGGGGATGACGCTCCCGGACAGCCTGGGCATATTCCAGCGCCTCGTCCCGGCGTTTAAAACAGATCAGCAACATAGCATAATTGTGCATGGCAAAAGCCAGTCCCGGCTCAATCTCCAGCGACTGTTTGTATCGCATCTCGGCTTCCGACCAGTTATTGCGATACCGATGCTGAATAGCCGCGAGAACGGCCTGGGCATTGGCCGAATGCTTGTTTCGCTCCAGTGCTGTGTTCACCGCTTCCTCAGCATCCGGTAGTATTTCACCGGGCGGAATATCAAAATCTCCGGTCCCCAGCCAAAACATGGATTTTGCCAGCGCAGTATGGGCCTCAACGAAGTCGGGATCTTCCTTCACCGCGTATTGAAAATGGTAGACGCTTTCAAACAGCGCCTCTTTCAGGTACAGGTGGCTCTGGTATTTCCCATTGAGATATGCATCGTACGCTTGAATCGAGGTGGTCGGAGGCCGGGTGACTTTTTGCTTTTCCCTGCCGTCGATCTCTACGCCCAGCTGCTCAAGGATGGCCAGGCAGATCTCCTCCTTGATTTCGAGGATTTCCTCCAGAGGACGGTCATATCGTTCCGCCCAGAGATGGTTTCCGTCGAGCACGTTGATCAGTTGAGTCGTGATTTTCAGTCGGTCATCTGTCTGGCGTACAGCCCCTTCCAATAGAGCTTCGGCCTTCAGCTCTTTACCAAGATCCCGGATGTCCTCGTGCTTCTCCCGGGCGTCCAGCACGATGCTGTGCGGGGTAACCGTCAGTCCAGCAATTCGCGACAGGGTATCTCTGATATCCTGACTGAACCCTTCGCAGAGATACTCTTTCTCCGGCTCCATGCTCATGTTAAAAAACGGCATAATTGCCAGCGCCACCGGCGCATCGATCCCCTGTATTTGTTTCTTTTTATTAACTGACAGTTCAAACTGCTGGGTCAGCGACCAGAGATCGTTCAGCAGATCTTCCATCTGCTGGTATCGGCGCCCGGGATTTTTCTGCAGGGCAGTTTCAATAACCCGCGCGAGCTCCCCGGGGATTTCCGGCCGGAGTGTCCCGACCGGTTCCGGATCGGTATTCAGAATGGAGTACATCATCGCCTGCTCGTAAACGCCCTGAAACGGGACATCACCGGTCAACATTTCGTACAGGATCGCGCCCAGCGCCCAGATATCCGTCCGGCCGTCCCCCTTGTCGCCGGTAATCTGCTCCGGCGCCATATAGGCCGCGGTGCCCATGATTCCGGCTTTCTGAGCGAGGGAATCCTCCGCAACCTTCGCCAGACCAAAGTCCACAATTTTGGCCACGCCTTCCGGGGTGACGATGATATTGGCCGGCTTCACGTCTCTGTGGACGATCCCCTGCTTATGCGCCTTCGCCAGTCCCCGGCCAATCTGCATGGCAATATCCACGGCGTTTTCAATCTTTAAAGGATTCTCTCCAAGGATTTCCTTCAGCGTTTTGCCTTCATAGTGCGCCATACAGATGAACAGCTGACCGCTTTCAGTTTCATCAATTTCATGGATGGTGCAAATATTCGGGTGATCCAGCGACGAGGCCGCCCGCGCCTCGTGGATCAGGCGATCCTTGGCCTCGGCATCTTTGGTGAGCTGAGGCGGCAGAAACTTCAGGGCGACGTCCCGCTCCAGTTTGGTATCTCTGGCGCGATACACCACGCCCATACCGCCTCCGCCGACGTTTTGGAGGATACGATAATGGGAGACGACTTCACCTATCATGTCTTTTCACGCCTGATGACCAGCAGGGTCATGTCATCCAATTGGGGGGCATCTCCCACAAATTTTTGAATAGACTCAATAACAACCTCGATGAGTTCCTCAGCGGATTTCGTATGGTGCTTTTTCAGCGCTTCCTCGAACCGATCTTCGCCGAAGTGCTCTTCCTCCTCATTCATGGCGTCGGTAATGCCATCGGAGTAGATCACCAGCGAATCGCCAGGCGCAAAGTCGAGCATCTCCTCCTCGTAGGTGGCGTCCTCCCGGAAACCCAGGATTGTCCCGCCGGTGTTTAACCGCCGCACCTGCAAATTCCCAGAGATTAAAAAGGGCGGTTCGTGTCCCGCCTTGGAATATTCAATGTGATTTTTTTCCGCATCCAGGATAACGTAAAACAGTGTCGCAAATTTTTGGAGATCCGTGCTGCGATACAGGAGTAAGTTGGAGCGTTCCAGGCATTCTTTGCAGGAATGGCCAAACAGTGTCTGGCTCCGGAGCGTCGCCTGGAGGTTGGCCATGAGCAGTGAAGCCGGAATACCCTTGCCGGAAATATCTCCCAGACAGAACGCCCAGCGATGCTCGTTTATCCGGATAAAATCGTAATAATCGCCGCCGACTTTTTTCGCTGGGATACTTATCCCCGCGATGTCGTATCCGGGGATGTCCGGATTGGATTTCGGCAGCAGATTCACCTGGATATCCCGCGCCACCCGGAGATCTTCTTCCATGCGTATCAGCTCCTGCTCCTCTTCGTAGAGGCGGGCGTTCTCAATCACCTGCGCAGACTGCGCCGCAATGATAGAGAGCAGCCGCTGATCTTCCTTGGTGAATCCTTCTTCACCCTGTTTATTGAAGATAATGAGGATCCCCATCATCTCGCCCTGTAACCGTAACGGTACACCGAGTATCGACCGGATAGGAAACTCGTCATGCTGCCGGCTGACGAACCGGCTGTCGCTCTCGAAATCGTTGACCAACAGCGGTTGTTGATTTTGGATCATCCAGCCCGAAAGCTGCACGCCCAGGTGATACGGCATGGACTCCGCAGAGGCATCCGCCTGCCGGATCATGGTCTGGAACGGTTTGTCCTTATCTTCATCGTCCAGCAACATCACCGCTCCCTGCTCCACCTGGAAATGCTTCACACACTTCAGGACGATGAGTTCGATGACCTCGTCCAGTTCATTTACCGAGCTGATGGCAGTGGCGATGTCGTTCAGGACGCCCAGTTCCTGGACGGCCGCGCGGAGCTGTTGAATTTCGGTCTGGTTATTCACTATCGAATCCGTTTCTTCCCGTCATTTCACCTGAATACCCCGTACAAGCCAGCGTACCTGATAAAAATAATCTCTGAGTGAACTTAATAATAGAAAAGGTCTCAACTGCATGCAATATGAATTAGATTTCTATGAACCCTACGGTACTAATTGTTGATAAGGAGCTCCCCGGCTTTACAGCCAGGGTTCCTGCTTTGACTCCGCCATTAGGCGGAGTCTGGGCGGAATCCCGCCCAGAAAACCATACACCCACGTGGTCACACATCGGGATAAAATTGTTCACACCGGATTAACTTTGGAATTTTCAGGTAGAGACGTAGCAAGGATGGCGTGTGAGAATGCCAATTTAAGAGTTTTTTTCTCACGAGTTTTAAAAATTACTGTCCGGAAACACATATTTTAACTTATTGATATTATTGCATGTAGAGACGTTCCATGGAACGTCTCTACTGGGAGAGCAATCTTATGCCAACCGTTTAATTTTTCCTTGTATCTTAATTTTCACACTGCTTCCAAACTACGTTTCTACACCGCAATAATGGAGGGTCCGATACAAATTACCCATGCTATGTTCATAGTCTATATCTCAGAATTCAGTCCATATGGAACACTTCCTCCAGCGGAACGGTCACCGGGGAATTGTCAGGATTCGTCTCCATAATATCCGCCATAAAATCCCACCACTTCTGCACGACTTCCGTTTCGCCAAGATCCTGTGATCCCTGATCTCCGGACACTTTTTGGACGGCGAATAAAATGTTGGTCTCTTCATCCAGAAAGATGGAATAGTCGCTGATACCGGCGTCTTTAAGCAGTTGTTTCAGCTCCGGCCAGATCGCCGCGTGGCGTTTTTCGTATTCTTCCTTGCAGCCAGATTTGAGTTTCATCTTAAATGCTTGGCGTTGCATAGTCGCCTCCAGGGTTATAAGAGCAATTGGTCGGCACCATTATTTTACAAAAATACAGGTGCTATTGACAGAGATTGAATAATCCAAACATCCTGAGCGATCCCCCTTGGCGGGAGAGCCGTCCCAACGGGATCCCCGTGGGGAAGGATCTGGTCAATTCACTCCTGAACGTGCCTTTACGAGATCCCTCCGTTCGCTCCGCTCAGTCGGGATGACGCGTTATTTCTATTCATTCTAGGACAAAAGCAACACTAGTCATCCTGAGCGACCCCGATTCATCGGGGGAGCCGAAGGATCTCGTGAGTTACACTCCGAAAGGTCATTCACGAGATCCCTCCGCTCATCCGGCAGCAGCCGGATTCGGTCGGGATGACTCAATGTTAACTTTTACTTGATAGTATTAAAACGCCAGCCATCCTCAGCACTATCCGGGAGCCGCCGGATGAAATCGAGGTTCTCGCTCTTCAATCGATTTCGGGCTTCTCATGGTATTTCCACGTCACGGACGGGCGGGTAAAAAAACTAAAGAATCGCCCAATGCCCGTTTTTTTCTTGACAAAAAACGGGCAGCCTCATAGAGATCCCTGCGGGAAAAAAATCAAGCCCCCACGGGATCTCTGCGGGGGAGGGAACTCGTAATTTTACCCCAGGAGTATCCCAAGCAAGATTCCTCAATTCCACTCCGTTCCGCTGGGAATGACTGATTCGTAGTCTAGGGGCAAAGCTTCAGTCATCCTGAGCGAAAGCCCGGAGGGCTGAAGCCGATGGATCTCGATCTCTTACCTCTGAACATTGAATTTACGGGATTCCTCCACTCACTTACACTCGGTCGGAATTACTTACTTGCCTACTCTGACATCCGCTGCAACTCCATCCCCAGGAACTGTCGCCAGGTTTCGCCGTCCCGGGAGTATTCCCCGGTTTCCGTCCATGTATTCTTTGTAACAATTGTGGTATACCGGATGGTACCGTCACGGCCGTCTTCGAACCACCAGATGAACTGTCCGGTGCTGTCCAGTTTGGCACTAGCCGTGGTCGATTGTCCTGTAGCCAGATAGGATTGAAGCGTAAACTCTCCGGGAGATTTTCCGGCAGAGATAATCCCAAATGCCTGATGGACTTTTCGTTCCTCAGGGGTTTTGCCCTCGCCTTCAATTACGAGAATAGTGTTATCCAATTTCCATTCCACTAACTCCGTCTGGGTGAACTCGTTCTTCTCCCCGTTTCGCATCATCATCCAGCCGTCGCCCTGCCACTCTCCGGCGAAGTGACTGAGTTTTTCCATGCTTTCGTCCTGCGAAGGCATGCCTTCCTGGGCAAACCCGACCGCTCCCATCAAGAGCAGGCAGAACAGCATACAGCCTGTTTTATAGACTCTCTTTTTTTCCACTTTGGATCCTTTCTGTTTTGTGTTGTATTCGTACCTGGCATATCAGCTGTAGCGAAAAACGATCACTCCTTCTCGCATCCAACATCGCCGGGATGGAGGTACTGTTCTATGGTTTCTACATAACGTTTGAAGGCTTCCCGGCCCTTGTCAGTCATGGTGCAGGAAGTTCTCGGACGTTTGCCCACGAATGATTTGTGGATTTCGATATATCCGGCGTCTTCCAGCTTGGAGAGATGCACACTCAGATTCCCATCGGAGGTATCGATTGCTTCCTTCAGGAAGTTAAAATCCGCCTCCTTCACCGAGATTAGCGCCGACAGAATCGCCAGGCGTACCGGCGCATGGATCAGCCGATCCGGTTCGTCATACTGCTTCATGGCTTTCACCTGCGTAACGTTTGATGGCGTAGCCGGGCACCAGGTAACCCGGGATTATAGTCACTCCCATGATGAGTGTATGGTATTGGGCAGGCATAAACATGGCCACAACGGCGCCAACCCCCCAGATAATGCCTGCGTACTGCATCACCCGGTATTCGATAACCCGACCGGTTACAAATGTGGCAATTCCGGCCAGAATCGAAATAGTGGGGACTAACGAGTCATAAGAGATCCCACCAAACATCACTCCCACAAATGCCACCAGAAGAATACTTATTCCACACGCTTGCCAGACACTGGAAATCGCCGAGTCTACATAGGTCGTTACGCCTGATTTCTCCCGGTTCCGGCTTTGCATAAGCACGGTAATAATTGCGCCGAATGCAGTCACTCCGCTCCAAAGCACCCAGGAATACTGCGCTGCGTGCAGATATTCCAGTGCGTATTGGGCAATACAGGCAAATAAAATCAACCAGCCCCAGAGCAGGAAATACCCGCCGGAACCGGCAGCGCGACGTCGGGTCTTCTCGATCATCTCATGAATAATTTCGATGCGATCTTCCATTGATTTTCCCTTCACTTTGTTTCATTTATTAACTTTGTTTCATTTATTAACTTTGTTTCATAAAGTTATCTGCTAAATTGAAATAGTCAAGTAAAAAATGGGCAATTTTAGGTCGTACTAAATCAGGTGAGCTCATGGGGAGCCTGTGGGAGATGGATTTCGATGGTTGAAGACCTTGTTTTCCATAGAGAAGAATTTCCCGCCACCGATTCCGCCAATGCGGGAACCGGTGTTGGAGGGCTACCTCGGGGACAGCCCCTTTCCTCATAGAGATCCCTTTGGGACAGGGGTCAGCGACCCTGAAAGGGGCAAAAACACGAAGAAGGATCTGGCAATTTCACCCGGTGGTCGCTTCACGAGATCCCTCCATTCGCTACGCTCAGTCGGGATGACTCGATTTTTTTACTCGTTCTAGGACGAACGCAACACTAGTCATCCTGAGCGACCCCGATTCATCGGGGAGCCGCCCCAACGGGATCCCTACGGGGAAGGATCTCGTACTTTCAACCTCCGGGCTGTTCGGTCATGTAGTTCTATGATAAAAAAAACCGCCACCGACGCTGGGAGCGGTCGGCGGCGGGAGGTACCAATCCTAAAACAACGCTTTCAGTGCAGCCTTCCACCGTGTCCGCATCTCCTCGCGCAGTTCCTGACTGGGAATTTTCTCCTGGTGGAAGCTAACGGTGACTTTTTCTTCCCATTTCGGAATAACGCGAATCTGAAGTGTGGATGCCTCCGGCCAGTCCGGCGGTTGCCACGTGAGCCGGATGTGTTCGTCGTTTACCACCCGGACTTCGCCGGTAATTCCTCCCGCGGTTTCGTAGGTTTCACCTTCGGCGAGGACGAATCCGGGGCTTTCTCCGAGCCACTGCTGCAACCCGTCCTGAGAAAGCAATCGCTCCCAGGTGTCCCCTTCGGATAGATGGACGGTTTTCTGCACTCCGATCTGGAAGGTACCTTCGGCAGTCTGCCCGACTTTCCGCCGGCCGGTCTCCTTTTCGTAGCGATTGGTAATAGTCTGGCTCCACCAGTGAGAGACCCCATGCTCGTTTCGCAGCCAGGCGGCGATCTCTTTATGTGGTTTATCGGCCACGGCACTCCCCGACAGGATCTGCATCCATACGTCCCAGCGTCTGCCGGTGGCTTCGTTTACAGCGTCGTCGGAAATTTCGCGTGTCATGGTTTATTCCAGTGTTATAGTGTTCGGGTGTTCGAGTGTTCAGGTTAAACAACAGTGCTACAATGTTACTGTGTTATAGTTACGCGCTTTTTCTTACTCTTACTCGTAATTTGTGTTGATTGTGCCTTAATTATTAATTGTGTGTTGGCCTAAACCTTAAATCTTTTAATTTGACTTGTGGCTTTAGAACAATCAACCACGAACAATTTTTCCTTTTTTCTTTTCCCCTCTCCGATTTCCTTCATCCGCCCCAACAAGATGCCGTTTTGCTCAACAATCCCCACTCACTTTATACCCCTATACCCTTATACCCTTATACCCTTATACCCATATACCTAATCCTCCCAGTCATCGGTGCGGAAGGAGGATGCCGGCAACCCCGCCTTGTTAAACAACGACGCCGCGCTGGTGTCATCCCAGGCGTAGCGGACGGCCACCGGATTCGGAACTTCCGGATGGGATACGACAATCGTGCTCTTCCGGACCTTTACATTTGCAGGATAGAATGTCCGGTCATTTCCGGCGATGCGAAAGTTGGCTGAACCGTCGCCGGTTATTTTCAGACCGCCGTCCGCATAATCGAAGTGCAGAATAACTTTCCCATCTATTTTCTCCATAGATGTATAGAGCGGGCCGGAGGGGATGGCATCTTTGCCGTATTCGTTCACCAACGCCCAGCGCGCCAGTCGCTTCCCGACGTCCTGTTTGTTGGCGGGATGGATATTGTCCGGGTTGCCGATATCCAGCGTGACCGCCATCCCCGTATACGGCACGGAAAGCGTTTCGAACTGGGCCTCCCGCAATCGCTGGGATGCAGTCTCCGGGCCGTAATCGTACGGCGCAATCTGGACGTAGTAAAACGGCATATTCTCCTGTCCGAATTGGTCACGCCAGTCCCGGATCATCGTTGGAAACAGCGTTTTGTACTGCTCCGGCCGGCCGGTGTTTGCTTCCCCCTGATACCAGATGACACCCCGGATCGTCAGTGGCGTTATCGGCGCAATCATGCCGTTATACAGGCACGAAGGCGTAGACGCACCCACGGTAATCGGAACCTCCGGGCGTTCAAAGAATTCGGCGGTTTCGATTCCGAACCGATAGTACTCACCGTTATGGAGTTCCGCTATCGGCAGGTATTTCCAATCGCCGGCCAGCGAAAGTGCCTCTCCTTTTTCATCGCCGGGATACAGCTGCATTTCTTTCGGGTCACCGTATATCCCACCGCCACCACCGGTATCGATGACGCGAACTGCGATGAGATTCTCACCGGATTTTACCAGGTCACCCGGCACCGTGTACATGCGGTCCTTTTGCCACACGCCCTCAACTTCATTCCTGCCAACTAGATTACCATTGAAGTATGTGGCATCCATATCATCGATTGGGCCTAATTCCAGAGTGAGCGGCTGTCCAGCCCACTCAGGCGGAACCGATATATTTTTCCTATACCAAACCACGCCGTCCCACTGCCCCATCCCGGTCTCTTCCCAGAGAGTAGGCTGCGCCATAGACCGCCAGTTTTCGTCGTCGTATCCCGGATTGGCACACTGTGCATCATTAAATTCGAGTGATGTGAACCGATCCTCTCCTGATGACTTAAATTGAACCGTCTCATGGGACGCTAGCCATCGGTTATACTTTAGTACGTCATCTCTGCTCGATTCAATTTTTTCCAGCGTTTCCCGCATTTCATCCACCGTACGGAGCGCTTCGGTACTCGTCCAGGCTTCAACAGGCGTGCCGCCCCAGCTGGCGTGAATCAAACCAATGGGGACTCCCAGCTCCGTATGCAGATTTCGACCAAAGAAGTATGCGGTGGCGCTAAATTCCGCCACAGACTCCGGAGTACAGACTTTCCACGTGCCATCGGTGTCCGTTAATTCTTGAGCAGAGATGGTTCGCTCAACGGTGTACAACCGGATATCCGGATAATCCGCAGCACTGATTTCCTCTTTGGAATTCTGAATGAGGTCATTCGGCGGCCAGCCCTGCATCGGCATCTCCATATTGGACTGTCCGGAGCAAAGCCAGACCTCGCCCAGCAGGACGTCTTCGAATGCCAATGTGGTGACTTTATTGGCGACTTCAAGCGAGTACGGCCCGCCCGTGTCCGTAGTTTTCAGCTGCACCGACCAGTCGCCGTTTTCATCGGCCTGTGCAGAGGCTTCACTTCCCCAAGATCCTGTCACCGTGATTATTTCACCGGGCTCTGCTTTTCCCCAGACGGTCACCTCCGCGTTCCGCTGGAGGACCATCTGATCCGAAAAAATCGCCGGCATTTCAATGGCAAAAGCCTCCAGCGCCACCAGCAGAGAAAGCAAACCGGTTTGCAGAATAATTTTCATGATCTTCCCCTCAGAATTAATCGTTTCTTCACGGCAACCACAAGGAGTGACCTCCACATAGATTCAGACAAAAGTGTGTTTGATTGCTATGAAATATATCTTTGGGAATGAACAGATGGAACGGAAAATTGCAAGATTTTGTACGTCGACGGATTACACTACAACACATGCCCTGTAATCGGAAACTGCTCTGGCGCCATGGACACCACAGTTCGGAATTACTTATTGTCCGGTAGGTTGGCATTCACATGTTCTGCCAGCTCCTCCGGACTGTCAGTACCAAGCCAGATCTTGCGCTTTTTATGTTTCAGTTTCAGCTCAAGGGCTTTGCGACCGGAGACGTTGTACAGGATCACGCCAGGCCGCAGACGAATGCCCCATCCCAGCGGAATGTAATTCTTCGGGCAGCAACTTTCGATTTTGTCAAAAGCGTAGGAACCGTGAATCAGGCCGATGCCAAAGGAAAACTTCACCGCCTCGTTCGTCACCTGGATTGTCAGATTGTAGAAGAGCAGAATAACGGCCGCAGAGATGAAAAGCACAAGTGGCATGACCTGTGGTTGCGTGTCGTTGAAAAAAACCAAAATATTCACGGCAATGATTACTCCGATGATCACCCAGCCGGTTTGCGTTTTTTTCATGAGATTACCTGTTGTTAATGAATGCTGAAATTTCCTTGACGAGTTCCGGATGGACGGGCAGATCCGGGTTCGTGTACGTGGCGATATTGGCGTTTTGATCGCCATCCACGGATTTCAGCACATGGTTCATATCATCGATGACGACCAATTCGGCATCGTTAAACGCCCCCGCTAATTTCTCGGCTTCGCTGATATCCACCTGGATGTCATTTCCACCCTGGACGATCAACGCCGGGCAACCCAGCTGCGCCATCAAATCCACCGGGACATAGTCGAACCAGGAAATCAGATACGGCTGAATCGGCTGCCGGAACAGCGCCTGGAGCGAGGGGGTCACCTTTTTGACGCGCATATCGTTTTTCAGGCTGTCAATCATCGCGACCACCTGATCGTACCACATCGGCGGCAGCTGCGGTTGCAGCTGCTTTTTCAGGATTTCGTCCGCCGGACTCCCGGCGCCGGCGATGGAGACGAATCCGTCGATTTCCGTATCCTGCGCCACAATCAGTCCGATGAGCGATCCCTCACTGTGTCCGATGATGTACACCTCGGAAAATCCGCGCTCCCGGAAATGGCGGATGATGGATTCGACATCTCTGGCAAACAGATCGATGGTCATTTCTGATTCGGGAAACTGGCTGCTCTTTCCGATGCTCCGCTTATCAAACCGCACGGTGGCGATGCCGTTATTCACCAATTCATTGGAGAGATACAGCAGACTGTTATTCGTCATGCTGGGCTGGTTGCCGTCCAGATCCGTGGGGCCGGAACCGGCTATAAAGACCGCCAGCGGCGGCGAATCAACTTCGCTGGGAACGGTGAGCACCGTGTGCAGCCGGACGCTGTCGGTCTCCACGTATACAGTGTCGACCTCCTGCGCCTGCAGGGGTACCCATGCCATAAGCAGCACCGCTACCCAAAGCAGATATCTCAATTTAGACGAGTCCCGCCAGCAGATAATTCGAGAACAGTCTGGTAAGAACGATTGATACGATAAATCCGAGAATAAAGAGTCCACCGGATTTTGCTCCTTTCAGGTTGGCCGAAATTTTAAAGGCGTTATACATGAGTGCGACAAGCCATATCGAAAGCAGAATAGTCAGCATCATAAGCAGGATTGCGAAGCCCATTTCCCATCCGGCCATGGCAACTGGGCCGTCTCCCATGCCCAGATTTTCCCAGAGAACGTATTGTCCGAATTTTTCAACACTCCCAAAAAAGCCGATGCCAGCCGCCGGGAGATACGGAAACCGCGCCAGGGCCTGGGTGCCGAATATATCCACAAGACGAACCGAGGAAGGGGAGGCGATGACCGCTGTGAGATACAGTACAACCGAAACGATGAACCAGTTGCCTGCTCCCTGGGAGACCAGGAACCAGAATGGCAAATCACCACTGATTTTTACCGAGAGGATGTCAGGGAAATGGGTGTTGCTGAAATAGGCGAGAACGGCAGTTACCAAAATAACAAGGACACCAGCTGCCAGCGCCCGGAATCCGGCGATAAACCGGAACGGATTAATCAGTTTCGTCAGCATCGGATTGCTGGCGTGTTTCAATTGTGTCAATTAGATCGTCCAGCATATTCCGGACGGTGGGATAACTCAGATTCAACTTTTTAGCCATCTTTTTCAGGCTCCCGCTGAACCGCACAAAGTCGAGTATAAATTCCTGTTCCTCCTGCGTCAACTTCAGCAGCAGTGGTAAATCGTATGAACCATTGATGGTCGTATCGCACGATTCGCAGGCCAGGCTCTGGACATTTAATTCCGATTGACAACTCGGGCACGTGATGGGGAGTTTTTTATCCATAGTTTAATTTTGTTTGTACTAATATACCATAAATTTAAACTTAACCAATACAAATATTAGTTAATCTTAAATTAACTTTAACTTTATTCAACTTTGAATTTTGTATAGAACATACCTATTGCATGGAAAACGCCGAATCTTACCCCAAAGATTTTGTGGGATTTTGGAGAATATTACATCATTAATGTTGGCGGATGTGGTTTTTTTCAGAGCGGTTCGACGTAGACATTCCGGAATTCGTGAACTACCGCCAGCGAAGAAAACAACGATTTAAAAAGAGGAGGGCCACCGGAATATACATCATCTAACATGGGAGGGAGTGGAGTAAGATATATCCCGGTGGTATTTGGGGAGTAATTAATGGGTGTTGATATCCATCTCACCAATGCCGGAGGAGACCAACAAATCCAGATGTTCCCCCGATTTGGTATAATTTCTGGAATAGTACACGCCATGTCTTTCAGTAAACCATCCGGAGCACTGGTAATCTGTCAGAAAGCCGGCCTTTTTCACCCGCATCCTTGTGGGGACGTTCCGGGGAATACTGACAGTCACAGCGCCGAGATTGTTATCGATGGACGCAGTGCCTTTCGTTGACTGGAGGCCGGCAAAATCTACGGTGAGTTCTCCGATGCCGTTATTGATTCTGGCTTTTTTAAATTGGGCATTTCCGAGGTTTTTCAGTTCGCTTTCTCCCACGGAAGTACTGATGGAGAGCCTCTCCATTTCCGTCTTATTCGGGAGTGCAAAATCAACAGTCAGTTCTCCGGCATAACTCTTGATTTTACAATTGCGTAGCGTAAGATCTCCCAGGTGATATTCCATCTCCCCTGCCTTGACGTGGGATTCAAAATCAATGACCGGTTTCGATGGTAATTCCACGTAAACTATCGGAGCGTGACCCTCATTGGAAGGGGCCATAAACGGATACTCCATCTCCAGACGGAATTCTCCCTCATTGGAATCGTAGGTGATCTCCGGAGTTGCCACTCCCGGATCATATTCAATTTTCACATAGAGGCCCCGGGGATTGTCACTTTTTGCAACGTTGATTTCACAGGCGTCGATCCGGATATCTACAGATAGTTTCGCCCCCTGAACCGAATACTCCTTCTCTATAGTTTCCGGGAGATCGTGTGCAATTCCGACATTAATTAATCCAAAGAGGAGCAATCCAATCCACGCAATATATAAACTTTTCATCTGACCCTCCTGATAAATTTTCTAAATTTTGTGTAATATCTTTAGAAAATTGCAACTTGTATGCCACAAAATCTGACCGTCGTATCAATCCCTAATACGTGCCGTTTGCAGTGGGATGAACGGGTTCTTCAGTGGTATAGCAACACTCAATCTGATATATTTATTATCAATTTGATATATTCCCGAATCGTTCGTCAGCGGACAGGTGGTGTTCCAATACGGACAAAAAAAATTCTCTGGTGACCAAATCCGGAGTTTTCTATCGAGTAGATTCACTGAATAGATCTTGAAAATTCTCTGTATCCAATTATCACTGACAGAAAAACAGTCGCCAGTTTCCTGTTACTGTCTTAGGTTATGCTTATTCTTTTTGGCAATTCCCACTGCCCGTTACCGGACAGCCAGATACCAGTGATAAACACAAATCGGAGACATCAATGAAAAAATACCTCTTTACGCTCATCGGACTGTTGCTCTTGCATCAAACTGCCGTGTTTTCTCAGAACAAGCAGGGCAATCCGTCCGAGAACCTGCCGCCGTATATCACACAGCTCACCCAGTTTGGTGAGCGGGCGGATTTTTCCCATGACGGGCAAACGATAATGTTCGTCGAAAAAACGTACGGCGACGTGTACGAATACGACATGGACACCGGGCAAATCGACCTGATTACGGGCCATTTTTATCATGGTGGCTTCACCAGGGCGTTGTACCTGGCAAACGGCGATGTGCTCCTCTCAGGCTGCACAAGTTTCGACGCCGATAATCCGCACGTAAACCGCCAGAAGAAGGCCGAACTTTGGGTGCTGGACAAAAACTACACCAAACCGCCGACCCGGCTCGGCGAGAAATGTTCCGAAGGGCCGGCTGTCTCCCGCACACAAATGAAGATCGCTTTCACTCAGGCGTATCCCCAATATCCGGACAAGATGGAGGAAAGCCAGTACGTCTTTTACCTCGCGGATATCGTCTATGACGACGGTACGCCGAAACTCGTCAATAAAAGGAAGATTCTGAACAACCGGGAGACCGAATTCTCGGACATGGAAGTGCAGAACTTCATCCCGCCCGAGGAAAAAGCCATCACCTTTTCCGCCTATGGATACAGAGGTACCGAAGTCATGACCCTGAACCTGGAGACCGGTGAAATCACCAACATGTCACAGGCGGATAACCAATACGATGAGCCGGAGGGGATTTTCCCCGATGGGAAACATACTCTGGTTGAGGACGACCGGGATACCGGCGCCGTAGATATCTACAAGCTGGCTCTGGATGGCAGCGGAGAACTGGAACGGGTGACCTTCTTCAGCGATTATAAAGGGTACAAGAGTTCCAATCCGGTGGTGAGTGATGACGGGAAATACATGGCATTTCAGACGGCATTCGCTGACGATCTGGCCGGCGTAGGATACGGCATCTTTCTGATGGATTTGGAGCAGTGGCGGGAGATGAACTAAGTTAAAGTGTTTACCAGTAGAGACAATCCTTGGATGGTGTGTGTAAACCGGGAATAATATCGCAGATGCATTCTTGTAGAGACGTTCCATGGAACGTCTCTACTGTGCTACATGAAATTACTCGTTATGCAACACACGCCCCACAACATCCTGTGAAAAATCAGTATACGATCGGTATTCGCCACGGAGCCAGAGCAGCACAGTTTTCTCCTTAGTCCATTGCGGCACGACAGGACGCAGATTATCCTCGGATGAATTTTGCGTGATCGGAGTCCATGCCCAGGTAGAACCACCATCGCTGGTAATTCCTTTGTAGACCTCGTAATGGCGCTGGCCGTCCGCCTGACTGATCAGAGGATCTCCGGTTTCCGGATCTGCATCTGTGGAGATAAATACCACGTCCGGATTATCCGGATCGATGGCGGCTAAACCACTGTAGTCATCCTCTCCTGAGTACAGTTTAGTCCCGGCATACGCCAGGGGATAATCCTGCCACTGCTCGCCGTCCCACCTGGCATACCGATACCGGATATCGTCGCCGCCCTGTCCCGGCGGCAGTCCCGCCGATCCGACCTGCACCGAATAGACAGCGCAGGGATTTCCGTTTCCGTCCAGCTCCAAATCCACCGACCAGGCCACATGATTCGAATCGCCCTGGAAGATCTTCGTGCCTTCTTCCGGTCTGGTGAGGCCTGCCTCCAGACTGCGGATGACCGATCCATCAGTGGCATGGAGATTTCCGTCGGAATAATAAATATGGTACAGACTGTTGTCATACACCCGGGGATGCCCCTCGGTATAGAGCATGTGAATCTCGTCCGTTCCGTTGGAAGTATAACGCACATACGGCCGGTGCCGCTGCTTCACCGGAACGTCGATAAACACGTTCCCGGTACTCCAGGTTTCGCCCAGATCATCGGAATACACGTAAGACGGCTTATACGTATCGTCCAAACCCCGGAAGAAGTCATACAGGCGGTTTCCTTCCGCTTTGAGCCGGTAGAGGTTGGAATAGGTCAGCATGGTGGATTCGCTGGGAAGATACGTCTGTATCGGACCCCAGGTGGTCGGAGCGGCCGGCTTGGAAATCCGGTAATAGAATCGGTTTTCGTTTCCATGTTTCGCAAAGAAGGTAAGAATGCGGCCGTCCGGGCGCACGTGGAAGACCGGAGAGTCGTGATCGTCGGCCTGGAGCTGATCGTACAACTCAACCCGGTCGGTTTCCCCGGATTTTATATTGTACACCAACGCTTCAACATCTCCTGTCCGGAGCGAGTCATACCGCCCCATCGCCACGGTGCCGACAATCAGTTTGCCATCATAAATCACCGCCCGCGGATCCTGAAACCAGCACCAGCCGCCGTCCTCGCTCAGGACGAACGGCTCGTTGGAATCTGTTTGTACACCGCAGGAGATGAGAAGTACCACACCAATAATCGCCGTAAATAATCTGTAAATTCGTGACACAGAATTGACCCTTTATCCGTAAGCAGGTTATCTATTGGTTAGGAAATGATCGCTAACTTCAAAGAATAAGTCTGAGTTCACGTCTGACTTCTCCAAATTATGCCGTTGATAAGACATACCGCGTTCAGCCTGAACAGGAATTGTGCTGAAATGTAAATCGAAAAATCGGAAAAATCAGGAAAAACCCCCTTGACCCTCACGTTACGTGATACCTTATATTTGTGTTGAACCAAAAAACGAATGGCAAAACGATGAAAGATTATACCGTAAAACAGCTGGCAGAAATGGCGGGGATCAGTGTGCGGACCCTGCACCATTACGACGAAATCGGACTCCTGGAGCCGGCGCACCGCACCCGGGCGGGATACCGCAAGTACGGCGAAGAAGAACTCTCTCGCTTGCAGCAGATCCTGTTCTACCGGGAACTGGATTTCCCACTGAAGGAGATCGGCGAGATTCTCGACTCTCCGGATTTCGATACCGTGGAGGCGCTGCAGCAGCATAAAGCAGCCCTGATCTCGCGACGTAAGCGGCTGACGCAACTGATCTCGACCATCGACAAAACCATAGCCAAGGAAACGGAAGGAGCACCCATGTCCCACGAGGAACTGTATAAAGGTATACCGAAAGAGAAAGCACAAGCCTGGCGGAAGGAAGCCAAAGATAAATGGGGTTCGGCCGTTGACCAATCCGAGGACTATCTGAAATCCCTCGGGAAGCAGGAGCTCGACGAACTCAAATCGGGCTTTGCCGAGTGCTGGCAGACGCTGGCCGAAATGAGCGACGGCGATCCGGAAAGCCCGGAAGTCCAGGCGGAAGTGGAAAAGCACTACCACTATATCCGCCGATTCTGGGGGACGACTGGTTCACCGGACGATCAAGCGGAACAGTATGTGGGGCTGGGCGAACTCTACAGAGCGGACAACCGCTACACCACCATCGAGGGGAAGGAATATCCGGGATTCGGCGAATTTATGAGCAGCGCTATGCGGTATTTCGCCGGGCAGAATCTGGATTAGTTTCATCCCAGCGAAATGGCAAGCTGCGCGATCGCTGGATTCTGACTACTCTACCAATGTACTATATTCGGCCTGAAGCGAATCCGGATTGATAGTATCCGGTCCACCGGCATGGAGCACCAGCCGGTATCGCAGCGTCAGTGGACTCTCCGTTGGCACTGCCACCGGCGCCCGACCGGGAAACACCGGATTTTGCATGCTGGCCTCGCTCCGCAGTATCCACGGCGGCGGAAAATTCGGCAGGGACGGATGGGTAAAGATCGTAATTCCCGATACCGATTCCTCGATAAATGAACCGGAAAAGTCCACCCACGGGCCGGCCTGCACGGCGGTGTTTTCCGGCGTTACCGCTCCCGAAGTACCGGTAAAGCGGATGCCTTTCGGCAAGCGAATGCGGGCGGAAAATCCGCCGTAGCCCTTCACATCTTCGGAGCCGCCGATTTTGACATGCCCATCCAAAGCACGAAGTTCGATGGTAAAATCTATTTTCCGTAGATCCGGCTGGCGTCTGTGGACTTCAATGGTGGTCGTCTCTTTCACAAAGGGCACCTGCTCTCCCTGCGCGTCTGTCCAACCGGGAGACATCCACAACACTTCCGCCTGGATCGCGATGGATTCCGGAAGCCCGTTTCTATCTATGGTAATCTTTTTAAAATCCCAGCGACAATCCTCCAATTCCCATTGATCGCCCACGCGCTTCCCATTGACATACACCTGATGCCACGCCCAGAAGATCCCCCGCTGGTGCAGGTGATCTTTCGGAAAATCCTCGGTCAGGACTTCGCCAGATAGTCCCCATAATGGGTGGATATAATTTGAACGAGTATACTCACCCCTATACGACCTAGGTGCCATTTGGTAAAACAGGATGCTGTCACCGCCCTCAGTGATTAGTACACCATCTCCGGCCCGGGAGGCAGTCAGGCCGTCCCCGGATATAGTCTGTGCGTTTCCGATTCGGACACAACATAGTCCGACCAATAGAATCAATACGCTCCCAATGAAGGCCAGCATTTTATTTGGAATATTCAGCATTTCTCTGCGCCCCTACGTTGCATATGAAAAAGACAGATCCCATTGCCGAATGTAACAGTTCTGAATTAAAATGTTCGTTAATTTCCGGTACAGGTAGTTTGAACAGAATTTCGGATTCAAATAAAGGTGGAAACAAGCCATTTTGTTTCAATCCTTGTTCTCATTGCCCCGCAGGGATCCCGTTGGGAGATTCGGTCTGTGGTGAAACCAGTGTTCACGTGTTATAGTGTTCCGGTGTTCGAGATGCAAACCGGGTTACCGTGTTATGGTGTTATCGTGTTACGGTTGGCACCTGTCACAGGGCTAGTGGCACAAGGTTCATATCCAGCGGTGACCGTCGGAGCGAGACAGGTCCAAACCAGGTCGGACCTGATCCCCGCTCACCCCCGCTTCACGGACTCTAAGCGAGCAACCACCCCCTTATACCCCTATACCCTTATCCCCCTTTTGTTGAGAATCCAGTTGCGCCAGGTTAATCACCGGGAATTTAATTTGACATATTCCAATGCGGAGAAATGTGAAGCACTCCGCAGACATTTCAAGACAGACGGGTATTCCCCGGTTGGGAGTACCCGGAGAGTCGGCTGAACTCTGCCAGGACGCCGGGCGGCTCTCTTCACGGGTTTTGAGCCTCGCCAGAGGCGAAATCCCGCGACGGCGGGATCAATCCTTGTTCTCATTGCCCCGAAGGGATCCCTACGGGAGATTCGGTCTGTGGTGAAACCAGTGTTCCGGTGTTCGGGTAAAAAAACAGTGTTTAAGTGTAATTGTTAAAGTATTAGTGTCCAAGTGTTCCACACAAATCCGTACTGCGTATTGCGTAATCAAGGCTCCCGTATTTGTTGTACGCAATACGTAGTACTTTTCCCTATACCTTATACCTCTATACCATTATACCCACTCCTTTTAGTCCAGTTGCGACAGTTTTTCTCCGGGGATTCAATCTGTCCTCTTCCAATGCAAAGATATGCGAAGTACTACGTCGTTATTTCAAGGTGGATGGGTATTACTTGGTTGGTGATATCCACAGAGTCGGTCGTGCCTTGTAAGCGCTCCGATCGTATCTCATCGCTGGTTTTGAGCCTCGCCAGAGGCGAAATCCCGCGACGGCGGGATCAATCCTTGTTCTCTCTGGATTCGGTCTGTGATTCCAGAACACACCCGCCATTAAGGAGGTGATTAATCTGTTTCAATCCTTGTTCTCATTGGATTCGGTTTGTGATTTTACGGAAGATGAACGCTCAAAGTATACAGAGCAAGGTTTCAATCCTTGTTCTCATTGGATTC
Organism: Candidatus Neomarinimicrobiota bacterium; assembly: GCA_021734025.1. NCBI lineage: Bacteria > Pseudomonadati > Fidelibacterota > Fidelibacterota bacterium. The sequence continues at coordinate 89,883 of JAIPJS010000004.1, forward strand.
GGTTTGTGATCTATTGTTAGTGATCCGGTATATATCGTTCTTCCAAGTTTCAATCCTTGTTCTCATTGGATTCGGTTTGTGATATATACGAGATTACGGTCGCACCGGATGATATTGGGTTTCAATCCTTGTTCTCATTGGATTCGGTTTGTGATTCACTCATCGCTACCGCTCCGGCTCCTGACTGAAGGTTTCAATCCTTGTTCTGTCTGGATTCGGTCTGTGATGCGGCAGAAATACCCGCCAGAGCGTTCAAACCCTGTTGTTTCAATCCTTGTTCTCTCTGGATTCGGTCTGTGATAAAAATCGCAGCATATCAGTGCTCCTCGTCTAATTGTTTCAATCCTTGTTCTCTCTGGATTCGGTCTGTGATGGGTATTGGTCTCGCCATTTGCCAGGCGATCCTTATAGTTTCAATCCTTGTTCTCTCTGGATTCGGTCTGTGATTGGAATTATGGGAGTTATCAGAGCGCCTGCCGCTGGCTGGTTTCAATCCTTGTTCTCTCTGGATTCGGTCTGTGATATCGATAACCAGGCGGAGGAAAAGATCCAGGCCGCGTTTCAATCCTTGTTCTCTCTGGATTCGGTCTGTGATCACCCCCGTCCCGGACGATCTGGAGATGGACATCAGGTTTCAATCCTTGTTCTCTCTGGATTCGGTCTGTGATTACAGATAGACCATTGTCTGCCAATCTGCCATATGGTGTTTCAATCCTTGTTCTCTCTGGATTCGGTCTGTGATAAAACACAGCAATGGATCTACCGGCAAGGGCAATATGTTTCAATCCTTGTTCTCTCTGGATTCGGTCTGTGATCCAGTAGCGTTTTCCGGTGACCGCCGAGAAGGTTTTGTTTCAATCCTTGTTCTCTCTGGATTCGGTCTGTGATAATCCCCGCCATGTTGCCATCCTTCAAGATCAGAATGTTTCAATCCTTGTTCTCTCTGGATTCGGTCTGTGATCTGCCGGGCCATCTGTTGCGTAAAATCCGAGCGCAGAAGTTTCAATCCTTGTTCTCTCTGGATTCGGTCTGTGATCTGGAGATCTGATAGTCTGAAAGAAAAGCCCGCCTACAGTTTCAATCCTTGTTCTCTCTGGATTCGGTCTGTGATTCCATATTAACGATGAGGGTATGCCTTTAGGAGAGTTTCAATCCTTGTTCTCTCTGGATTCGGTCTGTGATCTCGGCCAGACGGCCACTACGGACGAGACGCCCGGGTTTCAATCCTTGTTCTCTCTGGATTCGGTCTGTGATTTTGAAAAATCCTCCTCCGACATAATCATGGCATGGTTTCAATCCTTGTTCTCTCTGGATTCGGTCTGTGATTACTCCCAGAAACAAAGAAAGGCCGGGAACCCTTTGTGTTTCAATCCTTGTTCTCTCTGGATTCGGTCTGTGATCCATATCTCCTAAACTTCCCCCAGAGAACCCACTGTTTCAATCCTTGTTCTCTCTGGATTCGGTCTGTGATAGACCCCGGCCGCTTTCAACGCCTGCTTCAGTTTTTGTTTCAATCCTTGTTCTCTCTGGATTCGGTCTGTGATCTTTTGAATCCGTTCGATTTTGACATCCGTTCCCCCTTGTTTCAATCCTTGTTCTCTCTGGATTCGGTCTGTGATACGTGGAAAAAGGTCACTGTTCGGAAAATTCCACTGTTTCAATCCTTGTTCTCTCTGGATTCGGTCTGTGATCGAGACGTTGCTATTCAGGCGGGTTCTGTCCAATTCGTTTCAATCCTTGTTCTCTCTGGATTCGGTCTGTGATTGGATAAGCATTAGTCCTCCTCATCAAAATATTTTTCAGTTTCAATCCTTGTTCTCTCTGGATTCGGTCTGTGATGGTATATCATGCCGGACGCCCAGTTCGACCAACTCACCTGTTTCAATCCTTGTTCTCTCTGGATTCGGTCTGTGATGTACCAGCATCCCGATATAATCATAGACGGTATCGAGTTTCAATCCTTGTTCTCTCTGGATTCGGTCTGTGATCGCAAATATGCTGAAAATCGCTCAATCATGGGGGCTGTATGCACCTCCATGCTCGCATATTTTGGCGAACACCCGGTAAACAGACGGGTGATTTTATTGCGATTTTCCGGTCGATTGCAGGATTTCTCCTTTCGGTATCGTGTTGATTTTTCTTCATTTAACCTGAACTCGTTTTCATCATCTCTATAAATCGGCAGGATGCGGTCAGGTTTCCATCCGTTTGATGGTGCCGAAACCGTGGGAGACGGCCTTGCCGATTCCCAGGTAATCCGGCAGGTTGAAATTAACCTTGAAATAACCTTCAAAGCCGATGAACTGCACCTTTTTATACTCCACCGGACGGTCGGTTTGATGCAATGCGAGTTTCACTTCAAGTTGCTGCTCGATCCAATAATCAAGTCCTTTGGCCTGGGAAAGAATATTGCCGATCAGGATGCTTTTTAGTTTGTCAGCGCGTTGCTTGTTTGTCTCCAGCGTCTTATACTGCTCGTAATTTTTCTGGTTAAACGGTATCCAGGGCGTTAAAAATTCGTACTGATAAAATTGCTCACTCCCCCCGTAATCATATTTTGTCTGTTTCAGATTTTTTTCCAGCACCGGATAGGTCTTGTTAATCAGCTGGATTTCGTTAATCTCGGTGAACAGTTTTTGTATAACCGCATTCCCGTCTTTCACGCTGACAATCGTCGGAATATCGTCCAGAATTTTGTACTGGATCAGCGGATACCGGTTGCGGGATTTACCATTCTCATGGTTATGAATCAACGGATGGTCGTAAAACGCGCCGCCCAGGTATCCCCGAAGTTTGGCTGGCGGAATGGCTTTTTTCGCGGTGGTGATGCACTGGAATCTGTTGACGTGGAGTTGCATGGTGTTTTGGTTGCTTATGGATTCCTTCTTTAACCTCTTCAGTAATAAGATGCAATATAAATGAAATGTGAAATTCCTAGATTGATTACACTCCAATCAGAGATATCCAGTGTAGAGACGTTTCATGAAACGTCTCTACTAGGGAATATTCACGTTTCATATATCATCAATTTTCAGGTTTGTATTCATCAAATTCTTCGATTCCTGTCATATCATAGAGGTCGTAGTAACTGAATCCGGTTCAAGATTAAATCCGGTTTCTTTCGTATAAATATTCTCCTGTTTTGCGATTTCAAGCGGAACATATAATAAATTGTCATTGATTTCTGATTTAATATCCGCTGATTTATGATACGGTATTAATTGATTGGCGAATACGCTGATGGTATAATCCGCAAGTTTTTGGCGCAGGTATCTGATTTCACCCATAATATTTTTGCGTTCAGCAGAACGTCTTTCGGTATCAGATAATGATTTGTGAAGTTCGAGGAATCTCTGCAGATGCTGTTCCGATTTTGTATCAGTACAGATTATTACATCTTGCTGTTCGGCTCTCTGTTCGATTAGCTGGAAATCTTTGACTGCGGTTTCGTTCGCCATCTCTTCAGAATAATTTAGACGCTGCAATCCCTGCAACAACCGATTACTTTCTCCTACGAAATCAAAGCCGGAAAAGTAATCGTGGCTCATCCTCAGAAAATCCCGGCTTTCAAAGTGAGGGGCGTCTACGGTTTCTCCGGCCATTTGCATTAATTTCGGATCGTAGATCCCGGAATAATCCCTCCCGTTCTCGCGCTGAAGCCGCATTATATACATTTTTCCCGGTTCGTCCAATTCACCGTGCCGGTTGCATCGCCCTGCTACCTGAACAATACTGTCAAACGGCCCCATATCCCTATAGACGGTCTGAAAACTCAGGTCAATACCGGCTTCAATAAGCTGAGTCGAAACGCATATCACCTTCTCCTTCCGTGACAATAAATCCCCAATTTCGTGGATGATGGATTTTCGGTCGGCCGGAGTCTGTAAGGTCGTTAAACATTTAATCTTATATTGAGCTGAATGCTGCGGGTTTTCAGAAATACGGTTGTAGATTTCCAGTGCCGATTTTTTTGTATTACATACGATCAGTCCCGAATCGCCGGAAAACCCGTCATTGAATTTCTGTATAAACTTATCAATTGTTATTCCGGAGAGTCCGTTAATTTTTTCGACAATTACCCTGTTGAATAAGGGGTGCTCAAAATATTTATCGCTCTCCACAAGGGCGACGCTTTGTTCCGGAGAAAAGATGTGTGGCTGAGTAGCCGTCATCAGGAAAATATAGGTGTCGAATTTTCGGGCAAATATTTCAAATACTTTGCCGACCAGCGTATGGTAATCAGCGGGAATATTCTGCACTTCATCCAGAATAATAATGCTGTTCACAATATTATGAAATTTCTTGAGCCACCGGTTTTGGTATCCGATGATGCTTTGAAACAGTTGTACAAATGTGGTGACGATATTGCCCGCATCCCATAACTCATTCAGCATCCGGTCATCATAATAGTTGGCATAGTCCTGTGAGATTTCGCTATCCCTTTTTTCGCTCCGAATGATTTCCATCGGCGATAGATAGTGATGCTTCAAAAGATATTTGGTGGGGGTTTCCGTAAAAGCGTCTTCCAAAGACCACGCGAGCAACTGTTCGAATTCTTCATAATTTTGGTCGATAATGGAGGTAAACGGCAGAGCATAAATAATTCGCCGAGATGGCTCCAGCTGGCGTTTCAGATTGTTTGCCGCCCCAAATGCAGCATAGGTTTTACCGATACCGGTTGGAGCAGTGATGGTGTAAATATGGTTATCCGGATTAAGCTGCTGGTTTGCGGTAACCTCGCGAAAGAACGCATTCCGCTGGGCATTTAACGGTTTTTCAGGATTAAATTTACCAGGATACCCTTCCCGGAGATGCTCCAAATACTTATCAACCTCAACCACTAGTTCGCAGGCATTCTCAAAATAATCCACATCCAGTTTGCCGGCCGCCTTCTTGTCCGAATCAATCAATACGGAAAACAGGAAATTCGACAGCAGAAAAACTTCAATTTGCTGTTCTTCCTCGAAATCGTTCAATCCATAATGCAAATCCCTGGAAACCTTTCGTGAAAAATCCCGCTCAATTATCTCCTCTTCCACCAGAGAAGACAGTACATCAAATACTTCCAGGAATTCAAGGTCGTATTCTTGCAAAAGTGTACTATACATTTCAGCAACAGCCGAAAATTGTTTGTCCTGAATATTTTTCAGTTGTTTCTGCACCGAGGCATTCAGGGTAAACGGGTTTTGTGGTGATTGCAAATTTCCGTGATGGTATCGCACTGTCAGATACGCCAGCAGCGGGGCTATAGACTTTTCAGGAAATCGCTCCTGTACGAGGACATACGCAAATAAGGAAGAAATTGGAGCATGGTGGGTATGATTACCGTCAACTGAATGCGGTGGCAATAATCCTTGGAAATAAGTAGTAGATTTTCCGAAATCATGGGCAATTCCGATGAGATAACTGAGATCGTCAATTTCATTTTTCGAAAATAATGAAAAGTTTAGATTTTTATCCTGAACGACCTGTCTTGAATTCTCGGCTACCTGGCTAAGATGATCCTGCATTGACGTTTCCGGATGCGACTTTAGCATCATGAGACAAAAGGTGTATAGAAAGAGATGGTTTTGTCCCGGACTCGAAACGCTTCCTTAAACCTACCCGGAACGCCTTTGCCACTCATTTCAAAAACGGTATTTACCATGGAATCCTGTTCGCGTCCTACATCAATTTTTCGCATGGTGTTCGGCATGGAGGCACTGTTGATGTCAAACCCAACCGTGTCACTTAACCCGGAAATGTTTTCCTCGAATGTCAGAGAATCCAGCTTTCCAGAAAAATCTGTCAGGAATTGAATATCCGATTCAGGGATCATTCCCGCGTCCTCCACGTATCCTCGAAATGCTCGTTGTCCGAGATATACACCGTAGCCGAGGTTATGGTTTTTACAGCGATGGAACAAGCTATCGAAGAGTTCAGCATTTTCATGCCAACAGTAGATGCGGAACCGGAGTCTTTCCTCTCTGGGCAGGAGCAGTTCCAAGCGTACCTGGGTCGGCCCACCCTCCTTTTTTACGTAATTCATACAGGAGACCTGCTTCCGCACAGGACTTAGCAGCTGCACTCCGATTTTCGATTGTTGTGGTGAGAATGTCTCGTAGTACGTATCTCTTGGCATTTCCAGGATAGAGGCAAGGATTCCCGTTATCACCGTGCGGGGTGGCACCTCGTAGGTCAACGAGGAAATATTGGAGTAGTACTTTTTAAAGTGCGCAATTTTCCCGGTGAGCTGGAATGTCAGTAATCCGGGAATTTTCGGTTCGGACATATACGATCCTCATTAGCCTGAATTCTTCATGATACGAAAAAAATCAGTGGTTCATATTGGGCTTAAAATTAATATCTATAGTGGAGTAGAGACGTTCCATGGAACGTCTCTACACTCGATCTGTCGTTTTATGAATTATTCAGATTAGTAACTCAATTCCTGAAATTTCGCAGATTCCAGATCCAACCCGTCAATACTTAAATTTCCATCTTTCCAGTAATGAATCTTTTGGATTTTGCCGTCGAACTTACCAAGATATGCCTGTAGTTCGGTTGCGTCTACGGTACACTCCTTGATGGATCGCAATTCAGGTTCGGGCACGGAGGTTTCCAGATGAACGAATTCACGGAGATCGTTTAGTACGGTCTGATTATCTGTCATTTCAACCCGCAGATACAACCGGGGTGTCTGTCCGATTTTTGACCGCGTCCGGTTCAACGGGATAGACTTGATGATAGCTTCGTCCAGCAATTGCACATCCTCCTCTGTCATTCGGGTATCCTGTGCTACGTTGGCATTAATACCACCACTGAACGCCAGAAAGGAGTAATTAACGCGGTAATCTTTGCCGATACCAGCGCCGTGCTCGCTTTTCCCGGTTTGCAGATGCGAAGTAATGGTTTTGCTCTCCTGCAATTCATGGATAGTATTCAGCGAATAGCCCCAGTTGAATTGCACCGGGCCTGTAAATGTCGATGAGGCACCACGTCCTTCTTCTACCTGAATCGGAATTGTTGCGCCAAATATTCGGATATCGACGAGGTCAAAGAGGTTATCTCCGATTTCTTCCAAACCCTTTACTTTCTTCAAATCATCGAGAGTTAGGTCTTCTTCCTTCTTTCCATCCAAATGCGTCAGTTTGAAAAGTGCCAGCGAATCCTGCGCACGTAATCCAGCATCGACGAGTTTTCGGACAAAGATTGGTAATTCTTTGACCTGCATCAGGTAATCCCTGATATATCGTTTCAGCCGCACGTCACTCACGAGATTCCGGCCGGCCTCCCAGTCCATTCTCGGCTTATTCTCGTTGTCCATATCACCGTTGGGATTACACTGTTTTGCATCATACAGAAACAATATTTCCGAGTTGCGAGATAAATTCGCCATTATGATTTCTCCTCTGCCTGTTTTTCTCTTGCCGCTTCGATGCCGATATATTTGCCCAGCGAGATACCCGTCAGGATATAAAACACAACCTCATCTTTTGTCAGTGAGGAATTTTCTATCCCCTGCAATCGGTCGATCATGGCCGCATGTCGGAGGGTATTATACCGGTATTCATCATATAATTTAAGGTATTCGGATATTTCATTAACGAACGTTGAAAGTCGTCTCACGGGCATACCGTCAAAATTCAATTTATCCAACACTGTGCTAGACTTATTTTCCTGTTGTTGTTTATACAAGATGCCATTCATGAGGGAACCCAGCAGAACTAATCCCTGGCGATGCGGCTGCCCTTTGTAAATATTTTCATGCACCTCGAAAAACTTCTGAATCTCGTCATCGGGTATCTCTGTAAAAATTTTTGCCTCTCCATTCATTTGCCGACTCCCTTGCAGTTTTGCATTTGCCGAAAAGACAGATAACAGGATATTCATATCCAATGGTCTTTTAAGTATCCCCAGATCACGTTCGTTTTTATGATAGGTTTTGTGGAAAATATCGTTGAATCTGCGTAGTAGATAACGGTATTGTACCGGCGCGCCTTTTACTAAAGATCCAAATAGTCTAACTAATTCTTTCCTGTAGATTTCACTATCCGGATTTTTCCCATGAGAAAATCGGTTCGGGAAAAGTAACCAATACAGCGAATTTAAGGTAATTGGTGTGTCGAATAAATTTATATAAAAGGTTTGGTGTAGATTCCTGATTGTTCCAAAAAGACTATGGAATTGTTGGAATTCTACATCAGGAATACTTTCAACGACATTAAATGACGCCTGGTCTAACCAGTAAAATAGAAAATCGAACCGTGTATTGGTTGTCAGCATTTCATCAATTAATTTATCATGAGAACGCAATTCTTCGTGCAAATCAGAGGAGCGATAATTCAGAATACTTTGAATATAACTTACCTGTGCATCCAGGTTTTGAGACTTTTTTATCGTTTGAACATTGGGAATCAGATAATACTTCACGCGAAACAAGGTATCCTGAAAATGCTGTTGTGTATGATCGATTCCTGTCATAAGCCAGGAATAGCACTCTTCACATGAGGCAAAAGATTTGTACGCTGACTTCTGTTCTAAATTTTCAAAAAATATGGTATCTGTCGTTCCATAAAACTTAGTAGGGATATTTATCTTTCCCGTAACCGGTTTTGTCTGTCCACAAAGGGAACAGACTGCTTCAGATTGAACCATAGGTTCCGTATCCTGGAAAAACCGTTGAAAACGTTCATAATACACCACATCGATATAGTCCCGGGCAAATCGACCTTTATGAAAGTATTTACCATCGACCTTGAGAGAACAAATATTAATATTATTGGCAAAACCTTTTCGGGTTTGCCCATAGATATCTTTGCTTACTAACTCCAGAAATGCACTTTTCACTTTAGTAAATTTATCTTCAGCGTCACCTAAATAACCATGAAATGACTTCAGCTGCCCTGAGTCCAGTTTTTGGAAGTTCAGGCAAGATTTGCCATCCGTAGTAGTTGTGTAAAACTGCGAATGAATCGATTCGATATATTGCCGGAAATCCGGAAATTTTCCCGACAATTTATCATCTAAATACGAAAGCATTTCATCAATGGAGGTGAGATGGTAATAAAGGTTATTAGTACAAAAATAGATTTTTTTACTACGTTGTCCCAATAATTCAAACGCAAAAAAATCTGTTCTGTTCTCAGGAATGAGTTCTTTCCCGAGCTCCAGTTTAATCTGATCTTTATCGGGGAGTAGATTGACTACTATTTCGTACGCATTCTGGGACTCATCCAACCCGAATGGATGGTCAGGCATAATAGTCTGTGAATCAAGAAAAGCCTTCCGGCTTTCCTCTGGTGGCAGATCCTGTAACTTCGCTTTTCCAATGGAATAACATGACTCAATCATTGAACTCTCCGCAACTCACTGCACGCAAATCCCGTGATAGCAACAATCGATACAGCGTTTTTTATACTTTGTAGACTGCGGAAACCATCCGTCCCTGATGACTGTGCGAATACTGGAGATGGTCTCTTTGGCGTGTGCTTTTAAGGTATCGGTAATGGGGACGTCAAGCAACTTGTTTTTGCTTCGGGTGTACACCAGATAGCCGGTTTTGACCGGCTTGCCGTAATTCTCCTCGATCAGCAATCCGTAGATCGCCGTCTGGTATTTGTAAGTCTGGTAAATCCGCCCCTTGTACTCCGCGTACTTGTAATCCAGCGGCGCCATGGTGCCGTCATCCAGCGTCAGTATTTCATCCACAATGCCTCGAACGCCAAGGTTGTCCGAATGCAGTTTGACTTCCGTCTGCTTGTCCGTTACGCCCCGTTTCTTCCGCAGGTAATCTGGGTTTTGCGCAGCCTTTTTCTTATGGATACTCCGACCTTTTTGCACCTTCCAGCGGCTTCCCTGATTTTCCGGAATATCCAACACGTTTTCAAAATAGATAAACCGCGGACAGTACAGGTATTCCAGCATATCGGACGGGGTGATGTAGAATTGGTGTGTGTTGTTCATTCTGTCCTTATTCCCGTAGAGACGTTTCATGAAACGTCTCTACTATACTCCGATACACCCTCTAATTTATACCTTTCTAACCTTTGTCTTTGGTAGAGACGTGCCATGGCACGTCTTTACATTCCTGGATCCTTCATGCAAATTCTGACGCTAACAGCCCTGTCTGGGACTGTCAGCGCCAGGGTTTTTTATACCATCTTCGTCGATAGCTGGTCGGCAATCAATTTCCGGTCGAATTCCTGTCCCACCAGCGCCACCTTCTTGAAATCCTCCTCGCACATGGGGAACAGGTAGACGGCATCCGTCTTTTCGTTGATTAGCTCTTCCGCCTTCAATTGCATTTCGTCCATCTGGTTTTTGTTTACATCACCGAGAAACGCGGAATACTGCACCCGGTACAATCCGTACTGTTCGCACGCATCCGCCATCTTTTTCCGGGCCTTATCTTTGCTGATGTCGTAGATGATCCAGAGGAGCATTGGTTTGTCTCCTGAAATGTTTTATGCCACCAGTAGAGCCGTGCCATGGCACGGCTCTACACAATAGGTGCATTCGTGTCCGTTAACCAATCTATTCAATGTCATTGTAGAAACCAGTTATTGTAGAGACGTATCATGATACGTCTCTACTGTAACATCCTTCAAGTTAAAACCTATCACTTATTCAAATTCCCCGGGTGATACCGATCCTCCTCCCAATACTCCGGGTTGGTGCGGATGTATTCGTTGATTCGTTCCAATGATGTATTATTACGCACAATATGATCATGAAATCCCGGCTGCCAGGCGAATGTGCCGTGGCCGTTATTCTTGCACCAAGTACGTATGGCGCCTTTGAAATGGTTGATGATGATGGACAGGGAACCGGATTTGGGTGAAATTTCAGCCATAAATTTTATACGGCTAGCTGGCCCGTTCCCTTGTAGAGACGTGCCATGGCACGTCTCTACTTCTGATACTTCTTTCGAATCATTGGTTCCAGCTTGATGCAACGTCTCTACTGGCCTATTTTTATCAATACTTCCTTTAGTCAGTTGCATCGTCAAATGCACATGATTCGGCATCACAATAAATTCGCCAAGTTGGACATGCGGCTGATGGGTCGGAATTTCATACCAGTATTTCCAGACAGTGCATCCGAGTTCCGACAATCCCATTATTTTATTGCGGATGTCACCGAAATATTCAATTCCTTCATAGGTGCAGATAGTTACAAAATACCAACCGGGTGTGCGGTAGTCCCAGCCCTTTAACCGATGAGAATCGATGCGGTATTTGTTTCTGAAATAATCGGGCATTTATGCTGTCCCCTTATGGAATGTTTTATATTCCTGCAAATTTATATTCCTGCAAATCTGTATTGTAGAGACGTTTCATGAAACGTCTCTACATTTAAGATCACCTTTCATTCTTTGTAAAGACATGCCATAGCGTGCTTCCACAGACTTCTTCCACGTTAGTTCGCATCCTCCCCCAGCTCCCGCGTCTCCACCACATTCACATCCGGGTCGTCGTCCCGGTTGAGCCAGTCGTTGGCAAGACGGTGGCATTCGTACTGGAGGGTGTGTTTCCGCTTGATGTTGCGTCCCCGGTAGCGGATGGATTCCTCGAAAAAATCGTTCACGGAAGGGATGAGTACTCCCTTTCCCGCTTTATTCAGTGTGTAGCCGTCCGGGATGTCGTCGAAGTACGCCTGCTTAATCTGCCGTGTTGTAATCAGTTTAATCACAACCTCGTCGAGGTACGGGCGGAACGGCTCGATCATGTCGAACACGAACGATTTCTTGTTATAATTATCCGTGTGCAGCAGTCCGACGTGCGGGTCGAGTCCCGCCAGAATGCACGCCCGCTCCACCATGCCGTACAACATCCCATATCCGTAATTCAACAGACAGTTGAAGTAATCCGCCGCCGGATCTCTGGAACGCCCGTCGAACTGATAATTCTCCGGCAGGATTTTGGAGATTGTTCCGAAATAGGTTCGTCCGGCGCTTCCCTCCAAACCGCGCAATGTCCCAGCGATGTCCTGAGCATCGGGCTTTACGGTTTTCAATTTCTTCCGCAATCCCTCGATACCGGAGATGCCGTGCTCCAACACTGCCACACTATCTCCTTTGCGCGTTCGCTTTAGCGCCTTCAGCAGAGTGAGTTGGTGGTCGAACTTCCGTGTGATGAGTGTGATAACCGAGGCAAAGCCGTCGGCAGTTTCCGACAGTTCCAGTTGCTTCCGCCGGATGGCGGCGGTGCTCCCCATCTTTGGTCGCCAAATGCGCGCATACGGATCACCGTATCGATTCATGAAAATGAAATCGATATTGTGCTCAATGGCCAGTTCGACGGCATCACTGGAAAATGATGCCCCGGTGGTGACCAGAATCGACTCCACCTTCTTCGGCGAAAACCGGTACTGCTGATCCTTGATTTTAATGCGGAACATCTCCTGCTTCTTGTGTAAAAACGCGCCGTAAGAATTGATGACTAATTGCATACAGCCCTACTCAATAAGTTTATATTTAAGACCAAATACACCCATTGTACGATGAAAACGAAGAATATTACTGCAAGCGTCGTAACTGCGAAAGTATATTAACCCCATTCATTAGAAAAGAAAAGTAAATATCTAATAACTGGTCATGAAATACCGATTAATGAAGAGAGGGGTGTCTCGTCGAGTCGCTCTACGGAATCAACAATCCACCAAAATTAACCGCTGGAAAGGCCGACCTGAGGCGTCTAACTTACCGCATCTGTAAAAGACATTCCTACCGATCCACATGAGACGAAACTTCCATTCATCGAAGGAGAAGATGATGCTGATACACCGATCGATGTCCATACACAAAAAAGTTGGGATCTTGCTGTTGAGCGTTGCATGTTTTACCCTTACGGGCGCAACGGGATTTGCCCAGGAATATGAGAACCTGCAGGTATTGCCCAAAGATATCAGTGAAGAAGAACTGCGGGACGTCATGGGGAGTTTTTCAGCGGCGCTAGGCGTGCGCTGTGGGCATTGCCATGTACAGAATCCGCCCGGGGAACGGGGAATGGATTTTGCCTCTGACGAAAAGGAGACCAAAAAGGTGGCCCGGGCGATGGTACGAATGAACCGGACGATCAACCGGCATTTGCTTCCGGAAATCGGTCGCGAAGATTTAACACAGGTACAGTGCGTCACCTGTCATAACGGACAGGCTATTCCCACCACACTCCACATGGAACTCCGGACGGCTTTTGATGCCGGAGGATTGGATTCGGCCACGGCGCGTTATGCTGAGTTGCGAAACCGGTATTACGGCCGTGCCGCATTCGACTTCGGTGAACGTTCGCTGATCAACGTGGCAGGCGACTTTCGGAAAGCTGGCGATACGGAAGCCGCTATAAAACTTCTGACAATGAACCGGGAATACTTTCCTGAGTCGATATTTACTTACTCCCAACTCGCGGAGATTTCCCAACAAAACGGTAATAATGATCAGGCCAGACAATACCTCCAAAAAGCGCTGGAAATTGATCCGGAGAACGGCTGGATCCAGCGGCAACTCGAGGAGCTGAGTAGCGGGGAGTAAGTTTTAGGTCACCGTCTCTGAACTCGCGTCTCCGGAATCACACCGTAGGATTTCACGTAGCCTCCGAAGTCGACGATTATTCTGTCCAAGGAAACACCCGGATTAATAGCATTGATACGCAGCGTGAACGCCTGCGGGATTTCTGTGACGTCTGTATTCACGTGATTTCGTAAAATTTCCCGCTGATCGACAATGACCGTTTCCAGTAGATTCGCCGCTTCTCCGGTGGTCACTCCCGGCGATGACCAGAGCGGTTTTGATTTTCGGAGTGGGATTCTCCATAACTTTGTGTAAAAAACACTCCCATTTTCCAATGATTGAAAAACTCCGCAGTGAGTCCCCTCCCAGAAATTGTCTCATCAGCTTGTTTTGTACATTCCCGATGACAAAAGTCTGGCCGGACGAAGCTGATACCGAATACTGGATGAGCGTAGCGATGCAACTCGATTCCGTGCCGACCGGCAACACCTACTATCTGACGAAACTGTTCTACTTTGATGCCGGGTCAGACACCGCCGAGATTGTTGCTGTAGGGAAATCCGGTGGCGGAACCACCTGGTCCGGCGGGAGCGGTTGGGCCGGTGGCGAAGGCCCGGACGTCTCAACCGTTGAGGCCACCAAAGATCCCGTATGGCTCGTGACCAAAATTATTGCCTCTGGTGATTCGACAGTCGATCGCACCTTCATGTGGATCAATCCCGATCCGGCCGGTGGTGCCCCGGATACCGCGGATGCCGACGTATCGCGCGACTCCTGGCTCCATGCCGAAGGATTTAATACGGTTGCTTTTGAAAACGGTGGCGAAATGGCCATGACCATTCATATGGATGAATTCCGCCTGGGTAAATCATGGTCAGATGTCTCCGATGACAATATCACCACTTCAATCGATGTGGCATCGACAGGTCTGCCTGCCAAACATACCCTGGCGCAGAACTACCCGAATCCGTTCAACCCGACCACCAATATCCGGTTTGAGTTGACGGAACAGACCCGGGCCTCGCTCTCCGTGTATAATGCCCGAGGCGAACTGGTACAGACCCTGGTCGATGGTGTATTGACCAACGGAGCTCATGAAGCTACGTTTAATGGCGCAGGACTGCCGTCTGGTGTTTACTTTTATAGATTACAGGCCGGCACCAATATTGAGATGAGAAAGATGCTGCTCATAAAGTAATATCCTGTTCCTTAAACAGAGCGCTGCAACTAAAAAAGCGCGGCCGATCTTTAGAGGATTGGCCGCGCTTTTTTCTTGTAATTTACTGTTCTAATTGGCATTGTATCATAAGTATCATCAAGCCAATAGGAGACAATCCGATGATTTCATACAGGAAACTTACCGGCGTGATAACTCTTCTCAGCATTATTTTCGCCGGCTCGCTAATTGCTCAATCCTCTCCCATTGAACGGCTTAACGAGTCGCCGCGTCACCACGAATGGGTGCAGGTCGAGCACGATAACCGAACGGTTCACTCCTTCGTGGTCTATCCACAGGCCGATAAAAATGTGCCGACGGTCTTGCTCATACACGAAAATCGCGGGCTCACCGACTGGGTGCGGGGGCTAGCCGATCAGGTGGCCGCAGCCGGTTTTATCGCTATCGCACCCGATCTGCTCTCTGGCATGGGACCGGACGGCGGCAAAACCAGCGACTACCCCAACAGCAACGCTGCCAGAGATGGCATTTACCAGTTGCCTCCGGCGCAGGTCACCGCCGATCTCAAGGCCGTAGCCGATTACGGGAAAAATTTGAGCGCGTCAAACGGAACACTGTTCGTTGCCGGATTCTGCTGGGGCGGCAGCCAGACCTTTCGTTTCGCCACCAACTACGGTGATATCGAAGCTGCATTCCCATTTTATGGGACCGCGCCGGAAGATATGGAGCAGCTCAAACAGATTGAAGCGCTGGTATACGGTTTTTACGGCGGAAATGACAACCGGGTCACCAGCACTGTTCCCCAAACCAAAAAGAAAATGAAAACGGCCGGCAAAACCTATAAACCGGAAGTGTACAAAGGAGCTGGCCACGGATTTATGCGCGCAGGCGAAGGTGCTCCCAAAGATGACCCCAACAGGCAGGCCAGAGACAAAGCCTGGGATCGGTGGATAAAGATTATGAAGGAGGAGATGTGAGACAAGGCTGTCCGGGGAGGGAGTGGCTTTGGAATACAACCTACTTATAGCAGCAGGGATTTTTAATCCCGTTCCTCCGGAAGGAATCCCTGGGGGGCCGTTCCGCTTCGCTCCAGCCGGAATGACTTGTGACCCTGGCAGTGTACACTCATCGCATCGTCGACAGTAAACTTAAAGATAATCCTTAAAATGAGAAAATTCACAACATGACACCGCTCTGGGGAATCGATCTCGGCGGGACCAAGATTGAAGGCGTGGTTATTAAATCCGCTGATAATCCGCAGGCGCTCTCCCGTATGCGCATTCCTACCGAAGCCGAGAACGGATACAGCCATATCTTGAACCGGATCGCGCTACTTGTGGAAAAGATGTCCACGGAAATTGGTGAAAGAGCAAGCCATATCGGTATCGGAACGCCCGGCATTGTTGATCCCGGCACCGGGACCGTCAAAAACAGCAATACGGGCTGTCTTATTGGTAAACCGTTACCGAGAGATTTGCGTCAGCGCCTGGATATTCCCCTCACCTTCGAAAACGACGCCAATTGCTTTGTACTGGCGGAGACACGGTTCGGGTGTATTAAAAATCAGGTGCCGGACGCCAGTGTCATCTTTGGAGTGATTATGGGAACCGGAGTCGGCGGGGGACTGATCGTAAACGATACCGTTGTCAGGGGTAAACACGCTATCGGCGGTGAATGGGGTCACAACTTCCTGGACGAATCCGGCGGCGAGTGTTACTGTGGAAAAGTTGGCTGCGTGGAGACCGTCATCTCCGGGAGTGCGCTGGAAAAATACCATTCCGACAGGACAGGGGAAGAAAAATCTCTCAGGGAAATCGCTAAAGAGGCCCGAGATGGATCCGACGTAATGGCAAAAGACACCATCGAGAGGCTGACCCATTATTTCGGTAAAGCCATCGCCGGTGTCATCAACATTGTTGATCCGGATGCAATCGTCCTGGGTGGCGGAGTAGGCAATATTCCTGAATTGTATACCGACGGTATCCGGGAGACGAAAAAGCATGTCTTTAACCACTCCCTGGACACGCCATTTCTGAGGCCGGAATTGGGAGACAGTGCCGGGGTATTCGGAGCGGCTATCCTTCGTTAGTGTTAAAGTGTTACAGTGTTATTGTGTTATAGTTAACAGATTTTATGCATCTGGTGTCCTGATTACTGGAGCGGTTATGTCTTAAATATTTACTTATGTCAATTAAGCGGATTTCTCCTTCGCCATTAACATAACTGCATCCCCCTGTCCCTTTCTTCGAAGTCGTAGATCCCGAGTCGTTTTCGGGAAGAGGGAGAATAAGGTAGTGAGTTGTGTTGCCTATTTATCATTGCCGCTGAAGATAGAGCGTCATGGATTAATTGATTAGATTGGCCGTTGCGAATAATAGTAAGATTAAGAGACAACCACGGTAACACCATAAAACTATAATAACATAGTAACACTTCTGTTTCATCCTGTCTTTGTCAGCTGTCATTTGTACCCGAATCGCACTAAATTTATCGTCCATGAAAATCAACAAACCACTCGACATCGCTGCAGGCATCCTGATGAACGAGGATGACCAGGTGCTCATCTGCCAGAGGAAGGAAGAGACCTCGCATCCACTGAAGTGGGAATTCCCAGGCGGAAAAATCGAAGACGGCGAAACGCCGCGGGAAGCATTGAGGCGTGAGCTCGTTGAAGAATTGGCCGTCGATATCAAAATAGAAGATGAGCTGGTTGCATATGATTATACCTACCCTAATGGCCTCACAGTTAATCTGACGTTCTATATGATAACGGATTATCTGCCGGATCCGATGAACTTAGCCTTTGCCGATATCCGGTGGGTGGACATTGCCGAACTGGACGAATACGATTTTTTGGACGGCGATCAAAGCGTCATCAACCTGCTGAAATTGACGTATACCTGATTTTCCCTATGTCTCTGAAAATCCTCACTCCAAAACAGGTCTCCAACACCGGAAGGCGACGCCTGTTTACCAAAACGTTGCTTCACTGGTTCCGCCGGTTCGGCCGGGATTTGCCGTGGCGTCGGACCCGGAATCCTTATAAAATCCTGGTCTCGGAAATCATGCTCCAGCAGACCCAGGTGGAACGCGTCAAAGATTATTACCACCGATTTCTTGACCGGTTTCCGACAGTGGAATCTCTGGCTGAGGCGACTGAAACCGAAGCTCTGGAAGCCTGGGAAGGGCTCGGCTATTATAACCGGGCACGGAATCTTCGGAAGTCGGCCATCGTGGTCTGCGAAGAATTTAAAGGCATTTTTCCGGAGACCGTCGAAGAGTTAGAGTCACTGCCCGGTATCGGACGCTACACTGCTGGTGCTATCGTTAGCTTTGCTTTTGTAAAACCAGCACCAATCCTGGATACCAATGTTAAGCGGGTACTGGAACGGGTTTTCGTGAAACGCAGACACTCCTCCACCGCAAAGCAGGAACGTCGTCTCTGGAAACTGGCAGAGTCGGTCATCGCACCACGGACCGTCTGGGAGATTAATCAGGCACTCATGGATTTTGGCGCGCAGATTTGCACCGCGAAAAATCCGAAATGTGGCATCTGTCCCATGCGTTCATTCTGTGTGGAGTACCAGCGAAATAAGTCACCGCAGATGGAATTTCCCTACAGTGAAAACGGCAATTCTCTTTCCAAAGCTGCCGAACCCTATGTACCGTATGCTCCGGATGAGTTTTAACTCTGTAATGTTAAAATCTAATTCATTTCTAATAAACTTTATCTAACAACACAACTCACCCTCTTGTTCTCCCTCTCTTCCGAAGAGAGGGAGAAACCCGACGCCACAAGTATAGAAGATGAGTCCCTCCTTCCTCTTCAGAAGAGGAAGGAGGAAAGGTGGATGGAGTTGTGTTGTTGGTAAAAAACAGTTACCACAATTAACTAAGCCACTCTGAGCACAACCAACTGCCTTTTGGCGACAGGACTCTGAACTCCGGACACCAAACTCGCGACACTTCTAACTCTAACACCTGATCCCCCGCCCCGAAGGGATCCCTTTGGGGAACACTCCAACACTGCCGTTATTGCGTCAGCTGCTGAATCGCCCCCATCGCCACATGCGGATCAACGTCAAGCCAGTAGAGTTCATTCCCATCTACATAGAAGTAATGCGCCCGCTGGTTCTGAAGCGCCATGTAAACATTTTCGCCGTATTTTGTAAGTTCACGGGTATGTTGATAGCCCATCTGGCCACCGACGTGCGGATCCTGGATACGCTCCACCATCTTGTTCAAATCACTCAGTGCCGAATCCGGATTGTCATAGACGGTCAGGTACAGCGTCGCATCATAATCTTTGCCGGAATATTCACCGATGTAGTTCTCCTGATCGGTCACCACTTTCTGATGCAGTTTCGTGATGACTTCATCCGCTTCCCCGCCCTGCATAATCTCGGAAATCTGCATATCCTGTATAGAATTCGGCAGCGGCGTATCGTTCTGAATACCCCCACCGCACCCCACTAATACACCAAGAATGAATATCGATATAATTTTTCGCATTGTGCCTCCTTATTCAGCATTGTTTCAGCATTTGTTAAAGATTGGATTCTAAGTAAATCATGTGGGCTTTTCAACGGATTCCGGTTGATGAATTCGAAATGAAAGTACTAATCCAAGAGCCGCAGCAGCGACACCTACAGCGAATATCCCGGTGATGGAATTGCTAAAGGCCTCCAGCAGTGGCCGCAATAAATCCGCGGGCAGGAGCTCCCGGGCTTCGCCCGTAAGCAGCGATGTAGGATCTCCGAACTGTGATTTGAGCGACTCCGGCAATTGACCGAACGTCTGAGATTCCTTTGCTCCCGCTACACCACTGATGAAAATTTTGGTCAACACAGCGCCCATCAAACTGACACCTACCGTGGCGCCTATCCGTCTCGCCAGCTGCTGCGATGCCGTCGCCACTCCCATCACCGAAATATGTATTGAGTTCTGCAGCGTCACCAGGAGTCCCGGCGTCTGGGTCCCCATCCCGATACCGAGAACCAGCATATTTCCAATGATGAATGCCAGGGGTGTGGATTCGTCCATCCGGAGTGCCAACAGGCAGCCGGCGAGCACCATTGCCATCCCGGCGACGATCATCTTTTTCCCGCCGGTGCGGTGTAAAATCCGCCCGGTGATAAAACTGGCGCCGGACCATCCAATGGAGAGCGGCATAATTACAATGCCCGCAGTCATGGCGCTTCCGCCCTTACTCGCCTGAACATACAGGGGTACATATGAGATGAGTCCCAGGATAGTAAAGCCGCCCAGCAACGCGATAATATTGGTCAGCCGAAACACAGGCAGACTGAAAAAATCCAGTGGCAGGATCGGATCTTTGGCACGTTTTTCAACCTGAATTAACGCAAGGACTGCAACAACTGCCGATCCCAGGAGGCCCGCCACGCTCCAGCTCCAGAAGGGCACTCGTTGACCATACCGGAGAAATCCGAGCAGAAGGAGCAGAATCGAAACCATCAGGAAAAATGCCCCGCCGTAATCGATGGGTTGCCGCTCGTCCGGGAGACTTACTTCCCTGTAGGCGCGATTGATCATGTAAATTGCGCCAATCCCAAACGGGATGTTCAGGTAGAACACCCACCGCCAGGTCAGCGCCGTTACAATGGTTGACCCCAGCAACGGGCCGAGCACACTCGAGATTCCCCAGACCGCGCTGGTGTATCCCAGTGCTTTGCCACGTCGTTCCGGCGGAAACACCTTTCCGATGAGTGCATACGGGACCGAAAACATCCCGCCGGCGCCGAGACCCTGCACCGCGCGGAATAACACTAGCTGCATCATATTCGCCGACAAGCCGCTGAGAATCGATCCGGCGAGGAACAATACTACTGCAGCAAAAAAATTAATCTTAATGCCGATAACGTCGCATAGTTTACCAAAGATGGGCATGGAGATAGCGCCGGTGAGCATGTACGCAGAAAAGACCCAGCTGTAAATTGCCAGACCGCCCAGCTCAGTGACAATGGTCGGCATAGCGGTGCTGACGACTGTTCCGTCGATACCCGCCAGGAACACGCCCAGCATAATCCCGATAATGATCCGGGTCAAATGCTGCTGATTATAATCTTCCGGTGTGATGTTTTCTTGTTCCAAAACGGAGGAAAGATACAAAAAATTCCGGCGGATACGAAGCCTCCATCAAAGTCCGGAGTAGGGGGTCTCACCCTATCCGGGAAAAGTTCCGTTGAACTCGGAACTCGCTAATTCTACCGGAGTCGTGAAAACCTGAGTGGATTTGATAGATATAGTACAACTAATGTGGAAGGGGTAGTCAGAAAATATACGGGAAAACCGGCCCACGGCACCCCTCATCCGGCACCGACAAGCTGCAGATCTCCATCACCTGGTAGTTAATCAACATGGCTTTGGTTCAAATAGTGTTCTTACGCGTGTCCCGATTTATTCCGGTATTCCTTGAGTGACCGAAATGATTTCGGGTAATAATTTTTCAGCAGATACGGGAGATCATACCCGCGCTCCCGGCAGAGCTTCTCCATCTCTTCGTAGGAATCTTCCTTGGGAAACCGTGCGACGTTCCGGGTTCGATAGTGGTAAACCCGGACCTGATCATCATTCACTGTGACCGAAAACTGTCCAATGGAGTATCCACCGGACGACAGCAGATGTTCCCATATCTTTCGGGAGAATGTCTGCTCTTCCATGGTATTCTGGTGATTTTTTTATTGTGAAAACCGTGTGACGTCTATTTACTATACAAGGCATCGGAACGACACCTCATGTTGCTTTACTCTTCATTTTAATGTTAGGGTCAGAATCAGAAAGAATCAAGAGGGGGTATCGACCAGCTTTGCGAATGATTGCCGCTGCGCTTAAGCATTTTGTAATGAAGACGTTTTAATGGGATGGTAATTCAGTGCGCTATTCGCGATTCTCATTCATAAAAATACCGCCATCGACGCCTGAAGCGGTCAATGGCGGCTGTCTCTTTTCGCAAACCTGGTGCTTTTTTTTACAGACGCACAATCCCATCATGGCCATCGCGAACGGAATGGAACACAAGTAGCCAGTTTTTCAGGTAATGCGGCAGCAGGAAATTCTCCTGGACATATTTCCGGGCATTTTCTCCCAGATGATCTGCCAGTATGGGATCAGCCAGGATTTCCCGGATGCGGAGTGCTGTTCCCTCAATGGATTGCACCAGCATTCCGTTACTCCGGTGCATGATCTGCCGGCGAATTCCGCCGACCTTGCCACCGATGACGGGTTTCCCCTTCCACATGGCTTCTGTCACGGTCAGACCAAAACCTTCCCGCAGAGACTTCTGCAGAATCACGGACGCCGCCCGCTGGAATGCGTTTATTTCTAAGTTGCTGTCCGGCGGCAGGTTCAGGATATGAATATTCGGATCATCTCCCGCTTCCTCCCGGACTTCTCTGAGCACTTCCGCACCTTCCGGATCATCCGAAGCGCTTCCACCGGCGAGGATGAGCTGGCAATCCAGGTACCGGCGAACCAGCTTATAGGCCTTGATAACGCCAACGGGATCCTTCAGCCGATCAAATCGCGACACTTGCAAAATGATTGGAAGTTCGGGGTCAATTTCGAACCGTTCAAGAACTGACGCAATTTCCTCATCGGTCAGGTCACGATTTTTATCGCTGAACGGATTGATGGCCGGCGGTATGATCACCTGATCAATCAGCAGGCCTTTGGCGTACTCCGGCAGGTGAAAAATGGCATGATCATATTCATCCACCCACTGTCGGAGAAACCCCCAGACACGATTATCCGCTTCCGATAAGTCAATGTGGCAGCGCCAAATCCAGCGGCCCTTGTCCTGCTGCTTACTGTCGATCAGTCCCACGGGTTGTGGATCGTGCATCACGTAGAAATCCATATCCTCCCGGACAACGCCCTGGTTCTGTGCCGTCACTTCCCTGAACGTATCCAGTTCCGCCTGGGAAAATTCCGATTTGGTCCCGTGCAGGGCGTTGTGGAACTTTTTCGTTACGTTAAAGAACTCGGGATTCCCTTCAATCACATCCCAGTGAATTTCAAAATCCAGTCCTTCCATCAATGGGATCAGATGATGCAGAATTTCCGCAACGCCGCCCCCCATTCTGGTGGAATTGACCTGTTGTATTTTGGCGGGACCCAGTTTCTCCGCCAGGTTTTTAATGATGTTGATTTCCGATTTCGATATATATTTTTCGTACGAATCTAGGGTGATGCTATTCTCTGTCATCAAGACGCTCCTCTATCATTTCTAAGAGTTTGGATCGAATTTCGTAGAGGTTGTACACATATGGACTCAGGTGTTCAATTTTCTCTGCGAGTTCCTGTTCGTCCAGTTCATCGCGGAGCCACACGCTGAAGTCGTTGGTTTCCTTGCTCATGCGTACCCGGGCTTCGATTAGATGATAAAAGAGTGAATAGCTCTCTACATTGGCGATACAGTTGCGGAAGCTTTTCAAATCCGTTGCGATATCGCCGGTTCCCACGATGAAGCTTTTAATTTCCGTGAAATAAAATTCCCGGCCCCGGGGAACCCTGGGCAACGATTCGATAGAACCGATATGATCCTCAATATGCTGAATAAGTGCATTCCGCGCCTGGCTGATACTGGTATAACTCAGGGGATCAACGGAGGAGAGCTTCTCTGCCAGTAGATCTTCCTGCAGCTGCCGGTGACTCCACCGCGCAAAATCGTTCAGATGTCCGCCCGTCTCAAAATGCCAGCGAAACAGGGCGTGATGCAAATGGTAAAAAATGGAGGACCCAGAGACGCCCTCCAAACCATCGATTAACGACCGCAGGCTGTCCGCTTTAAAACCGGTATATTTAGTTAATCCTGCTTCCGTATAAAATTCAAATGAATTTGCCATATTCACCTTATAGAGCTTTCGATTTCAAATTTGCAGTTCCCATCTATCTTTACTAGTCCGTGTTCATGATTTATTTACTTGTCATATTTACTGAAGATCGCTTAACATTGAGAGGTTTTCTTCTATCCACCATTTCAGGTCTTTGCGTCTGACCTGCTTTCGCATCTGCTGCATGGTCTCTCGTTTTTTCTCAAGCGGCATCTCTATCGCCGCTTTCAGTGCTTTAGCACCGCTTTCCAGGTCAAACGGATTGACTGCCACCAAGTCCGGAAATTCCGAGGCCACACCGGCTAGTTCGCCCAGGATAAGCGCGCCATCCACGTCGCTCCGGGTCGCCGCAAACTCTTTGGCCACCAGATTCATGCCGTCCCGGATTGGCGTAATCAGCGCCACATCTGCCGCGCGATAGTACGCCACCAATTCCTCCTGGGGCAGGCCGCGGTAAAAATAGTGGATCGGGATCCAGCCCTCTCTGGAGTATTTTCCATTGATGCGCCCGATCTGGTAGTCAATTTCGTCCTTCAATTCCTGGTATTCCGGCACGCCGGTCCGGCTGGGTACGGCTATCTGTAAAAACGATACTTTCTGGCAATATTCCGGATACTCGTCGAAAAACTTCTCCAGCGTCAGCAACCGTTCTTTGATACCCTTGGTGTAATCCAAACGATCGACACCGAGAATCAATTTTTCCGAACTCAGATCATCCTTGATTTCCCGGGCTTTGTTAATGACCTCTTCCGAACTGCCCAGGTTATTGAAATAATCGTAATTAATGCCAATGCCCCGGGGCAGGAGTTTCACCGTCCGGTCGCCCACGTAAATTTCGTACTTTTTTCGGTTCCACTCGTAGCCAAGGATCGTCTCCACGGCGCGGCCGAAATTCAGGCAGTACTGCGGCAGATGAAATCCGATCACATCGTTCCCGAGCATCCCTTCCAGCAGTTCCACGCGCCACGGAATGAACCGGAAAAAGTCCATATGCGGAAACGGGATATGCCAAAAGATGCTGGATCTGATATTCGAATTTTCGTCCTTCAGCATCCCGGCGACCAATGCCATATGGTAATCCTGGAGCCACAGCAGGTCGTTCTCCGTGTCTACGTCTTCCAGGATGGCATCAGCAAATTTTCGGTTCACAGAGCGATAAGCCGCCCAGTGCTCTTCCTCAAAGTTCGACCGCTCCAAAAAATAGTGGCAGAGCGGCCAGAGCGCCTGATTGGAGAAGCCGTAATAATAATTATTGACCTCTTTCTCAGTTAAAAATACGCGACGCTGGAGAAACGTGGGATCTTTACCGGGAATTTGCTGCCTCGCCGGCAATTTGTCCTTATCCTCCAGATCGCCGCCGGCCCAGGACACCCACATGCCCCCGCTGGATCGCATAATCGGGATCAGCGCCGAGACCAAGCCCCCGACCGTGGCGTCATATTCGTACCCGTCCTCTGTCTTCGTCACTGAATATGGCTCCCGATTAGAACAAATCACGAGCCGCCGACCTCTGAGGTTTACATCAACTGGTGTCTGTGTCACGTTATTCCGCCTGGTTAATTAAGGTGAGTATCAATCCGATCATACCACGCCCAGAGATGGGTATAGCTGTCGGTCGGCTGAAAGTCGGAATAGTTCACCATCCGGCTGATAAAAGCACTGACAGCAAGATCAGCCAGGGTGAGTGAATCGCCAACGAGATAGTCACCGGATTGCAGTGCGTCGTCCAGAAAACCGGCCTCTTTGTTAATACGCTGCTGTAAGTTTTCCTGCCCGTCCTTGTCCAGATCATTTCCATCACTGTCGACTTTGACTATTGCCTTATATCCGAGCGGCCCCCACACTTCGTCGGCGTACCGGTCAAGCATATATACCCTGCCGCGTTCTTCCGGAGATTCCGGAACGAGCGGCGAACCGTTACCATAATTTTTATCCAGGTACGTCACGATATCCGTGGACTCCGGCAGTGTGGTGTCTCCGTCGACGATCACCGGGACGCTGGGTTGTCCAGAGATCTGTTCCACACGGCTACGATCACCCGGGTCTATTATCTGGCTGTCGTAAGAAAGTCCCAACGCCCGGAAACCCCTGCGAGCTTTCTCGCAAAAGGGACAGCGCTCAAAGTGGTAGAGTTGGATTTTGTCAGTATCTGTCATCATATTCCCGGCGTTTTCCGAGTCCCATCCATCGCATTGAAAAAGTTAGGGACTGGCCTTGAGTATATCAAGACGACCGGCTGCTGCTCATTACACATTTCGTAATATTCGCCGCGGTGAATTGCACTCCCGTCACCGATCGCTTACAGCGTCGGTGACGGTTACTCCAGTTCTTTTTCCGCCGGAAATCACCAGCGGTTTTTTTGATAGTATTGCGTACTGTGTATTGGGAAAAAAACTCTTCAGATGAAAAAAATGGGAGTCATTCCGAGCGAAATGATGTGAAGTTGAGGAATCTCGTTTAAGGAACCTCCGAAGGGTGGACGACCAGATCCTTCGGCTCGCTCCGCTCGCTCAGGATGACTGGGGGAGTTTTACTATTGAGGAAACGTAAACATTGCGTCATTCCGACTCAGCGCTAGCGAAGGGAAGAATCTCGTGAAGATTTCTCCGGGAATACTAAGAGTAACATATTTCCCGGTTCGGGGACTAGGAGTACCAGCTTCGGTGATGGTGATCTACTAAACTTACACCGTCGGTGACCCTGCCAGGGATCACCGACGGAAGGCAATTGAGTCAATCCGACCGGAGCGCAAAGAAGCAAAGGAATCTCGTCAAGAATCGTCCATAGAATAATTAGCGCGTTCCTTCGACTCTTCCCCAAGGCGAGATCGCTCGGGATACCTGATTGTCTTTAGCTAAATAATAGAAAATTACTCAAGAATTGACTTCCTCGCGGTAATGTTCAATACCACGCCGCATGGAATCCCAGGCCAGGGTGGCGCACTTGAGGCGCACCGGGAAATCAGCAACGCCCTCCAGCGAAGCGACATCCAGGAATTCGTCCTTATCCGGCAATTCCCCTTCGCCACGCATCATTTCCTCAAACATTTTGATGATCTCCAGGACTTCGTCCAGGCTCTTGCCCTTGATGAGTTCGGTCATCATCGAGGAGGAGGCCATGCTGATGGAACAGCCATGGCCGTCGAAACTAATATCCTGTACGATACCGTCTTCATCCACGTCAGCAAACAGTTCCAGGATATCCCCGCAACTGGGATTGTGGCCGCCCTCGGTAAATGTGGGATTGTCTAACTCGCCCCGATTACGGGGGGTCCGGTAGTGATCGAGTATAACTTCTTTATACAGCCCGTTCAGTGACATTGCCAAAAATTTCCCGCACTTTGTTCAACGATTGGAAAAATATATCAATTTCATCGGTAGTATTGTAGAAATAAATACTGATTCGCGCAGATGATCCGATGCCGAGTTTGCGCATCAACGGCTGGGCACAGTGATGGCCGGCACGAATGGCGACGCCCTCCTGGTCGATAATGGTAGCAATATCGTGGGGATGTGTTCCGTCCATGGTAAACGAGACGATGCCGCCGCGCTTTCCCAATGGCCCGTATACGTGGACGTCTTCAAAATAATTCATCCGGCGCATGGTATAGTTCATCAGGTCGCTCTCATGCGCCAGGATTTTTTCCATACCGATATCCTGTAGGTAATCGATGGCGTACCCCAGTACAATACACTGGGCAATATTCGGCGTACCGGCTTCGAATTTCCACGGGGGCTCTTTGTAGGTGGAGGAGTCCAGATAGACATCCTCGATCATTTCACCGCCGCCGAGGAACGGATTCATAGACTCCAGTGCCTCATATTTCCCGTACAGGATGCCAACGCCGGTTGGTCCGCACATCTTGTGGCCGGAAAACGCATAAAAATCGCAGTCGAATTCCTGGATATCCGTTGGACTGTGTGCTGCTCCCTGCGCTCCGTCCACCAATACCCTCGCGCCATATTCATGAGCCAAATCCGCAATCTTGCGTATCGGATTGATCGTCCCCAGCACATTGGACATCTGAGTTACGGCGACGATTTTCGTCTTGTCACTCAGGAGGCTTTCGAACTGCCCCAGATCCAGATGGCCGGCCTTAGTGAGTTCAATACCCTTGATCTCCGCTCCGGTATCTCTGGCAATAATATGCCAGGGAACGATATTGCTGTGATGCTCCATGTAGGAAATCAGGATCTCATCGCCGGGCTCCAGAAATTTACGTCCCCAGGCATTGGCCACCAGATTGATGGACTCGGTGGTACCCTTGGTGAAAACAATATTCCGCTCCGACTCCGCATTGATGAAGTCGGCCACCTTTTCTCTGGCCAGTTCGTAGGCATCGGTGGCTTCTTCGCTGAGGGTATGAATGCCCCGGTGGACGTTGGCGTTATATCGTGAATAATACTCGGCAATTTTATCAATAACCTGCTGCGGTTTCTGGGATGTTGCTGCGTTGTCAAGATAGACCAGCGGCTTGTTATCCTGAACCCGCCGGCTGAGCACCGGGAAATCCTGCCGAATGCGTTCCACATCCAGCGGACTGTTCTGCCCGGGCACTGAGCCATTTTTTCCGGGAACGGTCAAAGTTATTCTCCGTAGTTCACGTAAATCGTATTGTCTTCGATTTTCGTTTCGTATTTCGTCACCCCCACTACTGCCGGAAAGGACTTTACCTCACCGGTACGCACGTCAAATTCTGCGCCGTGAAGAGGACATTTCACCTTATTCCCCAGCAGTTCCCCTTCCGAAAGTGATGCTTCGGCATGGGAACAAGTATCATCAATTGCATAGACATCATCATCCATACGAATAACAGCAATACGGGTTCCATCGTTCATAGTTATCTTGTCCATGTCGTACTCCCCCAGTTCCCCGAGGGAAAGCGCTTCAACCCAGGCCATGCAAATGTCTCCTACTCTGCGATCTTCTCGATCTTTTCCTGTATCAGCCTATCTATGAGGTCCTTCGTCGACTTAGAACCAATATGCTTCGTTACGTCTTTGAAAAAGCCGGAGATGATCACTCGTTCGGCCTGCTGTTTGCTCAGACCACGGCTTCTCAGGTAGTACATCTGATCGTCGTTAATTCGCCCGACGGTCGCACCGTGCCCTGCCTTGACGTCGTCTGCTTCGATTTCCAGCACCGGGATAGAATCTGCCCGCGCCCCTTTGTCGAGGAGAAGGTTTTTATTCTCCAGTTCCGCCTCGGTGAGCTGGGCATCCCGGTCGATCTTGATGAGTCCCTGGAAAACGGAGCGACTCTTGTCCTTTAGCGCGCCTTTGAAAATACTTTCGCCGGTAGTGTGCGGCGTTTCGAGTTTCAGCAGTACACCGGTGTCCAGGTGCTGGGTGTTGTCCAGGAAGTATAGTCCGAGGGCATCGGCGTTGGCTCCTTCACCGGCGCACACGCTGTCGATGTGGTTCTTCGCCAGTTTACTGCCGAAGTTAGAGACCACCCAGGTCATCCGGGCGTCTCGTCCGATGTGGGCCCGTTTGTTGGAGAAATCGTATGTTTCCTGATTATAGCTCTGGATACTGGTATAGTTCATCCGGGCGTTATCGTTCAGGAAGACCTCACTGATGCCATTGTGCAGCGTTTTAATCTCATCATTTGCCGAGCGGAACACCTCTACAAACTGCGCAGACGCGTTCTCTTCCAATATAATCAGATTATGCTGCGCCAACACAGCGTTCGGTTTATTAACCGTAAATAACGCCTCAAACGGAATGTCCACCTCCACATTCTTTGGCACGAACAGAAATGCTCCGCCGCTCCAGAAAGCACCGTTTAGTGCCGCAAATTTACTGTATTGTGGTGTCATCACCTTGGTGAACAGATATTCCTTCACCAGCTCGGGATGCTCTTTTACCGCCTGCTCCAGAGATGTGAAAATGACGCCTTTTTCGCGCAAATCTTCAGAAATTTTTGTCAGTTGTACCTCGGAATCGCCCTGATACAGCAATCCGCCGCGCTGGTCTGAAGACTGCACCAGATCTTTGGTGGCGTCCGGCAGTTCCTCGACCGACGTCACCGCTTCGCCGTTCACATCCGTGTAAGGCGTAAACGCTCCGAAATCGATATGCGAAATATCGGTCCGTCGCCATTCCTCATCTTTGGTTGTCGGCATAGGGAGTTCTTCCCATGTATTATACGCCGCTTCCCGCTGTTCCTTTACCCAGGCCGGTTCCTCTTTGGCCTCGGAAATCGCGTACATCTGCTCGCGGGTAAAGCCTTGTGTATGTCCGTTATCGCTTGCCATGTAATTCCTCGTTCTGTTACCTTCGCATTTTCAATCCAAAGGGAGCCGGTGCATTCAAATCACACCGAGCTCCCTTTCGGTTAATAGTCATATTCATAATCGCCATGGAGGCGTTTTATCCGACAGAACCCTCCATCTGGAGATCCACCAACCGATTAAATTCGACTGCGTATTCCATGGGCAGAGTCCGCTCGAACTCATCCAGGAATCCGTGGACGATAGTGCTCTTGGCCTGGTCTTCAGTGAGACCGCGGCTCATCAGATAGAAGAGCTGCTCCTCGCCGATCTTGGAGACCGTCGCCTCGTGCTCAATCTGCGCGGTGTCGTCCTCGATCTCCATGTAGGGATAGGTATCGGACTCCGCATTTGAGCCCATCATCAGCGCATCACACTCGATGTCCGACTTGCAGTTCTCCATGCCCGGATGGACTTTAATCAATCCCCGATAGGAGGTCCGTCCACCATCGAAGCTGATACTTTTAGATGTCACCTTCGAGGTGGTGTTTGGCGCGGCGTGGATCGCTTTGCCGCCGGTATCCTGGTGCTGATTTTCCTTCGCCGTGGCGATGGACACGATCTCGGCATGAGCGCCCTCACCTACCAGGTAGACACTCGGATACTTCATGGTGACCTTGCTCCCGCCGTTGTAATCAATCCACTCGACGCGAGCATTCTTTTCGGCCTTTGATCGTTTGGTCACCAGATTGTACACCGAACTGTACCAGTTCTGAAGAGTCGTGTAACGAAGCGTAGCGCCCTCGTGGGCAATCAGTTCCACTACCGCAGAATGCAGCGCATTCGTCGAATAGGACGGACTGGTGCACCCTTCGATATAGTGTACTTCCGCATCCTTGTCCACGATGATGAGTGTCCGCTCGAACTGACCGGCATTCTCTGCATTAATCCGGAAATACGCCTGCAGCGGCAATCCGACCTTCACTCCCTCTGGCACGTAAATGAAACTTCCGCCGGACCAGACCGCGGTATTCAGCGCTGCGAATTTATTATCGGAGGCCGGAATCAATGTACCGAAGTATTCTTTGACGATCTCCGGATGTTCCTTTAGTCCGGCATCCATATCAAAGAAGAGTACACCTTTTTCCTCCCAGGCGCCTTTCAGCTTGCTGTAGACCGATTCGGAGTCAAACTGATTGGACACGCCGGCCAGGAACTTCCGCTCTGCTTCCGGAATACCGATCCGTTCGAACGTTTCCTTGAGATCGTCCGGCACATCATCCCAGCTCTGGTTCTTATTTTTCTGGTAGTCCGGCTGGAGATAGTAGATGATCTCGTTGAAGTCGATATCCGAGAGATCGCCGCCCCACGTGGGCATCGGCTTCTTCATAAATTCCCGGAAACCCTCTAGACGCTTCTCCAGCATCCACTCCGGCTCTTCCTTCCGCTTGGAGATATCTTTGATGAGATCCTCGGTTAATCCGGGTGGCGCTTTAAATTTATATTTATGTTCGCTGTGCCAGCCGTATTCGTAATCTCTATTGGCTGTTTGCAGTGCTGTATCAGACATATTTACCCCTGCATACGTTTATATTCGATTTAATTAGACTTCGACTTCGGTCTTTTCCCTTATCCAGTCGTAGCCTTTATCTTCCAGTTTTTCTGCCAGTTCCGGCCCGCCTTTGTCAGCAATCTTTCCGTTGAGCATGATGTAGACGTGATCCGGTTCCAGGTACCGTAGAATCCGCTGGTAATGCGTGATTACCAGTACTCCCATTTCAGGATTCACCAGTTTATTGACCGATTCTGCGACTGTTCTGAGTGCGTCAATATCCAGGCCGGAATCCGTTTCGTCCAGAATGGCCAATTTCGGTTCGAGTACGGCCATCTGGAGCATTTCGCTCCGCTTCTTCTCGCCACCTGAGAACCCTTCGTTCAGGTAGCGCGACGCAAATTTTTCATCCATTTCCAGATCCTGCATCTTCTGGCGGAGATATTTGGAAAATTTTCCCACTGAAATAGAATCATTCTTCACGGCATTATAGGAATCTCTGAGAAACTTGTCCATGCTGACTCCCGGAATTTCGCTGGGATACTGAAATGCCAGAAACATGCCAAGTCGCGCCCGCTCATCAGGTTCAAGATCATTGACCGACTCGCCACGAAATGTGATCTCGCCATCCGTGATATGATAGCGGGGATTGCCCATCAAAATATGAGCCATCGTACTTTTCCCGGATCCGTTCGGTCCCATAATGGCATGGACTTCGCCGCCGTTAACTTCCAGGTCGATGCCGTGCAGAATCTCGGTGTCTTCCACACCGCCCTTCAGCCCGGATATTTTCAACATTGGTTCATTACCGTTGTTCTTTGCCATAAACTCATTTCTCCTCTTCAGTTACAGATCAGCTAAACTAATATTTTTAAAATAATTGGTCAAGTTGCGTTGTATGGTCAATATCGGCGATTTGATATTGCAATTTTCCAGCTGGGAGCACTCTTCGCCGTTATTTGTGGAGCATTCCACCATGGATATCGGTCCCTCGATTATCCGGACGATGTCGTTCAGGTTAATATCCTCAGGCGCTTTGTCCAGCACATATCCGCCGGTGACGCCCTGGTAGGATTTTATCATTCCGTTCCGCGCCAGCTGCTGCAGTACTTTCCCAAGAATTCCCCGCGGAATATTAAACCGCTCTGCGATTTCCGTGGCGCTCACCACAACATCCGGATCCTTTTCCTGTTCCGAAATGATGCATTTCATCGCGATAATTCCGTATTCAGTTTTTTTCGTAAAACGCAGCATTTTTCTTTATTCCAATATATGCGACCATTTCAATCGCATTTAATATAAGACCACTTTAGTCTCATTTCAAACAGAAATAACATTTTTTCTACGCATTGCTCGTAAATGACTCTTATCACTATAATGACAGTGTTTCAGCGACTTTACATTTTTCAAAATAACCTGTAAACTGTGATTTATAAATGAGGGCATAACTATAAATTCATTGGAATTTTTTGATTTTGAGGGCAAAAATTACCCAGGAGGAAAAATTATGACGGCACAATCCGAACATACCAAGAGCCAGGAAGAAGAACGAGTCGCAAACGCATATGACCGTATCCTGGAAAACGTACGCAACATCCTGACCACGACTTCGGATATTACGAAAAAGGAGTTTGACCGGGCCCTGAATCAGGCAGGGACATCCCTGGAAGAGGCATCCCAATATACTAAAGACGAGATAGAAAAAGCCCGGAAGGCCGTGCGCAAAGATTGGCAGAATTTCGTAAAAGTCGCCGGCAAACAAAAAGAGGATTTTTTGGAATCAGAACAATTCCAGCGGATTTCAGACACCGGACTCGGGATGCTGGCCAAGATGACAAAGGCAGTGAAAAACTGGGCTACCTTCCTGGATGAAAAGATCGACGAGCAGATCACCTATCACACCGGTGAAGTTGCAGGAGCCGGCACATTTAAGTGTGTGGAATGCGAAAAAACAATGACCTTTAAAAAGAGCGGGCGCATTCCGCCGTGCAGCTCGTGTAAGAGTACGACGTTTCGGCGAATGCTGTAACTAGCGATATGTTATAGCCACAAAGACGCGAAGGCACCAAGAAAAAATTAAATACTTTTCTGTCGGTGATCGCTCATAGCGTCACCGACAGTTTTATATACTCCTTCCGGAGGAGGGATCTCGTGAGGGCCCTTACGGTGTAACAGTAATGCAACCTTTTCCCTACCTCGCAATGAGATTGCGAGGCTTTTTAATCCAGCCTTGGAATCTCATTCCAAGGCGAACCAATTCCGCCGCCGACTCCCGCTACAACGGGAAGCAACCAAGCGAGTCCGGCGTAAGCCGGGCGCATCGAGGAATCTGGTAAAGAACCCTCCGAGGTGAAACTGACCAGATCCTTCCCCGCAGGGATCCCATTGGGGCGACTTCGTTCGGCTGTCGCCGAACTCCGCTCAGGATGGCTGGCAAGGTATTTTTTAAGTACAAGGTAAAGGGATGTGTCATTCCGACTGAGCGCAGCGAACGGAGGAATCTCGTAGTGGAGTAAAAATATTCTACCCCCCCCCTCAACATCGGATCTCCGCCCAAGAATTACCCTCTGAGGAGGGAACTACGCACCAGGTCATCGCCGGAATTCGCGCTGGTAGTCACCGCTTGATCGGTGTTTTTGGAATTTCAAAGGAGTATGAACCACAAACAAAAACGATTAAGAGTAATTTTCTGTAGCGAATAGGATCAAGATTAAGAAAGCGACGACAGCGATACTATTTCTTACTTGAACACATGCCCCGAAGGGATCCCTTTGGGAAACACCTGAACACTCTAACACTGTCTATTCTCAAAACACTTGTGTCCCCCGGTGTCTGCATCTATATTGATAGCGTCTGTTCACCTTCGGAACTTCCGCAATGACCACACAACATAAATTTTACCATTTCGGCATTGTCCTAGCAATAGTGCTGCTGCTCCCTCTCTCCATCTCCGCACAACAAAACCGGGTGCATGTGATGACCGTGGAAGGCGTTATCGGTCCGGTCACGGCTGAGTTCATAAATAGTGAACTCGACGCCGCTACCAACGCCAATGCCGAAGCCCTGATTATCCAGCTGGATACACCTGGTGGACTCATGACCGCCATGCGATCTATTGTTAAGACCGAATTAAATGCCGAAACTCCTGTAATTATGTATATATCACCGAAGGGCGCTCAGTGTGCGTCGGCCGGAGTATTTATCTCATACGCCGCACACATCTTTGCCATGGCGCCGGGCACGAACGTCGGATCGGCCTCGCCGGTCACGCTTGGCGGCGGTGGTGCCACGCCCGGCACCGAAGGCCAGCAGGACACCACCCAGTCCGAGACCATGATGAAAAAGGTTACGAACGATGCGGTGGCACAGATCAAGTCCATTGCCGAGCAGCGAGGCCGGAACGGTGAATGGGCGGAAGAGGCCGTGCGCGAAGCGGTAAACATCACCGAGTACGAGGCGCTGGAACTCAACGTTATCGATTACATATCGCCATCCCTGGATAGTCTGCTGGCACAAATCGACGGAGACACAGTGGAGGTTGCTTCCGGGGAAACCGTCATTCAAACCGGCAATGCACAGATCGTTTATCGTGAAAAAAGTACCCGGTTTAAAATTCTGGATACTATCAGCCATCCGAATGTGGCATACATATTAATGATGCTCGGATTTTACGGCCTCTTTTTCGAGCTGAGTAATCCCGGCACTATCTTTCCTGGCGTTATAGGCGCCATCTGTCTGATCCTGGCGTTTTTCGCATTTCAGGTGCTGCCTATCAACTACGCCGGTATCGCATTAATTATATTGGCTATTATTCTTTTCATTGCCGAAACCCAGGTGCCGAGTTTCGGCCTGCTCACCGCCGGAGGAGTCGCTTCTATGGTAATCGGATCAATTATGCTGATTGACACGCCGGAACCGTTTTTCCGGGTAACCTGGAGTGTTATCATTCCTGTAGTCGTCACAACCGTTCTATTCTTCGTCTTTGCCCTGGGCATGGCGCTAAAAGCCCAAAAGAGTAAAGTTATCACCGGGGTGGAAGGTATTGTCGGCGAGATCGGCATTGCCGAAACGCCGATCCACCAATCCGGCACAGTTGCGGTGCACGGCGAGACGTGGACGGCAGTGAGCGACGAACCGATCCCCGAGGGGACGGAAGTCCGGGTGGAGGAAGTCCGGCAGATGAAGATTAAGGTGAGTCCGGTTCACAACAACTGATACAAAACAATCCGCGCCGCCCGGCGTGGTGAACTTAAAAATAAAGGAGTCGCTATGGATTTGAATATTCTTATACCAATCCTTGTCGTTCTGATTGTCATCCTGGCCTCGGCCATACGCGTCCTAAAAGAGTACGAACGCGGTGTCATTTTCCGGCTGGGCCGGGTGGTCTCTGCTTCGAAAGGCCCCGGGTTGATCTTCCTGATCCCGGTTATCGATCGCATGGAAAAGGTAAGTCTGCGGACTATCGTCATGGACGTGCCGCCACAGGATATTATCACCAAGGATAACGTCTCTGTGACAGTCAATGCCGTTATCTATTTCAGAGTACTTGATCCCAACAAGGCCGTGGTGGAAGTGGAAGAGTACCTGTACGCCACCTCCCAGCTGGCCCAGACCACATTGCGGAGTACCCTCGGTCAGCATGAACTGGACGAACTCCTGTCGGAACGTGATAAAATCAACCATAGTTTGCAGGAGATTATTGATCGACATACTGATCCATGGGGGATTAAAATCAGTAATGTTGAAGTTAAACACGTGGATCTTCCCAAAGAGATGCAGCGGGCCATGGCGCGGCAGGCCGAGGCCGAGCGTGATCGGCGGGCCAAGGTTATCAACGCCGAGGGTGAATATCAGGCAGCCAACCGCCTCGCGGAAGCGGCGACCGTCATTGGCGATCATCCCATGGCGATGCAGCTGCGATTCCTGCAGACCTTGACCGAAGTGGCGGCGGAGAATAACTCCACCACCGTCTTCCCGGTGCCGGTGGATCTGTTCGAGCCCTTTCTGAAAAAGATGGCGAAGTCAGACTCCAAATCCGGATCGTCTGAATAATTGCACCACACCCGGCTGTTTGTGATTACCGGTTTAATTCCTACCTTATTAAGGTATCAAAGGAAAATCGTTAAATTGCATTAACCGGGAGATGATTATATGGGTAAAAAAGTAGTAACCGTTGCCATTATGGCGATGCTGTCGCTCTTTCTTTCCAAAGAAGTGATGGCGCATTGCCAGCTGCCGTGTGGAATTTACGGTGACAATATGCGCATCATGAGTATCGATGAGCATATTACGACCATCGAAAAATCCATGCGGCTAATCAAGGAGCTCCAGAAAAATCCATCGGAGAATATGAACCAGATCGTCCGCTGGGTGAATAACAAGGAAAACCACGCCGACGAACTGACGGACATCCTGACCTATTATTTTATGGCGCAGCGGGTCAAGATTCCTGAAGAGAAAAGCGGCGAAGCATATAAGAAGTATAGCACCCAGCTGGAACTGCTGCACGGCATGATGATCTCCGCCATGAAGGCTAAGCAGACCACTGATCACAAACACGTGGAAAAGCTCCGCAGCCAGCTAGACAAATTCGTGAACGCCTACTTCAGCGAGGAAGACCGGATGCACCTGCAAAAAGAGCACGGACTTGGAGGCGAATAAAACAGTGAGATAGTGTTCAGGGAACAAAAGGTATTGCGTATTGCGTACTGCGTATTACGTATCAAAAAACTGTCGGTGTTCCCTGCTGCGGCGGGGTCACCGGCAGTTTGGGTATAAAAGGCGCCGACAACTTAAAGGCATATTCCGCAAATCACCGTCGGCGGGCCTGGCAGGGATCACCGACGGGACAGTTGAGTCATTCCGACCGAACGTCAGTGAGCGGAGGAATCTCGTATAGGAACCTCTGGGGATAAACTGACCAGATCCTCCGTCCCGCCCAGGCGGGACTCCGCTCAGGATGACTTACTTTTTATTCCGCTCTATAAGCTATTTATTTATAGCGGAACGGAGTGCAACCGACGGTATCGCGAGTCACGGTTCCCAAAACATCACCATCTGAAGCGATGGCTACCAACCAGGTCATCATCAGAAATTATGATGGAAGTAACCACTTTAACGGCAATGATTTCATTGGAAAATGAAGAAGTGGAAAATTGATTAGTTATTGGACAGAGAAAAATGCCGCATATTTAGTGTCCAAGTGTTTCACACTAACCGTTTTGCATAAATATTAATCCGATCTTCTTCATACGCAATACGCAGTACGGACTTGTGTGGAACACCTGGACACTAATACTTCAACAATATCACCTAAAATGAATTTTGAAAAAACCGATTAAGATTAGGAGTACGATTAAGATTAAGAAACACCAACCTGAACACCCGAACACTATAACACTATTGGAGCATCCCGAAACTATCTCACTCCATTCACGTTGTAGAGAAAATTATAAAAGATCGAAGCCCAGGTAAAAAAACATGCACGAAGCAAAATACTACGAAAAGTTAGGCGACAATAAAGTACACTGTTATCTCTGTCCCCGGCACTGCAAGATCGGGGACGGTCAGCCCGGATTCTGCTTTATCCGGACCAACGATGGCGGCACCCTGTACCAGCGCGCGTACAATCAGCCGTACGCAATTAACATCGATCCCATAGAAAAGAAACCGCTCTTCCACTTTCATCCGGGGACGGATATCCTCTCCATCGGCACCGCAGGATGCAACATGGGTTGCAAATTCTGCCAGAACTGGGATATCTCCAAGGCGAAGCACGATCACGATCGGGCATTCGACTTCACTCCGGAAGCTGCCAGTGACACGGCCAGGAGCAATAACTGCCTGAGCATGGCGTATACTTATAATGAGCCGACCATCTGGGCCGAGTACGTGGAAGACCTGAGCCGGGAAGCCCGCTCCAAAGGCTTATACAATGTGATGGTCACCAACGGCTACATTACGCCTGAAGTTATCGACGATGTGTACGAAAATATCGACGCGGCCAACGTGGATCTGAAGGCGTTTACAGAGCGATTTTACAGCAAGATCACACTGACGCATCTGGAGCCGGTGCTGGAGGCACTGAAACTCCTGCAGGAGAAAGGCATCTGGATCGAGTTGACTACTTTAGTAATTCCCGAGCAAAACGATTCCAATGATGAATTCCGCGAGATGTGCGAGTGGGTCATCGATAATCTCGGGCCGGATGTGCCGATGCACTTCACGGCGTTCCACCCGGATTACAAGATGAAGGATACGTCGCATACTCCTTCTTCAACACTTGAGCATGCGAGAGATATCGCCATGGATATCGGTGTGCAATACGCTTACGTCGGAAACGTTTACAGCGACAACGCCAACACCTACTGTCCGAATTGCGGTGAGCTCTTAATCCAGCGTAACTGGCTCGCCATACTGGACTACAATATTGATGACAACCGCTGCTCGGGATGCGGGGAGTCAATACCCGGCCACTTCGAGCACGCCGCAATCAAACGAAATATATTTAACTGACAAACAAATAATAGCACGCAGATGACGCGGAAACGACAGGACTACTGATGATAAAAAGAATAAAACGAATTTTTAGGTAGCCGCGAAGAGACGCGAATTGGCACAAAGTTAAAACAGATAATTTCCAATGAATAACCCCATAAGAGCGGGCGACTTTTTCTGTATTCGTGTCCCTTCGTGTACCTTAGCGGCTAATTCTTTGTCATTATCTGTGTTGATCCGTTGTTTCCGCGTCATCTGCGTGCCATTCCTTACTCCGTATAATACTCAATCACATTAATAATCGCCTGTTCGCAGACGGTGCAGTACGGTTTTGATCCCTTGGAGAACATGATACAGTCCAGCATAGGCCGGTAGAGTCCTTCGGAGGAATACCCCGCGCCCTCGAATGCGCCGACTTTGTCGGCATACGGGCTGTTTTCGAGGAAGGCATCCAGCTTGTCAGCGTGTTCTTTGGAGAGCTGCTCCGACTTTTCTTCCAGCTCAGCAATCTCGTCCTCAGGAGCATCGTTCCGCTTCATCCGGGCGATCTTATCGTTCAGTTCGCCGCGGATTCTCTGGTAGGAATTACTCATACTATCGTACTTCGCCTTGGCCCACGGCGTCGGGATTTCGAGGCCCTCCGATGTGTATTTCTCCCATTTCACGTTTGGCAGATCAAGGAGCGCCGTTATATTCGGCTCGGTCGGTTCAACACCTTGTGGGTAAAAATCGTTGTATGCCGTCGACGAGGTGTAGTATTCGTCGCCGAGTCCGGCGAACGAATGTCCGAACTCGTGCACGAACAGGTACTCGTACCACTGGTTGTCCGAAGTAAACGTGCAGTAGAGGTTATAAATTCCACCACCGCCGTATCGGGAAGAATTCACCATGACGAACAGCGCATCGTACGGCACGGCGCCGGCGATATCCCGCATTGTTTTGTTGTCATCTACAAGGAGATACCGGGGCGATCCCAGCGAATTGAAGCTGGAGTTGATGGCAGTATTCCTGAACGATCCGTGGGTCGGTTGGTCAGTCCCGGATTCATCGGACGGTTTGAACACACCGTAGACATTGAATTTATCCATGTGACTTTTATACGGCTCCTGTTTGAAGAAGACCTTCTTAAACTTTTCCAGATCGGATTTGACCTTCTTCAGCTGGGATGCCGTATATCCCTCCGCCAGGATGGCTACGTCAACGCTGGTATGCGGATCGCCTGACTTCACGACGTTAATTACTTCGATATCTTTGTCCGCAGGCTCTTTGATTATGTTCACGTCATCCGGATCGATTGTCTGGCTAAATACCTCGTGGAGTTTATTCTGTTTGTCCCGGGATTCGATAGCCAGTCGGACTGAATCTCTGGGATACGGAATCAGTACCGACTCGTGGTAGGTGCGTTTAATGCCCTTTTGCGCCGGCGTGGTGGTCTGGTATTCGCCGAAGATGCTGTCAAATCCTCTGGAATAAAGCAGTTTATCAGAATCAACATCATAGACTTTGACATAGTACCGCCCCTGGTTGAACTGGTCAATAAGATTCGTGGTCGTTCCGGCCCACTCGCCTTCCTGGTAGAGTTCGTCCAGCGCAAATGTTTGCTCATCAGAATCACCAGTGTGATGATAATCGACGCGAAGGGTTTTATTTTCGAACCAAGTTTCGAAGTTGGGTTGTTGTGCGAACACAAACGTTGATAGAAAAAAGGCAATGAGGATCGGGTAGAGTAGTTTTTTCATGTGTCTTCTCCTGAATGAAAATTTATAACTTGTGAGAGATTTAAATATATTGACAACGGGAATGGAGTACAACCACCGCTTCGCAATTTGCCCCAGCGGAGATTGCAAAACTAAATATTTTTACTATAGCCTTGGAATTCTATTCCAAGATGTACCCCCATCAACAGATTCCCATCCGGGCGGGATCGGTGTCGGTTCCTGGTCATGTTTGCAATAACTGTCAGCGACGCTGGGAGCGGTCACCGACAGGAAACGCGAGTCATCCCGACAGAGTACCAGCGAACAAAGGAATCTCGTGAAAAAAACCTCCAGAGTGTAATTTGCGAGATCCTTCCCCAGAGGGATCCCTCCGGGACGGCTCGCTCCGATCGCTCAGGATGACCAATGTGTCTCAATTCTGTGGTGCAGGCGAAAGGTCAGGCGGTAATTAACAACACAACTCCATCCCCTGGCCCCTTCCTCTTCGAAAGAGGAAGGGGAACGCATCTACAAAGCTTTAAAATCGCATCTCTCCCTCTCTTCGGAAGAGAGGGAGACTAAGAGGGTGAGTTGTGTTTGAAAGCGTGAGTCATCCCAACTGAGCACAGCGAGCGGAGGGATCTCGGGGAGTACTCTCCGGTGTTATAATTACCAGATCCTTCGGCTCGTCAAAAGACGACTCGCTCAGGATGACTGGTGGAGCTAGGTCTTATGGAAAAGGAAAAAACCGAGTCATTCCGACGGAACCCGGTGTTCAGGGCGATTGTCCCGGAAGGGACTCCTTTGGAGGAGGAATCCCGTGAAGGCACCTCCGAGGTGAATCTGCCCAGATCCTTCCCCGCAGGGATCCCATTGGGGCGACTGCGTTCGGCTGTCGCCGAACTCCGCTCAGGATGACTATGAATTATCGACGGTGAAGTATCATTACGGCACCGTCCCTGGCGGTACCACGTGCACCCGCACGTACCGCTCGTTCAGCGTGCCGGCGTAGCCTAGGGCTTTCCCGTCAAAGTAGTTCCGGGTATCGTGGTTTGGCGGGAAATCGCTGAGGTAGTAATGACGGTAAAATGTCTCGTTCATCGTCCCGATGATAATGTCGTAGGTACCCGGTAGCATCCCCAGGTTGAACACCGGGCCGGGAAAGGTAAAGATCTGCGGCCCCAGATCCACGTCCGGCTCCCGGTCATAAACGTACACGGTGTATAGGTATGCATCTTTGTCTTCCGCCCAGCGCAATTTGGCAGTATCCGAAGCCATGGTGGTGTGGATCAACTCGTGTTCCCCCGGTCCGGTTTCGCAGGGACAGGCGGTGATGCTGTCCGGCTCAAAGTTGGTGAACTCCACCGCCGGATACGGCGAAAACGACGTCTCGAAGCTTTCCCCATCTATGGTAACACGTAAATGGTAGGTTTGGCTGTTTTCCAATGAAAAGTCCACGCGGTCCAGCTTGTACGCGCCGTAATACATAGTATCCAGCCGGGCGGCCAGGCTGTCCAACGGTGTGCTCGGGTCGAACCCGTCGAAATCCTCGGTGTCGAAATACGGATACGCATCGGCAGAATCCTGCCAGGAAAGAGTGCTCAGCAGCGCACTGTCGTCGCTCAGCAATTCCACCGAAGCATCAGTAACGTGCGCGCTGTCCACGTTTACGCTGTCCTCAATGGTAAAGGTGTGATCGATGCGCACCACGGATTTGCCCGGATTCGCCGGGAAGAAATCGCCTTCGATCTTGTACTCCGGCGTGTAATCGAAATCGAAACTGGAGAGAGGAACGTTCTTCTCACAGGAGACGGACAACACCAACAATCCCAGCGATGCGAAGATCGCGAGGCCATATGTGAGGAGTCGCTTCATCATATCCTGAATGAAAATCCGAAGGTCGGGATGATCGGAAACATGGAGTTGGCTACCACGGTGGACGGCGATGAGGAGTGATCCCACTGGTAAAGCAGCACGTTGAATTGGTTCGTGAAGTTGAGGATTTGAAATTTGAATTCTCCGTCCCAGCCGAACCAGTCCAGCTGCCGGGTGTAACTGATATCGCCGCGGACGTACGCGGGAAAATTAGCGCTGTTCCGGTTTCCGGAAATATTCGTCTGATACAGGTACGGCCGGAACCAGCCCGCGGTCTCGTTGCCGCCGTACATTTTGCCGACCACCGGCGTGTACGGTTGCCCGCTGCTCCAGTTCCAGCTCAGGCCGAACGCGTTTCTCTCGTTCAGCCGGTAATTCACCACCAGGTTAAAATTGTGACGCTTGTCGTATTTCGGGTGATAGACTTCGCCGTGCTCCGGCTCCACTGTACCGTCACCGTCCAGATCAATCCGCTTTT
The DNA here is from genome assembly GCA_021734025.1 of Candidatus Neomarinimicrobiota bacterium. NCBI lineage: Bacteria > Pseudomonadati > Fidelibacterota > Fidelibacterota bacterium. The sequence continues at coordinate 132,714 of JAIPJS010000004.1, forward strand.
CGATGCTGGACCAGGTGTAGGCGATCCATCCGGACAGGTCGCCAACCGAGCGTTTGAATATGGTTTCAATACCGTACGCCGTCCCGGTCCCGGCGATGTAGTCGTCGGTTTCGTCGTACACGCTCTGGATGGGATTCGCATCCAGCGCGTTAAGGTATGGCTTATAGTAGCCCTCGAGGCTGAGCTGGTGCCCCTCGCCGATCCACTGCTCAATGCCGAGTACGTAGTGAATTGCACGCTGCGGATCGAGATATTCCGGTACCGGCAGCCAGAAATCCACGATGCGAAGTACGGCGTCGTCATCATTACTGGTGAACAGGAACTGGGAATACGAACCGATGCTGCCCTTCAGGGCGGTGTTTTCCTGCACGCGGTATTTGAATCCGCCACGGAGATCCGTCCACGGCCGATCCGAGAGCGAATAGAACGACGTCCTGACGCCGAACTGGAGATTCAGGAGCACGTTTACCTTCCAGGAATCCTGAGCATACAGGCTGAACAGTCGCGGCTCCCTGTCTTCGTCCAGATACGTCACATCGTTATTGGTGAACGAAAACTCAAAGGCGAACCTCTTATACTCCAGTCCCAGCTGCAGCCGGTGCTGCTCGCTGAGTTTCCAGTCGATTTTTTCAGAGAAGGTAAGGTCGTAAAGCGCGTTCCGGATGATAAACCGGTTGCGTACCTCGTTTCCGGCGGAGTCGGTAGTGGTCTGGCTGAAATCCACGTCGAAGTCGTAGACGCTCCGGGCGATCATAGTTTCGGCCACCAGATCAGGACGGAGGATGGATTTCAGTCCGATGCTGTTGGTCGTATTCCCCCAGATCCAGTTGAAGTCCAGCTCCTGCGACTGTACTCCCTCCGTGCCGAATTCCAGCGTCAGGTTATCGGCGCCGTGATATCCCTGCACGTCGATGCGGTGCGACGGCGTAATTTGGGAGTGAGCGCGCCACTGAAGGTCGTAAAAATAGTACGGGAGGGTCGGAATCGTGTCATTCAGACTGTGGAACATATCGGCGACTTTGTCGAAATAAGTGCGCCTGGCAGAGAAGGTGTAGCCGCCCTTGTAAATCGGCCCTTCGATAAACGCCTTGGAACTCAGGAGACTCACATCAAAGGACATCCCGGTGATATCCCAATACTGCTTCAGCGGCCAGTTTTTCCCCAGCATTCCGCCCCTGGGATTGCCTTCCTTGGTACTAATTTCGAGCACTGAAGAGAGTCGTCCGCCGTAACGCACCGGAAATCCGCCCGCCTTAAAGTCGGCGTCCCTGATGGCGTCGGTATTAAATGCGGAGAAGATGCCCCCAAAGTGGTAGGGATTGTAGACCTCGATCCCGTCCAGCAGGATCAGGTTTTCGTCCGGGCTGCCGCCGCGCACCACCAGCGCCGCGGAGAAATCGTTTTGCGACACCACACCGGGCAGCATCTGGATGGAGCGGAAAATATCTGCCTCCACAAAGGCCGGCACAATCTCCAATTCTCTGGGAGTCAGGTTGATGGTGCTGGTCTCCACCATCTGCTCGAACCGGCGCCGGTTAGCCGTGACGACCACCTCCTCGCCCTGGATATTCTGTGGCATCAGACTAAAATCGACGCGGATGTTTTGGCCATCCTGCACCTGGATGGTTGTGTCTTCAGCGGCGTATCCGATATAGCTCACGCTTAAAGTGTATTCACCGGCCGGAACCTGGTGGATGATGAAATACCCTCGCTGATCGGTGGTGGCTCCGCGCTCGGTTCCGCGCAAAACCACGTTCGCGTAGGTCAGTGGATCTGTGGTTTCGGCATCTTTCACAAAGCCGGAAAGAGTGGCCGCGTCGATATCTACCCCGATGAGCCAGAGAATCCCAGCGATGTAAAATGTCAGTTTAACTGTACTGCTCATTATTTCTATTCAGACTGTGTAATATTCCCGGTCGATTCAGGGAGCGGGTGCTCGTGAATCATATATTTTTCCACAGGTCTCCCGCCGATCAGATGTTCCTGGATGATCCGCTCCAGCACCGCCGGCGTGCAGCTCCGATACCAGGTTCCCTCGGGATACACAATAGCAATCGGCCCCTGCTGGCAAACTCGCAGGCAATTGGCTTTGGTGCGGTAGATTCCGCCGTTTTTCGTCAGGTTCAACTCCTTCAGCCGGGTTTTCAGATACTGCCAGGACTCCAAACCGGCTTCTAGTGTGCAGCATTTCGGCTTGGTCTGATCTGCGCACAGAAATATGTGACGTTGGATTTGATCGATACCCAGGGATTCAACAGTTTGTTTTAGGGTTTTATCGTTTGAGCTCATCTTTGTATAACCATTGTTTGTCTTCGGTATGTTTTATCGAACGGGCAAAGATACGACCCATGAAGAATTCCTCCAAACCAATAGCGGGTTTTACTTTTCAGGCGGACAGACAATCCGCTCTTTGAAATCCTGAGATTCTTTGTAAATTGATTTTACTTATAATTTTATCCGGGTTTAACCAAGGAGGATCTCCATGAGACTCCGTTTTATTCCGTACTTCCTCGCCCTGACATTAACCGTTTCATGCGCCACCCCAATTTTCCAATTTGACGATCAAGGCCATTCCGACAGGAAGTACGACTCCCGATATCCTGCCAGCGATGTATCAAATACACTAGGTGAGATGGTAAAATCCGTGCGCAAAATAAACAGCATGGCGTTTTATCGGAGTTTTACCATCAGTGAGGAGAGCAAACTCCGTCGGTCAGAAATTCGCCGGGAATATGTAAAACAAATCGCCATTGAGGATACCATATACGATCAGACCGTGTTGGGCACTGCGACTGTTCTCCACGCCGAAGATCGATGGTTGGTCGCACTGACTTGCGCCCATATCATCGATTTCCCCGATACCATCATCCGGTATTATCCTGAACCTGGGAATCCATCGGAGCGGAATGTGCAAATGGTCGCCTTTAAAATCCGACAGCAAAATTCAATTCCCAGTTTTCCAAACGATGCAAAAGTAGAAGTTCTGGCCGAAAATCGCCGGTTGGATGCCGCCCTCATTGGAGTACGATTTGAATATAATCCGGAAAATCCGGTTCCGGTCTTTCCCTTCCCAGCCGGAAAATCCCGGCAGCTCAACTGGGGGCATTTCGTGTATCTGGCCGGTTATCCGATGTCAACCCGGATGATTACCCGTGGAATCGTCAGCCGACCCCAGACAAACGCGGAAAACCGATTTATAATCGACGCAGTATTTAATCCCGGAATGAGCGGCGGCCCCGTGGTGGCAATCCGGGATGGCATTCCGAACTTCGAATTCGTCGGCATCGTCCGTGCGACTGCCGCGGAGCCGTATCATGTACTTACCCCGACCAGTGAAAAAGGCGATATGCAATCCGAATATTATCCGAATTTGCCACACAGGGATGAGATCTACACTACATTTATCCAGGGGATCCGATACGGCATAACCTATGTTATTCCCATAGAAAACATTCTGCGATTCATCAGGGAACATCAGCCGGATCTTCAGTCGAAAGGCTACAGTCTCTCGAAGTTTCTGGCAAAACGATAAATAAAAACCTTACAACCAATCATACCAGAGAAGGGAGGGCACAGGATCTGTTCGTTTCATGCTCTCTAATCTGGTATTTCCGCATTTCTTTAATATCTTTACTACCAAATTTGAACTGTCGAAACATCATCAGGGGGATACCATGAATATCCAAATTATCGGGACAAAAAGTTGCCAGGATACCCGCAAAGCGGAGCGATTTTTTAAGGAGCGGAGGATTCCAATTCAGTTTCGGGATCTGAAAGAGAAGGGACTGAGCCAGGGGGAACTAAACAGGATTACTCAAAAATATGATGCAGACGATTTGATTGATACCGAAGGCAAACAGTACAAAAATCGCCAGATGGAATACATGGTGTACGACGCGGAAGAAGAAATCCTGGAAGATCCCCTGTTACTCAAAACGCCAATAGTGCGAAACGGCAAACACAAAGTCGTGGTGGGACACGCCCCGGACGTGTGGCAACAGTGGGTTGATGAAGCCGAGTGATTTTGGGGGATACGGGATAAGGTAAAGGGAAATATGAAAAACTGTTTGTGGTTAGTGGTTCGTTGTGAAAAATCTCAAAATTTATATAGGATATATAGGATTCAGATAGAGTAATCATGTAAAACAACGAACTACTAACAACCGCCAACGAGTAGTCCCCTCTAAGAAACAACGACTAATCAGTTTGACCTTTATTGACATAAGACTGGTGACACAAGACACCTGACCGTTTTTAACTATAACACAGTAACACCGTTACACTCTAACACGGTATTTACTTGAACACTCGAACACCGGAACCCTTTAACACTATTTCTGCATCCTCTGCCGCAACGCATGATCCGCCAGGACGAGCGCCATCATGGCTTCGCCGATGGGAACAAATCGAGGTACCAGACACGGATCGTGCCGGCCGGTGGTTTTGATAGAGGTCGGCTCCCCTGAATTGGTTACCGTATCTTGCTCTCTGGCCAGAGAACTGGTCGGCTTGACCACGCACCGCGTCACGATAGGCATCCCGGTGGAAATGCCACCCAGCATGCCGCCGTGTCGATTAGTTTTGGTTTTGATCTTGCCTTCATCCTCATAAAATTCATCGTTGTTTTCGCTACCGCGGAGGCGTGCCGCACCAAATCCGCTCCCGTATTCAAATCCCAGGACAGCCGGAATACTCAGCATCCCCTTCGCCAGATCAGCTTTCAATTTATCGAAGACTGGTTCGCCCCATCCGGCCGGCACATTCTTCCCCACGATCTCACTGATGCCACCGATGGAGTCCACGTCCTTTCGAACGGAATCGATGAGGTCAATCATCTGTTCTGCCATATCGGGATCCGGGCACCGGACAATGTTGGATTCCACCTGCTCCAGGGTAACATCTTCAGGAGAAGGTATCTCCGCCGTGAGTTCGCCGATCTGTTTTACGTATCCAACGATTTCGATATCGTACTGAGCTTTCAGGAGCTTTTTGGCTACAGCGCCGGCAGCGACGCGAACGTTAGTCTCCCGGGCGCTGGCGCGTCCGCCGCCGCGATAATCCCGGAAGCCGTATTTGGCATCGTAAGTGTAATCCGCGTGCCCGGGACGATATTTATCTTTGATATTCGAATAATCCCGGCTCCGCTGGTCTTCGTTCCGGATTAGAATGGCAATGGATGTGCCGGTGGTTTTCCCATCGAAGACGCCGGAGAGGATCTCCGCCTCATCGGATTCCTTCCGCTGGGTGGTGACTTTTGACTGACCGGGTTTCCGGCGCTGAAGATCCCTGGTGAGATCTTCCGCAGAAAGCGGTATCCCCGCCGGAACACCATCGATGATTACCACATTCCCCGGACCATGACTCTCCCCGGCGGTGGTAATTCTAAACGCCTGTCCAAAACTGTTACCGGCCATATCGATTATTCTCTGGTTAATTAATTTTCATCAAAAATGCGGAGGATTTCCGAAGATGGCAACTGTTCTTTACGTATTAGAGTGTTAAGGTGTTCTGGTGTTTAAGTGTTCAAGTAAATAGAATCCTATCCTGTGCGCTATAGACTGGACTCAAGGGGTTTTAACTATAACACGGTAACACGGTAACACCTAAACACTTATACATCACTTTCCTTTCTTTATCGCTTTGCGGGCAATTTTATCAACGAGTCCCGGTGCTATCAGCTTGATCCATTGACCAAGTTTTCCGCGTAGCGTCATCACGATTTCCCGCTTCCTCTTCGCCATTCCTTTGGCCATACTCCGGGCGCATTCTTCCGGAGACATGGCCTTGCCCTCCTGAATCGGACTCTGCTCCAGCGGTTTGCCTTCCCAGCCGAGCGCGCGTTTTCGGATTTCGGTGGCGACAAATCCGGGATAGACCAGGGTGACATCCACACCGGAATCGGCAATCTCGATACGGAGCGAGTCAAAAAATCCAACCAAAGCGTGTTTACTGGCAGCATATCCACTTCTCGTGGGAACGCCTGTTTTCCCCGCCAAACTGGATACGGCGACAATCAGACCTGCGGAATTTTTGAGATACGGCAGGGCAAATTTTGTGCAATAGACTGCACCCATATAATTTACCTTCATCATTTTTTCGAACCAATCCAGGTCATCGAATTCACCAAAATATGCCCACATAGAAATACCGGCGTTATTGACCAGGATATCGATATATCCGAATTCTTCGATGGTGTTCTCAATAAGGTGCTCACATTGTGCCTTTTCGCTGATATCAGTCGGGACAACAAACGCTTCCCCGCCAATTGATTGGCATTCGGCCGCCACAGCAGTTAATGCCTCTTTATTTCGCGCAGCCAGCACGATTTTGGCGCCCTGCCCCGCAAGTTCAATCGCAAGGGCTCGCCCAATTCCTGACGAGGCGCCGGTAATGATCACAACCTTATCTTTGTACGAACTCTTCATGTTAAATTGACGCGCAGCGTATAAATGAAAACATTACACACAAAGTAACTGATAATGTTATTGAAGGGTTGGCAGGAATTAAGATAGTATCCCGGATCAATTGTCCGGACTCTTGAGAGAAAACGCTCACTGTAATTAGCAGATTAGTCCGGAATTATTTAGAGACGGTAAATTCCTTTTCACCGAGGACCTTTCCGCTACTGTCCACGATCTGGACTTTCCAGTCCCCCACCTTCGGAATTACAGAAGTATAGGTCCGCCAGGAGGGTGATGTACCGATATTCGCCGCAAACTTAAAATATTCCTCTCCATGGAACAGCCACCGAAAGGTCACTTGTTTGGGCTCCCCGTTGTTAAATACCCGAATATGGCAAAAGGCCTGATCATTGGAAGTTGTGAAAGTCTGTACCGTATCCACCGGTTCCCGATCTGCCACATTAGTGGTAAGTATCATCTCTTTAACAATCAGCGTATCCGGACCACTCATGCTTTGTGCCTGAATTTTGGCTGAGGTAATAAGAAGCATTCCAAGGACGAGAAAAACCGATTTCGTGAATAGATGGCGAAGAAATTTTTGCATTGGCTCAATCTCCATAAATAGTGTCTTTGAAGTCATAATGACTATAACAACCCATTTGAATTTTTCGCTGGTCAACTTCCATTATTGCAGATTGTCATTTAAAAAAATCGGTGTGACTACCGTAACGAAATGAACATAACCGTTTTCTTCATCACAGGCAACGAAAACTCTGGGAAATCGCCGGATTTACTGCATTTTTGTTACAGTGACGGGAATTCCCCAACGTTTTTCCCGGAGTCATAGGACTATTTCAGTAACACCGTCCGTAAAGTCCGTTGATACTCCGGTGTTTTCATCCTGATAAAATATGTTCCGGAGGAAAGTTCACTTCGGGCATTCCAGATAGTGGAATAACGTCCCGGTGACTGGATCTCATCCAATATGGTGGTGATTCGTTCTCCGGATAAATCAAATACTTCAATAGTCACCCGGCCCTTATGAGACAGACTGTAAAGAATTTTCGTACTGTTATTAAACGGATTTGGGAAGTTGGACAGAGTCGGTGTCGCAGGTAAATTCTCTGTCCGCTCATCGTTTATTGCAGTGGTAGTTGATCGAAACGTGTAAATATTTCCATCAAAGGCACAGATGTACAATTCATTTTTATTATCAGTTCCGAACGCTGCGATTTCCAGATCGGAATTGAGTAAAAGTGTCTTTTCAGCATCCGATGTCTCGCTGGCATCCAAAGTCCAGATGCGCCCACTGACGTAATCTCCAAACACATATTTACCGGAGAGCTCGGGATTGGCTGTACCCCGATAGACATATCCGCCGGTGATGGATTGGCCCCCGCTATCGCTGTGCGTATATTCAACAACTGGCATGGTGAGGCCTGATGTATCACAGGGAGCGGTATCAAAACAGTGAAAACCTTCCATTATATTCCAGCCATAATTTTCACCAGGCCGGATAATGTCAACTTCCTCATAGTCCTGCTGCCCTACATCACCGGCCCAGATTAAACCGGTTGCTGAGTCTATACTGAATCGCCACGGATTCCGAAGACCGTAGGCATAAATCTCCTCCCGATATCTCTGCGTATTTCCGGCATACGGATTGTCCGACGGAATTGTATACGGTTTACCGTTTTGGGTATTATCGATGTCGATACGGATAATCGAACCTAATAATGTCGTCAGATCCTGGCCGTGACCATGCGGATCTCCGCCGTCACCGCCATCACCGAAGGACGCCAACAGTTTCCCATCCGGTCCGAATGCAAGTTGGCCGCCGTTATGGTTATCGTACGGTTGATCCACTTCCAGCAGGACGGTTTCGGTTGCCGGATCTGCCGAATCGGGGTTCTGGCTGCTGACCTGAAACCGTGAGAGGACCGTCGTGGAATTCGATGTGGTATAATCTACATAAAAGTATCCGTTCGTTTCATAGTCCGGATGAAACGCCAGCCCGAGGAGTCCTTCTTCGGCCCCCCGATCATCGACCAGCCCTGTAATGTCTAAAAATGTATTGGATGTGGAAACGGTTGAGTCGTTTTTAAATACGGTAATGACGCCCCGCTGCTCAACCACGAAGAGGCGATCCGTCCCGTCAGCCGGTGTCTGCAAATCCACTGGATGCGTAAATATAAGGTTCGGAAAGGCTTCGGTGAGTTGGATCTGTCCATAAGCCGGTGTCATTACCAGTATGATCAGTACAACCCCTCCTAGGACTGACCAACGCCAATTATATGTCTTTCTTTTAGTCTGCAGGGGCTTCATTATTTGTACCCGAAACTTTCATTTTATTCTACTCGGAATCTTCAGAGGTTTTCGCCTCTGATGTCCTCCGCCCTGATTTCATGCTTCTTCACAAAGGTTCATAACTTCAGGGAAAATTGCAAATGAGGTGGGTGAATGGCTAGGGTAGGAATTAATGCTGACAGACAATAGAAGAGCTTACTCTTAAAAAAGGGCTGAAGCCCCTATATTTTGATATGATTCCTTACTTACCCCGTCCCGTCCGGACGGGACGGGGCTATTCAAATTCTCATGGTTTTTATAATTTCCCTAAACATCTAAATGACAATAGGGCTTTTAGAATGCACTCATAAAAGGCGGATAAAAAAAGCGAAAAAAAATTTACCGGAAATCTTCCCGGGTGAGGACAAATTTTTCCTCGTTGGAGGTTCTGTCCACCGGGATAAATCCGACTTTCCGGAAAACGTGCTTTGACCGATCGTTCCCGTGCTGGATTTTTGCGATAACCCTGTCCTCCCGCCACTCGTAAAATGCACGTTTGACACCCTTGATAATTGCAGCGTACCCAAAGCCGTTTCCCCATTGGGATCGCTCACCAATTACCACCACAATCTCCGCTCCGGGATCTTGGGGGACAAGTCTGAGAAATCCGATGGGACCCCAGCGCCCCAGCGTAATCATAAAAAAACTGCCGTTCCGGTTGAACCGGTGAGAAAAAATGGGGAGCGAGGATTCCTGCAAAGCCCGATGTAGGGTTTCATCGATATTTTGCTCCTCGTTCAGATAGGCGGTGACCTCATCATCCTCAACCCAATCGGCCATTTTTTCAACGTCTTTCCGGTAGATCTCCTGCCGGAGTGAAATGGCTTGAGCCGTTTCAGACGTGTTTTCAACCTGTGGCGTCGCATTTTCCATATCCAAAAAAGGTAAAAATCACCATTTAGCGATACAATGGATAATCGAAATTTTTATGGGATGAGGGGATATAAAAAAACGGCTCTGCTTCAAACAGAGCCGTTTGTGCTTCCTTGGAATCTGTGCGAATTTTTATCCGGCGACATCTTCTCCGCCGTCCACACCGATCACATTTCCGGTCATCCAGGTGTTGTTTGCATCAGCGAGCAAAGCAATGGCACTGGCGACATCTTCGGGCGTCGTCAAGCGACCGCCGGGATTCTTTTGTGTTGCGATATCTATCATTTCATCGCTCCCGGGAATTTTCCGGAGTGCCGGTGTGTCGGTCACCCCCGCCCTGATGGCATTAACAGCAATATTTTGGGGGGACAGTTCAAACGCCAGTTGACGGATGTGTGATTCGAGCGCAGCTTTGGCCGCGGAAACGGCGCCGTAGGTTTTCCAGACTTCATGGCCTCCGGAACTGGTCATCCCAAAGATGTGGGTTCCTTCTCCAACCAAATCTCTGTGGACAAGATCCTGAGTCCAGTAGACCAGAGTGTGTGCCATCACATTCAGGGTCATCTCCATGTGTTTCTTTGCGATGGCATCACTTGGTTCATCGGTAATAAACGGCCGGAGAGTACCAAACGCCAGACTGTGCATAAGTATCATTACCTGGGAAGTACCGTTGGCCTCAGCAAATTTTTGGCTCAGATCATCAAGTACTCCTCCTCGTTTTTCTTCATCCGCGGCATTGATATTAAAAAACAGTGCCGTGGTTCCGTTCCCTTCGATCTCCTCCTTTATGGCATCCACCTGGGTTTGCATGGATTTTCGGTCAAAATGGATACCGCAAATGTGATATCCGTACCGGCTTAACTCAAGGGCCGTCGCCTTTCCAAACCCGCTAGATGCCCCGAGGACAAGCGCCCATTTGTTGTCTGCTGTCGCCATTAATTTCTCCTTCCCTCCGTTGTAAAGTGCCCTTAAAACGTAATTTTTAAAATAGCTTCGGTACCTCTCAATTGCAAGAGGAAAGGCGGAAGCGCAGGGTTAAAACAGGTTTTCTGATAGTAAATTTTTCTGTGTGTTTTGTGATGAATATCAACAGAATACCTTATACTGATGCTTAAATTCGCGCATAATTGTTATTAACAGCTTTTAATAGATAAAACGGTTTCGTATGTTCACATTTTTCTGTGCAGATAACAGAGCAAAAAGAATAAACTCCTGAATTTCAGCCGGATCGAGTTCAGGCCTAAAGGAGTAAGAAGAGATGTCAATACAAAGATACATAAAACCAATCGTGGTTTTACTGGCTATTTCCCTGATCGCAGGATGTACCCTGAAAAACCCGACGAATCCACAGCTGCCAAGCTGGATTATTAACCTTGAGTTTCCTCTGATTAAGGATCACGTTACCCTTAAAGAACTGGCCAGCGATTCATTGATTACGACCATTCCACCGGATTACCAAGGCTCCGGCTTATCGGATTCTACACTTTTCGCGTTCAGGGATTCGTTCCCCATCGATAGCGTAGAGGTTGGCGACCAGCTGGAAATGGATGACGTCCATAAGTCATTTTCCCAGACGGTAGACGATGTAACCATCGCCAGTGACCAGAAAGAGGATCAGGTGGGATTTGAGGAGGTCACTCTAGATGATGTCTCCAAAGGTGTAACGACTGAAGTTGGCACAATTGAGCTGGATGATACCGATCCCAAACAATCGGATAGGTTCACCTTCCGGAATATTATGCCTCAGGCGGTGGTGCAGGCACTGGAGACCCAAACCCAAAGCGGTCCAACCACAGTTGACAGCGTGGAGGGTGGCGATTTAAGGCCTAACACAAAGAGCTTCCAGTTTGAATCCTTTCAGAGTGTAGAGCTGCAGGAGGGACAACTGGTACTCACAATCCATAACAATATGTTCATTCCGTTGGGCGAACCGATTACCGTCTCACTTTTGTACGATAACGCCGACAGCACCCAGTTTGCGCAGGCTGTATTCGACGAACATATTCCCGAAGGAGGAAGCGCAACCCGGACGATCGACTTGGCTGGTGATTCACTGGGCAGCGATATTCTGATTCATATCACAGGTGAGTCAGACGGCTCCCAGGGACAGCAGGTCACGGTTGAAAACAGCGATCTGGATACCGGATTTTATGTGGAAGTCTCCGCCGAAAATCTGGTCGCCACTGAGGCCGACGCAAAAATCCCCAGCCAGACTATTAATCAGGATTCAGAAATTGAGTTGGCCACATCCGACAATAAAATAGAAGAAGCGCGGTTAAGAGAGGGCTCCCTGATAATTGAAATTGCGAATAATATGAACGTTGATAGCGACGTTACCCTTACTATTCCTTCACTAGTGAATGATGCGGGCGATGTCTATGAACGAGGTCCCTTTTCCGTGCCGGCGAATCAGACCGTATCTCAGACTTATTCTATTGCAGGACAAACGATGGTGATGGACACGGCAAATCAGGTGGTTGAATACTCGTATGAAGTGGTAACCGTCAACACGGAAAACGACGGTAATACCAGTTCAGACTACGAGACCATTAACCAGAACGACAGTGTGAACGTTCAGATAGATCTTACTGACATGACGATTTCCCAAATACTCGGTGTGTTGGAAGAAAAACGCACGGAAGAAACTGATAATATTCCGATCACTTCGGAAAATGAAATTCTCCGGGCCACTATTCAGGAGGGTGATATTACCCTGGACATTAATAATCAGATCGGTGGCGATCCGAATCTGGAACTGAAGTTCCATCAGATATTTGAGTCGCCCGGTTCCAGCGATACCCTGACCCGGAATATCGACATCAATCCGGGACAAAATACGGCTGTTATCGATTTGAGTGGACGCCAAATCCGGATGCCCCAGAATGATCAGAATCTCTACTACACCACTATTACCACCGGCGGAGGTGTGTATGCGCAATACAATCTGGAAGACTCCATCTTTGTAACTATTAATGTCTCTGAACTCACCATCAGTGAAGCCACCGGGTACTTTACCCAGGATGCCATGGTGGAGGAAGATACCATTGCACTTAACAGTGACTCAAAGGTAAAGGAAGCTGTCATCCAGTCGGGCAACCTGGCTATGACTATCACAAATAGAATAGGTGTTGAAGCCAATGTTCGGCTTATACTTGAGGAATTTTATTCCAACGGCACCTCCCTCGATACCGTGATTGCCATGCCGGACAACGATACCCCAGTGGTTCGAAATATCCCCCTGGACAATTACACAATCAAAATGCCGCTGGATGATCAAAATATTCACTATACTTCCCGGACGCGTATACCGCCGGATTCACTGATGACGCTAACGCTTGGGGATTCTATTGATGTGGATGTGGATATTACCAACGTGAGTTTCTCCGAGATTGAAGGAGAAATTGATCCGGTCAGCATCAATATAGATCCAGTGGAACAAAGCGTGACCGGCATTCCGGAAGAGTTAAAGGGCGTGAAATTTAACCACGTGGATATGAAGATCGATTTCGATACCAATATTGGTATCCCGGTCTTCCTGGATTTGACAATCAAATCGTACAATGCTGACGGAGATTCGGTCATTAACGATGAAATTCGAAGTTGGAACATCGCAGACAGCAGTACCGTCATCATCCCCAACGCCGAAGACCTGATTAACATTTTTCCGGACAGGATCGTTGCCAGCGGACAGGCAACCGCCGGCGCGCCCGGGGCTGTTGGCACCGTGGCCTCCAATCAGTTTGTTGCCGGACAGATCAACATCACCGCTCCGCTGGAGTTTGAAATAACAGACGACGCGGTTGTTGAACTCGATCCGCAAAAAGTGGATCCCATAGAAGCCGAAACCGTGGATCGAATCCGACAGTTTACCCTCTATGCCAGGATGGAAAACCAGTTTGAGTTTGGCGCAGACGTTCAAGTAATGGTGGCACAGGATACCATGACATTCGAATCCGGTTCCACAATAATACCTGATACGCTTGCTACGCTCCATGTCCCGGCAATGACGGAAGTGCTGGATTCGATTTCTCTGGACACGACCAAATTCGCCCACTTTAAGGATTCCAGTTACGTCAAGACCCGCGTGATGATGTTAGAACGTCCGGATGGTCAACCATCTCGGTTTCTCTCAACAGATTCGCTGAAAATGACGTTGTACGGAACAGTCCGTTACCTGAATGATCATTTGCAGGACAATGAATAAGGATATAATGATGAAAACAATACAAACAATCACACTGATTTTCCTTGCAGCCCTGTTACTGGTTGTCGATTCCCCGGTTCAGGCCCAGAGTTATGTGTCGCCACGGAGCGTATCCTTCTCAAATAGTTTCGCGACGCAATCCCGTGGCAGCGATGTCATCGGGTGGAACCCGGCCAACCTCGGTTATGCCGATAATCCCCGGTTCTCTATGAGTTTCGGGCTTTTTCCGCTTGTCCCGGTGCCCGCGTTACAACTACGCAATAACGCAATCTCCGCATCGTGGCTCAACCAATATATGCTGAGCGGAATATTCCTGGACGAACAGGATAAACGGGATCTCCTTTCAGCGTTCCCAAGTACCGGTTGGAGTTTGGAGCCAATGGTGCAGGCCCGGATTCTTGGTCTGTCCTTCGGACGCACGGCAGTGAGTTTAGACGGGAACCTCTCCGGTGCAGTCGTCATGCCGAAACCGTTACTCAAATTTGTATTCCAGGGTAATAAATTCAATGAACCGATTTCCCTGAGCGATCTCAATGGCGAATTTCAATCCGTTACAGCGCTCTCAATAGCGCACGGGCGGGAAGTTTCTATTCCCATGCTCGAAGATTACGTCAACCGGACCTACGTTGGCGGCGGCATAAAGCTGCTTGGTGGGATTGGATACATGTCCACCGACTACGTGGATGGCGCGATCACCTTCGCTCCCGACAGCCTGTCCATCAAGGGAGAAGCCACGGCAAAATCCAGCCTGATGGGCTATGGCATGGCTTTCGATGTCGGGATTGCGGCCGAAATTAACGACCGGATGACCGCCAGCGCCGGACTGAATAATGTAGCCGGCTTTGTGAGTTGGACAGATGATTATTCCACGGTTTACAACTACAAATTTGATTTCAACACCGATACGGTGGATCTAGCCAATGCGGATACCGATTCGCTGCTGGACAAAGCCTTAAAACAGGACAGCCGGACCGACACTACCGGATTTACCACCCCGTATCCGGCATATTTTGTGACCGGATTTCAATATGACCTCTATTCCAACCTCAAGATGTTTGTCAATTACAGGCAGGGATTTTCCAACCGATTCAATTCATCAACCACACCGATGATCTCGGTGGCGTCAGAATACCGTCCGGTTGGCTGGTTCCCGCTTCGATTTGGTGTCTCTATCGGCGGCAAAACCGGTTTCCGCTGGGGCACCGGGCTGGCGTTTGAGTTTGACCACTATCGGTTTGTTCTGGGTTTCTCCCAAACCGGTGGATTCTTCAATAACGCTGATGGGGTTTCCTTTTCGCTGGGACAGGAACTGGCGTTTTAATCCACGCTCCAATTTAAGCCTATTATTTAAACGGCCATCTCTTTTCGGGATGGCCGTTTTTTATTTTTGACATAAATTATCCCGCACCATTCACCCTGAGCGAAGTTCGGCGACAGCCGGACGCAGCCGACGGATCTCGTCGTCCACCCTTCGGAGGTGCCTTTACGATATTCCTCCTCCAAAGGAGTCCCTTCCGGGACAATCGCCCTGAATACCGGCCTCCGTCGGAATGACTCCATTTTTTACTTTGCACGATAAAATACCCCACCAGTCATCCCGAGCGAGCGGAGCGAGTCGAGGGATCTCGTCATCTTCACTCCAGAGGTGCTTTACGGGATTCCTCCTCCGGAAGGAGACTCTGGTGAGACGCTCATCCGGCAGCCGCCGGATTCGGTCGGAATGACTTATTTTTCCTTTTCCATAAGACATAAACGTAAAACCGCCACCGACGGAGGAGTATCTACAAATGCTCCTCAATAAACCGCGTCATCTTTTCATAAAGATGAATACGGTCTTTGGTAGGACTGATACCGTGTTGTTGCTGGGGGTAAATCATTAGGTCAAAATCCTTCCCGGCGGCAATAAGCGCGTCAATCATCTGTACGGAGTTCTGAAAATGCACGTTGTCATCAGCGGTTCCGTGTACCAACAAAAGCTTTCCGGACAAATCATTGGCATAATTCGTGGGGGCGCTCCGTTTATATCCGTCCGGATTCTCCGACGGTAATCCCATGTAGCGCTCTGTATAAATGGTATCGTAGTTCCGCCAGTCCGTCACCGGCGCCACCGAAATGCCGGTGGAGAACGCCTCAGTATGGGTGAGCGCATACAGCGTCATGTATCCGCCGTAGCTCCAGCCCCAGATACCGATCCGATCGGCATCCACATATGGCAACGATTTGAGATACTCAACACCCCGGAGCTGATCCCGGAGTTCCATCTTACCCAATTGCTTATAAACAGCCTGCTCCCAGCGATGGCCCCGGCCGTAAGATCCCCGGTTATCCATACTAAACACGATATAGCCTTTTTGTGCCATCATCTGGTGCCAGAGATGGCGCTTGCGACCGAAGTCCCGGGCCAAAACCTGGGCGTGGGGGCCGCCGTATACGTAGATTAGCACAGGGTATTCCTGATCCGGATCGAACTCTGGCGGCTTCAGTATCGACGCGTGAAACGTAAGGCCACTGTCCCCCTGAAAGGTAAAATATTCCGGTTCCTGTAACCCGTATCGCTCGGTCCGGAGTTCCGGTGTCTTGCCGATGGTCCGAAGCCTTTTTCCATCATTGGAGTGGAGTGTAAGGTATTCCGGTACCAGCAGATCGGAATACTCATCAAAATAATAATTGGCGTCCGGCGATAACGAAATTTCGTGGGAGCCGGTGCGTGAAGAAATTCGCTCAAGCCCTGTACCATCAAGATTTGCCCGGTATAATTGCCGCTGATTTATGTCCTGCTTTGTCGCAATAAACCATGTCTGGTTTCGTACTTCATCCACTCCGGAGACCTCGGTGACCATCCACTCGCCATCCGTAATCTGGTTAATGAGATTCCCGTCCAGATCATACAGATAGAGGTGTCGGTATCCGCTCCGCTCGGATCCCCACAAGAACCGCTCCGACTCCTGAAAAAAATGGACTTCATCCCCAATATTGACCCAGGAGGGATCGGATTCATCCAGGATCACCCGGGATTCTCCATCGCTGGTATTTGCCACTAAAAACTCCAGATGCTGCTGGCTCCGGTTCAATCGCATAAACGTCAGCCGTTCTCCGTCCGGCACCCAGTAAACCCGGGGAATATATTGGTCTGTTTTATTCCCAACATCCATCCACGTTGTCTCCGGTTGCCCTTCGGTGTTGACGACCCCGAGTTTCACCACCGGATTGGGATCGCCGGCCTTGGGATACGGCATCATACGCAGATCCGGGTGATACGGAATTTCGTCCACCAACGGATAATCCGGCACCTGGGATTCGTCAAACTGCAGGTACGCGATGTGCCGGGAATCCGGGCTCCACCAGTGACCGGTAAAATTCCCGCGGCCAACGAGTTCCTCCTGGTAGACCCAGTCCAGCTTCCCGTTGAATCGCTGTTTATCTCCGTCTTGAGTTAATTGCGTCTCGTTTCCGGTTTTTAAATTATAGAGATAGAGATTGTACTCCCGTACATACGAGATATATCGACTGTTTGGCGCCAACTGTACCACTTCCTCAGTAGCATCGGAGTTTGTCAGGCGGACTAATTTTTCCTCCCTCAAATCGTAATACCAAACCTCGCCTGACCCTGTAAACACCAGTCCACTCTCGTTAGGCAGCCATTGATACGATCTCAGGGAAACCGACACGGAATCGTCCTGGGGATCCAGAGAATCCTCCGTGACCACGGTGCTTCGCTCCTCAGTTTCGGCGTCAACTTTGACGATTTGCTCCTCGTCTCTCACTGAGTCTCTGGATATATAGGAATAGGCTTCAGACGATGGCAGCCAGGTAAGCTCCTCCGGTGTCTGCTCGGAGAAGTTGAAATCCCGGTAGATCTTTTCAACGGTGAGTTGCTCAGTTTGAGCTGTGACAGATACCGCCAGTGACAGAATGATCAATATGGTGATAAAAAAACGTGTCCTCATCTACTTTCCTGTGTTACAAGTTTACATATTCTTGCTTTATTGCAGAGTCTGATATTTAAATGGGCTAAAGCCCCACAATAGCTCGCAATGACTCAATTACCCGTCCGGACAGAGTAATAAGAAGGTTTCGGTTCGCGAATAGTGTGTTTCCAATGATTTAATCCTATACCAAAAGATGCCATCCCGTCCGGACGGGATGGCATCTTTATAGCATCATTACAGTAATGGTAAGGTCACGTCCGTTTGGAGATCTCCTCGTAAAGGTATGCAATACTTTCCATACCGAGGTAGAAGTTTTCCAGATCCATCCACTCGTTGGGGGCGTGCGCATTCTCATCCGGCAGACCGAATCCCAGTAAAATGGCCGGTGAGTCCAGAATATGGGTAATGCTGTGCACAAACGGAATGGAACCGCCTTCCCGGATCAGCGCGGTCTCCTTGTCAAACGCCCGCTTCACGGATTCCCGTGCCGCTTCGAACATCGGCTCGTTGATATCGGCGAGATAGTAGTAGCCGCCATGCATCCGGGTGAGTTTGACATTCACTGTATCGGGCGCTATCTCTTTGATAAAGGATTCAAACAGGTCACCGATCTTCTCCGGATCCTGATGCGGAACCAATCGCATGCTGACTTTGGCCATGGCTTTCGACGGAATCACCGTCTTGGCACCTTCGCCGGTAAACCCGGAGTTCAGACCGTTGATGTCCAGCGTCGGACGGCACCAGAGCTGCTCCAGCACCGAGTATTCCTTATCTTTGGCCAATCCGGGTGCGCCAACGCTCTCGTCGCGAAATTCATCTGCATCAAAAGGCAGATTGGCAAAATTTTCCCGTTCTTCGTCGGTGAGTTCCTGAACTTTATCGTAGAAACCCGGAATTGCAATGCGGCCATCGTCATCCTTCAGTTGCGCCAACATCCGAACTAACACATTTGCGGGATTGTCCACCGGCCCGCCAAATGATCCGGAGTGCAAATCTCCGGACGGCCCTTCCAGGTCTATTTGGAAATAGGCAAGACCACGTAATCCATACGTAATTGAGGGAACCCCCTTAGCGAACATTCCTGTGTCGGAGACAACCACACAGTCCGCCTGAAGCATCTCTTTGTTCTCGTTCAGGAAATCGTCCAGATGCTTGCTTCCGATTTCCTCTTCGCCCTCGAAGATCGCCTTCACGTTCAGCGGTAATTGACCTTCATTTTCAAACCAGGCCTTCAGCGCTGCCAAATGAATGTAGAGCTGCCCTTTGTCATCAATGACGCCACGGCCATAGAGGCGACCATCCCGCTCAGTAGCTTCGAATGGCGGCGTCTCCCAGAGATCCACCGGATCTTCGGGCTGAACATCGTAATGGCCGTAAATCAGGATTGTCGGAGCGCCTTCCGCATGTAACCAATCCCCGTATACGATGGGATTTCCGGGCGTTTCCTTGAGTTCCAGGTTCTCCAATCCAGCCTCGGCCATATCATTTTTCAGGTGGTCCGCACACCGGATCATCTCACTCTTCCGCTCCGGATCGCTGCTGACGCTGGGTATGGCAACGATATCTTTCACTTTCTCCAAATAATCTGCCCGATGCTCACGCAGGTACGAAATAATATTATCCATTGACTCCCCTCTGCTCTGTTATAATGTAATATGAAAATTCGGAAACTCAGAAATCATCAAACTCACTGCCTTTTGTGGGAATAACTTTCAGGTACCGACTTTACGCATCTCCTCGTATTCGGCCATAATATCTTTGAATTCGTCAGCAGAATCCGCCTGGAGGAACTTGTTATTTTCCCTTTCTTCCCTGATGGTGCTATACGGTTTATCGCCGTAATTATGGCCGGGATACACAACAGTTTCATCCGGTAGTGGGAGGATTTTTTCCTTAATGCTTTTGTACAGCTGCCTGGTATCACTTTTCGGACTGGTCGTGCGCCCGGTACGTCCGACAAACAGGGTATCACCGGTAAATACCGCACCATCGGCCACCACACAAATACTGTCGGGATAATGCCCCGGGGTGTGTAAAAACTTCAACTGTTCGCCCCCCAGAAACATAGTATCCTTATCTTCAACTGATATATGTTTATCTTCGCCAATATCTTTAATGGCATTCCCAAACATCACCAGCGTCATATTGCGCATTTTTTTTAAGAGCGCGTCAGCCCATGCATAATGATCGTGATGACTGTGTGTCAGGATCAAATACTGGAGGTTCAGGTTAAGGTCGGATGCCGTCCGGAGAATCTGTTCCGCGCCTACCGCGGCGTCAATAACTGCTGCCTGCCGGCTCTTTTCGCACGCAATGAGATAAGTAAAATTCTTGTCGTATCCGCCTTCAATACTCTCAATGATCATAACACTCCTTTCCCTCTCTGCAAGACCGATCAAGTCGAATTAAAAGTAATCCCAGAGAAGAGATGTTATGTTTATTCACCGCTATGAAATATTGTTTCAAGATACTATTTATATTCTTTCGTCTGCTTTTAAAATATAGCGAATAACGATACCATTTTCGAGCGACTGATTCAAGGTAAACCGCCAAAAAACATGGAACAAGCTACCTCCCGAGCTCAATGTCATATCTCATCCTCGCAGCCGGTGATAAAGGCTAACTCACGTATCCTCGCCGGGCATAGATCGCCTCAGCCATTGCGTTTATGGTCTCATCCTGATTACTCTCGGTCATGGTTAGCCGCCGCCTGATCCGTCGCCAGGATTCCTCGCAGAACGTATTACAGATATCGATACCGACCTGGCTCGACTCAAGTCCATCGGCTTCGATGTCTGCGGTAGTCCGGGAAATCGTAGTCCCCATGGCATAAAGTTCCATGGCAGCCTCGGCAATCCGTTTTTGGATATGTTCCCGGTGGATAATTTTTTTACCGTGTGTGGTCAATACCTTCTCCACGGTACCGGCGAGTTCGTCTACATATTTGGTAAATGCTTCCACAGAAGGCTTTAACGCTTCGTGCGCTTTCGGAAGTTCCTGATGCGTTACGGATCGTCGAATTTTTTTGTATACATAATCTGTCAGCAGTCCTGCCGATTTGATAGGATCCCTGAGCGCTTTACCCACTTTCTTCAAATAATCGCCCGGCGCTTCCATACCCATGAGCGCCACAAAAACCCGAAGGATTTCATTCGTACCCTCAAAAATCATATTTATCCGGCTGTCCCGGAGAAAACGCTCATACGGATATTCTTTCATATATCCGGCGCCCGCACTGATCTGCAACGCTTCATTTACCACATCCCACAACTTCTCCGACGCATAGACCTTGCAGATAGCCGATTCCAAAGAATAATCCACTTCCTCCATATCGGCGAGTCCCGTGGTATGATACACCATACTCTCGGTGACGTACGCGTTCATATTCATGCGGGCAATCTTTTCTTTGATGATCTCAAATTCGGCAATCTTTGTTTGGAATTGCTCCCGCTGCAGGGCGTGTTCCGTACTCATACCGACCAAATCCTTCATAGCGCCAACGCATCCCGATGCTAGCCCCAGTCGTCCGCTGTTTAATACCATCATCGCCACCTTGAAGCCCTTCCCCCTTGGTCCCAACATATTTTCAACCGGGACCTTCACATTATCGAAATGCAGCTCCGTGGTTGAACTTCCCTTGATTCCGAGCTTTTTCTCCTCCCCTCCGCTGCTGAAACCCTCCATATCTCTGGTAACAATAAAGGCCGTGATTTTATCCTTTTTCTCCCCGTCGATTTCCATTTCCGTCTGAGCGAACACGGTAAACACGTCCGCGATGCCGCCGTTGGTAATCCAAATCTTCGTTCCGTTCAGAATATAGTATTTACCATCGTCCGATAACTCCGCCCGGGTGGCAATACTCGCGGCATCGCTCCCGGAACCCGGTTCAGTCAAAGCGAACGCCGCCAGCTGCTCTCCGGTAGCGAGACCGGGAAGGTATTTCTGTTTTAGCTCATCAGAACCGAAAAGCAATAGTCCCTTGAGTCCAATGGAGGAATGTGCGCCGAGCGTCACCACAATGGATGAGTCAATGCGGGCAATTTCCTCGAAAACCTTGCTATACGCCGTCTGGGAGAATCCATATCCGTCATACTTCTCCGGGATTATCAATCCCCAGAGGCCCAATTCACCTAAACCATTCAACACCTCCATGGGAATTTCGCTGTTTTCATCAATGGCTTTTGAATCAATATTATCCGCCGCGAACTTGTGGAGCGTATCGATGAGTAATTCCAGATTGTCGGCTTCTTCTCCATCCAGTGCAGGATATGGAAAAAGCAGATCTTCCTCGATTTTACCCTGAAAAAGTGACTTCATGAAACTCGGTTGATGGGTGTCAGCCATAATAGACCTCCAGGATAGAAATAATAGTTGTGTCCGGCGACTCAATCTATCGTGAATAAATGTAATATGGGGTGGACCAAGAAAAAAGGGTAATCGGTGGGGATTATTGGAGTGCAGTACTCCGATTACGGACAAACGCCCGATTTCCGGATGAAGAAAGCTCGTTCAGGATGACTTTTTCAAATTATACGTCTGATAAAAAAGGCGAAAACCCCACCAGTCATCCTGAGCGAGGATTCGATGTAATCGAACCGCAGTCGAAGGATCTCATAAATTCCACTCTGGAGAATTCGTCACCAGATCCCTCCGTTCGCTACGCTCAGTCGGGATGACTGTTTTGATACGTATGTGTCATTATTCATAATCTAACGTGTCGTACAAATCCTTCCACTCCGGATTCATCGCATTAATCAACCCCTCCTTTTTCTCCCGCCGCCAGCCTTTGATTTGCTTTTCCCGCTCAATAGCCTCCCATGCCGTGGGATACAACTCATAATAGACCAGCCTCGTCACATTATACTTTTTAGTGAATCCGTCAATTAACTTCTGCCGGTGTTGGTATGCGCGCTTGATGAGGTTATTAGTCAAACCGGTGTAGAGGACGGTATGCCATTCATTGGTTTCCATATAGACGTAGTAAGTGTCGGGCATATACTTTTCAGAGTCTAAACCAACCAGTCATCCTGAGCGACTCCGCGCAAGCGGAGGAGCCGAAGGATCTCGTTAACTTTACCTCGGAGGTTCCCTCACGAGATTCCTCCGCTCCCCCGATGAATCGGGGTCGGTCGGAATGACTCGATATATTCTTTATCTATAAGACCTAAACCCAGCAGTCATCCTGAGTGAGGATTCGATGTATTCGAACCGCAGTTGAAGGATCTGGTCAGTTTCACCTCGGAGTGCAAAGGACGGATATTCTCCCACCGAGCTGCCCGCCTTGGAATAAGATTTCAAGGCTCCATAGGGTAGCCTCGCAATTTTATTGCGAGGCAGGGAGAGTAGTATTTTAGACTCCGGAGGTTCCTTTCCGAGATTCCTCCGCTCACTGACGTTCGGTCGGAATGACTTAAGTTTTACGTTTGCTAACTGGTAATACAACCATTCTGAGCGGCACCGCCCAAGCGGAATCGTTGAATGATCTGGTCATTTTTCCCCGATGGCTCCTTTGCGAGGTTCCTCAGCGTACCCCTGAAGTGGCTTATTTGAAATGACCAGTTTTATTTCCCTTTCAATGTACCGTAAACCATCAGTAATCCGATCACTCGTGTTTACCGATGACCGGCAGTTCTCTGAAAAACCACATCTAGCATAGTCCGGTAGGCAGCAGTCATCTCAACCTCCCGTCGCCCCATTACCATTTCCGCAGTCTCTACCATCTTTGAAAACTGGTGTTCCACCAGTGAGTCAGCACCGCCCCATGAAAAGCACGGAATGAACTTCGGCGGGAATCCCGTACCGAAAAGATTGCTCCCGAGGCCAATGGAAGATCCAGTGTTGATGGTGGTGCCGATGGCGGTCTTGGAATGATCGCCGATAATACAGCCGAAAAACTGTAGACCGGTGTCCACTAAATCACCGTTCACCGGGACCGACACCGTAGAATAGTTATTCTTCAAATCACTGTTATTGGTATCCGCTCCCAGGTTCACCCATTCACCCAGAAAGGATCCTCCCAAAAATCCGCCGTGTTTTTTATTGGAATAGCCCTGGATTATTGATTCGGTCACCTCACCGCCGATTTTGCACACGGGACCGATTGATACGTCCCCGGTGATGTTACTGACCGCGGAAATTTTGGAGTGTTTGCCAATATAGCACGGCCCGGTAATGGATGCGTTATTTCCGATGGTTACCTCTTCATCCAGCACAATCGGCCCTGACGTCGCATCAAGCACAACGCCGGGATGGATTGTCACCCCGGTGCCGATGTATATCTGTGCATCGTTCACAAAATGGGCTTGGGGATAGTCGCTTGTCGGTACAGATTTCTGCAGGTTTTTCCGGTGGATATCCGCTTCAATTTCTGCAGCGTTCGAGTGGACAAATTCCCAGGGATATCGGAACGCCTTCCACCGAACTGAATGAGTTTCCGCAAACGATATATTGTCAAAAGAAAGCAGCTTTTCCTCGCCAGTAACTGTGACCTTCGAAATGAGCCGCGCCGGTACAAATGCGGCAAAAATCTGGTCATCCTGTTCATAGAGCACCGGTTCGTTTTCGTGTTCCATGATTTCGTAGAATTCGTTAAACAACACCCGGCCATTGATGAACAGTGTATCCTCCGCCGGGAGCTGGTTGACCAAAGCATCCGGATACGCTTCCCGAACGACATCCTTCAGATACTCCCGGACGTGATAAATTATTTCCTCACCGGACAACCGGTGCTCGATTTTTTCGCGGAGTGGTGATATGCCGCAACGCATGTCAAAAACAGGCCGGGTCAGAGTAATAGGAGAACAGTCTTCAACGCGTCGATCTTCAAAGAGACAAAGATTCATCTCAATTTCTCCGGTTTATAAAACATTTGAAGGAATCAGTCTTTCACCGACTCGATGGCAAGCATTCGCTGGACACTCCGATAGGCCCCCTCCAGTAAGAACTTATCTTCCGGTTTCCGGATTTCAATATTGTAGAACACCCTGGCATACTCAAATGCAAACCCGATCCGGATTGGAGCATCGGAACGCCTGCAGAGGAGTGAGGTGCCGAAATCAAACTCCGTATTAAAATCGGCAGCGGCCTGGTACTCGTGGTCCAACACCCGCTCCACGAAATCACTCGTAAATCGCCCCAGATGATCCCGGCCGGTCCCGTTAATGGTTAAAATCCGGTCATGTTTACGGCGAGGAATTAAATTCCTGTACTCTTCCGGTGCCACGAACGTAATCCTGTGGTCAACGTCCTCCTGATCCAATGACTTGAGCACATACCGCGCGACCCGGAATTCCCGGTAATCCCATGGAAGACACATAAGTATCTCGCTAATCCGGGAAACAGCATTGCTGAAGGAGATTGTACCGTCATCGTTCTTACGGCTTTGTTGCTCCAGTTTCCTGAGTGCCACCCATCGTTGAAAATTTTCAAACATAAGCGTATCTGACCTTCCTCTTTAGACAGAGAAATTTACCCAATCTCTCTGAAAAAACAAGCAGGAAGGTGACGGCGATGTGCCCGGAAATCAGGTTTCCGCGCCAAGGTCATCTAGTGAACCACAACTTGGCAACCCTCCAACTCCCGTCATTTTTCTATCACATCGCCAAATATCCACGGATCAGTCAGGTTCGGAGTGTGTTTTTCTCAACATTTGCAAAATGGCTGGAAGTTCATCTCATATTTTGTATTGAGTCCCCTGCCCAGGGGCAAAATTGATTACAAACATCCTTTGTGACCGGGATATCCGGCACCGGTGAATCCAAGCGACATATACCTTTACATGGTATCCCTGTCGCTCCCGGACAATTCGAGTACAATTTTTGCAGTACTATTCCCAGACACACCTGAGAGAATCCGGATTTCCATCTCCTCGCTAATACACCAACGTTATGTTGATAACGATTTTTCCATAATGGAATGGAGGAATTATGAGAATTTACAGACCTAGTTTCGCTCATGTATTCGGATGGTTTATGCAACGCCTCAGCGCGCTGTTCCTCGTGGTTGGAATGGTTGTGCATTTCTGGGTACTACACTATTTCATTGAAAAACCGCTGACATTCGAGAAAGTTGTCGAGCGACTTTCCTCACCGGGATGGATCCTGTTTGATTCACTGCTCCTTATTGCGGTGGTATACCACGGATTAAACGGCATCTGGAATGTGCTGACCGATTATAATCCTTCCCCGAAATTGAAGCAAATCTACGGATGGGGGCTTTTTCTCATTGGCGTAGCTACGGTGATCTGGGGCTTCATCACATTAATTCCGTTTACAGTCTCGGCATAAGGAGGACATTATGAAACTGAATTCATTGACCGAGCTGAAACTCAACTGGAACTGGGGAATGGTCTCATTTGTCCTGCATCGGATAACCGGAGTTGCCCTGACGATTTATGTATTCCTGCACATCTGGACGTTGAGTGCCGTGCAGGATGGGGAAGCCGCGTTTAACCATTCTCTGGACAAATGGGATAATCTGGTCGGCCACATTTTTGAATACCTGTTATTATTGGCGGTAGCGTATCATCTGTTTAATGGCATCCGGGTGACGTTCGTTGACATCATGCGATTCACCCGGCAGCAAAAGCGGATGCTGGCCTGGGTCGTTATTTTGACGGCTATCGTAGCAATTATCAGTCTGTCAATTTTTATTCCGGAAATCACAAAACCCGTCTGAGAAAGGATTTACAAAATGAGATATCATCAAGTTATTGTGGTTGGCGGTGGCCTGGCGGGTTTGCGCGCGGCGCTGGAGCTGAATAAGCGGAACGTCAAAGTTGCGGTGGTTTCGAAAGTTCACCCTCTGCGATCCCATTCAGTTGAAGCGCAGGGTGGGATTAATGCTCCGCTGGGGAATCACCCCAGGGGATCCCATGATTCGCCGGAGCTCCACGCATTTGACACGGTGAAGGGAAGCGACTATCTCGCCGACCAAAAATCCGCATTACGCCTGACGGAAGATGCCTCCGAACGGGTACGCGAAATGGAGCATTGGGGCGTGCCTTTCAGCAGGACGACAGACGGCAAGATTGCCCAGCGCCCCTTCGGCGGAGCCGGGTTTCCGCGAACCTGCTTTGCCTCGGATAAAACCGGACACGTGCTCCTGCATACACTCTACGAGCAGTGCGTCAAATATGAACAGGCCTCGGAACGGGGCGAAATGGTGGTCTACGACGAACAAATCGTCACCGGTTTGATCGTCGACGACGGTGTGTGTCACGGTGTCATTGTCTGGGATTTTCAAACAGGTGAGATTGACGTCATTAAATCGGAAGCGGTAATCTTTGCAACCGGCGGCGCGGGGCGCATCTTTGGAAAAACCACAAATGCGTTGATATCCACGGGTTTGGGAATGGCCATCCCCTACTGGGCGGGCATTCCCATCAAGGACCTGGAATTTGTCCAGTTCCATCCAACCACGCTGTTCGGAACCAATATTCTTATGACCGAAGGGGCCCGCGGTGAAGGCGGATTCTTGCTGAATAATGAGGGTGATCGCTTCCTGGCAAATTATGATGATTCGTCCAAAGCAATGGAAGTGGCTCCCAGAGATATCGTCGCCCGCAACATGACCAGGGAAATTATGGAAGGCCGGGGATTCGAAGATGAATACCTGCATCTGGATCTGAGACATCTGGGTCGCGATAAAATTCTTGAGCGGCTACCCGGTATCCGGGATTTGGCCATGAAATTCGTTCACGTGGATCCCATTGAAGCGCCTGTCCCGGTTCAACCGGGGATGCATTATACAATGGGGGGAATTGATACCAATGAACTGGGGGCCTCGAGGGTTCCCGGATTTTATGCGGCGGGCGAGTGCGGGTCTGTCAGCGTTCACGGCGCAAACCGGCTCGGCGGCAACTCCATGCTGGAAACCATCGTTTACGGCGCCATTGCCGGAGATTCCGCGGCACAATACGTCCTGGATGGCGCCAGCGGCAAGACGCCTGATGATACAATATTCGAAGACGCCAGAAAACGGGAACTTTCACGCCTGGATGGCATGTTCACTGGTGCCGGCGAAGAAAATCCGGCGGATATTAAAGATGAGCTGGAAGAAACTATGAACCGGAAATGCTGGGTCTTCCGGGAAGAAAAAACGCTGCAGGAAGGTATCGAAAAGGTAGAAGAACTCCTGGAGCGATACCAAAATATCACGCTGAACAGTACCGGCCTCCGGGTCAACTTTGATCTGCTGTGGGCGCTGGAATTAGGCGGGAATCTTGCGATGGCAGAAGTCATGATAAAAGGCGCGGCCAGACGAAAGGAGAGCCGGGGTTCACAATTCCGGACGGATTTCCCAACCAGGGACGACGACAACTGGTTGCACCATACGCTTGCCTACTACACCAATGACGGCCCCAGGTTCGACTCCTCCGAAGTGGATCTGAGTATCTGGGAACCCAAAGAACGCAAGTACTAACCTGCAGGAGAACGAATATGAGCGAAGTATCATTCAAAATATTCCGATTCGACCCGGAAAAGGATAAGAAGCCGTACACTGCGGAATTCACGGTACCGACCAAATCCGGAATGACGGTCCTTGATGGACTGTATTACATCCAGGAGCATATTGATGGTTCACTGGCGTTCCGATCGTCTTGCCGTGCGGGTGTGTGCGGATCGTGCGCCATGCATATCAACGGGACCTATCGCCTGGCATGTGAGACCCAAATCAGCGCGCTGAATACCAAAACGGTGAAAATCCGGCCAATGGCACATCTGCCGGTAACGAAAGACCTCTTTGTGGACATGGATCCCTTTTGGGAAAAATATAAACATATTAAACCGTATCTCATTCCCGGGGATGAACCCGGTGAAATAGAGCGGCTTCAAACGCCGGACGAACGGGCGCATCTTGATACGATTATTGACTGTATTCTGTGCGGCGCCTGTTTTGCCTCCTGTACCGTTAACAATTACGATGATGAGTACCTCGGACCGGCCGCGTTATTAAAGGCCCAGCGCTTCTTTTCCGATTCCAGAGATGCCGCTCGTGAGGAACGCATGGAACTGGTGGATGGCGAACACGGTGTTTGGCGTTGCCATACGATTTTCAACTGCCAGGAAGTTTGTCCCAAAGATATCGATGTCACCGGATCAATTGCCGTTTTAAAACGCCACTTAACTGCCGATCGGTTTAGTCCGTCGTTGAAAAAGCACTAGTTTGTTCATATAATATTCTATCTATTAATATGATGTAATTACTCCTAGTAATTACTACTACTAACCCTCGCATTGGCGAATCGGAGGAGGATTTTTATGTATAAATGGCGAGGTGGTATGCTTTCCTGGATACTACACCGATTGAGCGGAGTCGGTCTGGTTATCTTTATAATTATCCATATTGAAGGAATGTTCAGTATCGCCAAGGGTCCCAGAGAATTTAATCAGGTCATCGCCTTGTATAACACTCCGTTATTCAAGGTGTTGGAAATTTTTCTGTTTGCGGCAATTATGTTCCATGCGGTGAATGGATTACGGATTATTCTGCTGGACTTTGCCAGCGGATCCCGCTATCCAAAGCCATTGCTCTGGGCAACCTATATTGTCACTGGCGTAGTATTTCTCGCCGGTGCTTATTTTCTCTGGACATAAGGGGGTAAAATATGAGTTTAAAGCACGTCACAAGTAATTCCGGCGCCATTGGATGGTACCTCCAGCGAATTACGGGAATCATCCTGTTCTTCCAGGTCCTGTTCCACTTTGGCGTCTATCATTTCGTGGAAGGCGTCAGTAATATCAGTTATGATTTAGCCATTACCAAACTGGCGAACCCGTGGTGGAAAACATTCGAGTTTTCCTTTCTGCTCTTTGCACTCTATCATGGTGCGAACGGCCTAAAGATGATCATCGATGATTACATTACCCATCGCGGCTGGAGAGTAGCGGTTACGACCATCATGTATATCGGCATGTTCGCTATCTTTATGCTCGGCACGACAGCAATAATTGTGATACACAAACCAGTGGATTATTAATATGGTACATCAATTTGACGTTGTAATTGTTGGTGCCGGCGGAGCGGGACTCCGGGCGGCGCTGGAAGCATCCGAATCAGCAAATGTAGCAGTCCTGAGCAAACTCTATCCGGTTCGTTCCCATACCGGCGCTGCCCAGGGCGGCATCAGTGCCGCGCTCGGCAACCACGAAGAGGATCACTGGAAATGGCACATGTACGATACCGTGAAGGGGAGCGATTATCTCGGAGATCAGGATGCCATCGAAATCCTTTGCAGAGACGCAGTGGACGCGGTCATCGAAATGGAACACTTCGGTCTCCCCTTCAGCCGCACAGAAGACGGTAAAATTGCGCAGCGTCCCTTTGGCGGGCACACCCGGAATTACGGCGAAAAAGCCGTCCGCCGGGCCTGTTACGCTGCCGACCGCACCGGCCATATGATTCTGCACACCTTGTTCGAACAATGTATGAAGCGGCACGTTCGGTTCTTCAACGAATTTCACGTTGCCGATGTCATCATCGAGGACAATGTCTGTAAAGGTGTGGTTGCCATCGAAATTAAAACCGGAGAAATTCACGTCTTCCATGCCAAGGCCGTGCTCTTTGCCACTGGCGGATACGGCCGGGCCTTTAAAATTACCTCGAATGCCCATGCGTACACCGGCGACGGGATGGCCATTGTATTTCGACGGGGTGTTCCGCTGGAGGATATGGAGTTCGTCCAGTTCCATCCCACCGGACTCCGAAAACTCGGCGTGCTCATTACTGAGGGCGCCCGTGGTGAGGGAGGTATTCTTCGCAATAGTGAGGGTGAACGCTTTATGGAGCGGTACGCACCGACCATCAAAGATCTTGCTCCCAGAGATATGGTATCGCGCGCGATTTTTAAGGAGGTCGAAGAAGGCCGCGGGATTAACGGCGAGGATTACGTCCTGCTGGATCTTACGCACCTCGGCTCAGAAGTACTCGAGGAAAAGCTGCCGGATATTTCATTTTTTACGAGGACCTATCTCGGTATCGAACCGTCCGAAGAGCCGATCCCGGTCCAGCCGACCTGTCACTATGCCATGGGCGGCATTCCGACCAATGTGGACGGGCAGGTAGTGTATGATTCTGACAATACGCCGATAGCCGGGTTATATGCTGCCGGAGAAGTGGCGTGCGTTTCCGTCCATGGTGCAAACCGGCTCGGTACAAACTCTTTGCTGGATTTGGTAGTATTCGGTCGACGCGCCGGACGCCATATGGCGAAATTTGTTCGGGATGTTGAATTTGAACCGTTACCAGAGAGTCCTCAGAGTAACCTCGCCGATCGGGTGGAGGAGCTGAAGCAGGCCGAGGGGGATGAACTGCCGGAAAATATCCGGACGGATCTGCAACGGGCCATGATGGATAATGTCTCCGTCTTCCGTACAGAACAAACGCTAACCAAGATGCAGAACACCCTGGCGGAACTTAAAACCCGGTATCAAAACATCTCCATCATGGATAAAGGCTCCTACTTTAATACCGATCTTCTGGATGCCCTTGAACTTGGGTATTTACTCGATTTTTCTTCCGCCATAGTCGAATCCGCACTTGCGCGTGAAGAAAGCCGGGGCGCCCACTACCGGGAAGACTTTCAAGATCGGGATGACGAAAACTGGCTAAAGCATACCCTGGCTTACCGACAGGAGAACGGCGATATCACGCTGGACTTTAAGCCCGTTGTTATTACAGAATTTGAACCCAAGGAACGGAAGTACTAAGCCGAAGCGAGGCCCCAGAATGCAGGTTACATTCAAAATTAAACGATATAATCCGGAGACAGATTCCGAATCACATTGGGAAAGTTACCAGCTGGATGTTGATCCCAAAGATCGTATCCTCGATGCGTTGTTAACCATCAAGCGGACCATCGATGGAACTCTTACCTTCCGATATTCCTGCGCGCATGGCGTTTGTGGTTCCGATGCGGTTATGATCAACGGCATTAACCAATTAGCCTGTCAGACGCTTGTCCAGGATCTAAAATCAGACGTAATAAAGGTCGAACCGGTGAAGGGCATGGAGGTCTTAAAGGATCTGGTCACAGACTTTGACCCGTTTTTCGAGCATCTGGAATCGGTAAAGCCGTACCTTATAAACAACGAACTTCCACCGTCGCGTGAACGGCATCAGTCAATAGAAGAGCGTGAACGGTTTGACGATACAACGAAATGCATTATGTGTGGTATCTGCACCACGGCATGTCCCTCCTTCTGGACCAACGGCGAATATATTGGACCGGCAGCATTCGTGAACGCACACCGATTCGTCTTTGATAGCCGTGATGAGGGAGCGCAGGATCGGCTGGAAATTCTGAACGATAAGGATGGTGTCTGGCGTTGTCACACAATCTTTAACTGCACCGATGCCTGTCCACGGGAAATCAACGTAACCCAGGCGATCGCCGAACTCAAAAATGCCATTACGTTCAGCAAAGTGTAAAACAGAGAGATTTAAAAAATCGGTGACAAAAAAAGGGCGGCTGGTAGCCGCCCTTTTTAATTTCCATGTTTTTAGAAAATACTAGTTAGTCCGCATTTTTCAACCGGAATACGATTGGAATGGAATACCAGACGCCCACGGCGCGATCACGCTGCTGGGCCGGTTTCCATTTAGTCTTTTTCACCGCATTAATTGCAGCCTCGTTCAATCCGGTTTTCGGAATACCTTTCACGATGACCACTTCTTCAACGTCCCCGTTTTTATTGATAAAGGCTTGCACAATTACCGTGCCTTCGATCCCCGCTTCCTGGGCAATTTCAGGATACTTCAGGTGACGGCGTAATGCGGCCATTCCACCAGCCATCTGCGGCGGTTCATCATAGGCTACAAACTTAACCTTCGGCCCTTCCGGCGGTGGTGGCGGCGCTTCCAGTGCTTCAAATTCCTCAAAGGTCGTCTCTTCGATGGTTACATCCTCAGCAATGTCTTCGCTTTCAGATGCGACAGGTACTGACGGTCTTGATGGCGCCGGAGGTTTTTCGTACTGCTGTGTCTCCGGGATATCAACGTTCTCGATCTTGACATCAGGCTGTTCAATCTCTGTCTTTTCTGCCTTCTGCCGCGGGACCGAATAGATCACCGTGATGTTCAGTACCAAAGCCAGTATCAGCGAGATACGGATCACCTTCGAGTATTTGACTTTTAACGATACTTCGGCGTTTTTTCGCGTAATCATAGCTAAGCTTCGGTTTTGGATGAATAATTAATTTTGAGGGCATCGGCCTCACGGAGCTCCTGGTGAAATTCCGTAATGAGTCCCATTTGCGATCCCTTGTCCGCCCGGAGCGATACGATGATCTGCGGATCATTTTTTCGCATCTGGTACATAATGTTCCGTACGTTACTCATCTCCATCAATTTATCTTGAATAGAGACCGTACCATCTTTCGCAATCCAGACATACGCCACATGCCGCTTGGTTTCGAGCTTTTCGATCTTCTCTGCTTCAGGCAGGATTACACTCAGCCCCTGATATTCACGCAAGACCGTGGATACCATAAAGAAGATCAGCAGCATAAAAACGATATCCGGCATCGATGAGGTCGGAATACCTGAGCTGGTCTTTTCTTTGCGTTTAAATTGCATAATATTCTGTCTCGGTTATTCGGGATTCGCGATAGATATTCGTGTGGCCGCTGATTGCTTTAGTTCATCAAGCACATCAATATACGTCTGATACTTCGTCCGCGCATCGGTCTTTACCGACACAATTAACTTCGGATTCTGCTGCATCTTTTGACGCATAAGCGGCTGGATGTCCCGGAGAGTAACGACTTCTTCGTCCAACAGAATATCTCCCCGGGCGTTAATCAGCAGATTGCTGATATTCTGTTTGGCGACCTCGGTTTCTTCCCCTTTGGCCGGCAGAACGAGTCCTAACCCCTTATCCATATCAATGGTCGTAGTGACCAGGAAGAAAATCAGGAGCAGGAACGCAATATCCGCCAGCGATCCCTGGGGAATCTCAACTTCGCGATCCTTTTCTTTTTTCCCACGTATCATAATTATCGGTCCTTTCTCGCCCGTACTTTCAACACAATCGTTGGGCTGAAGTTAGGACTTCTTGAGTTCGCCTTTTTCTTCCAGTTCTGTCAGGGTATCGATGAGCTTCAGCGATCCTTCTTCCATGTCAATAATAATCTTGTCGATCCGGGTGACAAAGAAGTTGTGAAAGAACTGGATGATAATAGCGACAATCAACCCAAACAAGGTTGTCAGCAACGCAACGGAAATACCACCAGCCACAATCGACGGTGAAATATCGTTGGCCTTTTCAATATCCTGGAATGCCAGAATCATTCCCCAGACCGTCCCGGTAAATCCGAGCATCGGGGCAATGGCAATAATCGTTGCCAGCCAGGTCAATCCCCGTTCTAGAAATGACATTTCAATACTACCGGCATTCTGAACGGCCTTTTCCACTTCCTCAATCCCCCGGTCAACACGGGACAGACCGGCGTGGAAAATCTCAGCCACTGGACCCGGCGTGTTTTCACAGACTTCTAATGCCTGCGGCACACCCTCTTCTTCCAATGCCTGGTGGACGTTTTGTAGGAGTTTTTTCGTATTGACGGAGGCTTTTGTCAGGGTAAAAAATCGTTCAAGAACCACCATCAGACCGATGACAAGTGCCGCCAGGATCGGCCACATGAAACCGCCGCCTTGATGAAAAAGATCAATTAACATTTGCTTACCTTCCTTCTGTTACAAATCACATGATTCAGAATTAAATTTTGCAGAAAATGTTATCCATTTTCCCGACAAATGTCAAGAATTAACACCTCTTTTGTCATGTGATTCAACGTTATTATTCCTGCCCAACTATAGCCAATTCGCGTGCCTGCGGAAAATGTTCAAGCGCCGTCTGGACCTGGTTATCCATGGTTAATCGAATCGCATAATATTGATCCTTTTCCCAGAGACTGGATGCAATTTCCGCCTTGATCAAATTCCGGATGTAGGGGAGGTCCTGCTCGAATTCTTCCTCGTCTATTTCCACATCCTTCTCAGCTATAAAATCTTTAATATCAGAAATATGCTCATCCGTCAACTGAAAATTCTGAGCAAAGTCAGAGAAATCCTCCTTGAGTTCCTGATGCTTCGCCGCATATGCCGATGCCCATTCGAAGAACACCCGCGACGGATGCTGAATAAGCTTTATGGTCGTTTTTGTAAGATCCAGATCATACTCGGCCGGGATATCCGGCGTAATTCCACCGCCTCCGTAAACAATCCGACCACTCTTGGTATGAAAAACCGGGCGGTCAGTGGTATCAATAGGCGCTCCCGAAGAATCTTCCGCGGCCATTTCGGTATCACTGTGCCGGGTAGCCACTTCCTCATAATAATCTTCCGTCCCGTTCTCGTACGGACGCTGAATTAACCGGCCACTCGGTGTATAGTACCGTGCAACCGTCACCCGAATGGCAGAACCGTCCCGCATAGGCCACTGTCGCTGGACAAGCCCCTTTCCAAAGCTGGTTTCGCCAACGATCAAGCCACGATCCAGATCCTGTAAGGCACCGGACACAATTTCGCTGGCGCTGGCAGAACCCCGGTTGAGTACCACGACCACCGGAAACCGATGATGCGTCGCCTTATCTGTGGAATAAAACTCCTCATTTGCCGAGGGGATCCGACCTTTCGTGTAGACGATCTTTTGACCGCCTTCGACGAATTTATCCACGATCTTAATCGCCTGATCCATGTACCCGCCGCTGTTGTTTCGAAGATCGATGACCAGCTGTTCCATTCCCTGGGATTCCAGTTTCTTCAGGGCATCTTCAAACTCAGTGGCTGTATTCTTGGCAAACCGGTTTAACCGAATATATCCGGTTTGTTCATGCCCGGGGACCATCACCGCAGCCAGTACGCTGGCGATGGGAATATCATCCCGGATAATCGTGAAATCCAGGCTGTCCGACCGGCCGGGACGCACCACAGTCACATTGACCTGCGTACCCTTTTTACCGCGCAGCTTATCAAACACTTCCTGCTGGGTGATGCCTTCCGCGGAGGTATCCTCAATGGCAACAATTTTATCACCGGCCTGAATGCCCACCTTATCCGCCGGAGCCCCGGGGATCGGCGAAATCACAGTGATATACTTATCAATAATGTCAAATTCGATCCCGATGCCCTGGAACTCCCCTTCAAACTGCTCGTTAATCCGGTCAATTCTTTTCTTCGGGATATACACCGAATGAGGATCCAATTCCTCCATCAGGCCGTTATACGCCCCGATCATCACCTCTTCCCAGGTCACATCTTCCACGTAATTGTCATTGACAATACTGACCATATCCGAGAAGACGTTCAACTTCTGAAACAAGTCGTTCGCAGAAGCGATCACCTGCTGCCCAGGCGAGGAGAGCAGGAACAATCCAATGATGGCGATAACAGCTCCGGTACCGGCAAAAAATTTCTTCATTTATTTCATTCCTTCATCACATTTTCAATTCGACACATATTTACAATTCAATTTTATCTACAATGTTCCTGGCTGATTCAAATGCCAAAATACAACATCCCTCTAAAGAATGGCGTCAGCAACGACATTGACTCCGCGCCGGCGATAGTGTGTTGTCCATTTAACTTCCATGCGTCTGCGCCCATGCCGGCAATTTGCAATCCGCCAGTCAGGCGGACACCGATCCAGCTGGAAAGCTGCCACTTCAGGCTGGCGATCGGCTGCCCAATCAGATAAATCGCGCTGACCATCGCTGATCGGAAACCTAATTCCGGGGGACCCGGCGTAAAATTCGACCCACCAAACGGCATCCATAGCCGTTCCCAGGTTAAATCATTCGATCGCTGGAGAATCGAATACGTAATCCGTCCGACACCACCACCGGCCCCGAGACCAATCTGGATATTGCGGTTGAGCTGCCACAAATATTCCACGTTCAGCACAGACTTTACAATCTTGACGGTCACCGATCGGGTTTGCTGGGTGGTCGCGTCAAAACCTGAGACGGATTTAGAGCCAAATAACGCAGTACCACTGAGGCGAACATGCTCGGTTATCTGACCGAACCCCTGCCCACCGTAAGTGATCATCGTGTTGTTGTTAAACCCCACAATGCCCAGATGATTGGCATAGACTCCGGTTCCCGTTGCATCTCCACCCTGATAATTCGGTATATTACTGAGCGCGATGACATCTTGTGGCCAGTCTGAGATCGGAAGGAACTCGAACGAACCGACAAACCCGATACCGCCTCCATAGAAGGGATTGGCGTCCGACGGGCCTTGCGCGTGAAGTTCTCCTGCAGATAACAGGATTAAGCACGAAATGATGACAAATAGTGAATTAGCTTTCAAGATTCAGCAGGTGGTTAAATTGTCATTAGGATTAATCAGATTACCTGTTGATGCTTTACGCCCCAATACCGCGTTCTAAAAATATAGAGAGCAGAACCCGCGGTTACAACTGAAATTTTACTCGAAGTGATCGGTCTTTTTCCCTTGATTTTCATGGGGGTAGGGAATAATTTCGGTTCACCTTTTTGTCCCGGTTGCACACGAAAATACACCGCACAAACAGCAGGCGATCCCCATATGAAAAATCCCGATTTTTACCAATCTCGCCCTCTGTCTTTTGGCGTAATTTTTTTTAGTGCACTTTTACTCCTGACTTCCCCGGTGCAAGGCGTAACAATTACCAAACATTTCCTGCCCGCAGCCACCGATATACCCAACCAGATAGAAATCGGATTGGACGCCAACTCAAACGGTATCACAGAAGTAGTAATCCTTCACGAAGCATTGCAGGGCCAACATGTGACCTGTTATGAACTTACCGAACCTCAAGCCACCAAAATATGGGAGTTTCGGCTGCCGCAAACCCTGCAAGGTGATGTGGTCGACATACAGAGCGCGGATACCGACGGAGATGGCAACCGGGAGATCCTTTGTCTGGCAAATGTTATTTCATCCGATGGGGCACCGGATAATATCCCCTGGCTCTTCGCATTTGAGTGGAATGGTAATACCTTTGCAGAGACAGGCACCTCCCGATGGAGCTATCAGGTATCCCCTGGAATGAACCTGCGTCCCAAAAACTTTTGCGTATCGGATTTTGATAACGACTCCAAGCAGGAGCTGGCCGTAATCTTTGGGAGCCCGGAGCGGATCGGTTTAATCGTCCAGCGGGAAGGAACCCTGCAGAGTGGTGCCTGGACGCCGGAATTTCAATTTCCCGTGCCTGGCAACGGACAAAGCGGATTTGATGTACATCTCACTGCTGCCGATTTAACCGCTGACGGAGTTGATGAACTTCTGCTATACTCCACAAATGTTGATGCCCAGGTAAGCGTATATTCCTACATCGACGCCAATCGGTATGCTCCGGTGACCACAATCCCGTTTCCTCCGATGATGAGTAGCACCGAAGCCTTCCCTTTACTGGCAGCCACTGATATGGACGGAAACGGATATAACGACATTCTGCTCGGTACACAATCCGGGACTTTACATCGTCTGTCGAGAAGTACACCACAGCAGGAAATTTTCCAGTTTAATCCACAGGTGCTTTCCCGGACCGGATCCCAGCTTTCAACGCTGCAAGCCATCGATGGAAAGGTCATTTTCACCCGGGAGGGGTCAGATGTGGTCAGCCAGGGCACAATATCCGATGGTCAGTTCGAAACGATTCAGCTGCAGCCCGACAAATTCGCGGGTTACCAATTTTCTGCAAGCGCCTCTGCAAATTCGAGCCCCACGATGGTATTAGCCGGCTCTGCCGCAGGATCGGCACCCGCCCTGTTTTCTCTCCAGTGGGAACGCAGCACTCCTTCTCTGGCAGAAAAAGCAGATATGAATGCCACAACTCAAACCCGAACTCCGGATCAGGTGGCCTATATCGGAAAGTGGTATGTCTATCCAATCGACTTCGACATCCTCTCTGTCGACAATCTGAACATCGAATTTGCGAAAGCGCCGAAGGGTATGCGATATAATCATCAGGCCAGCCGACTGGAGTGGACGCCCCAGTCTTCACAAAAGGGATTTCATCAGGTCGAGATCAACATTCGCAGCGCACAATATGAACACTCGGAACAGTTTGTTGTGCTTGCCAAGGAGGATCCTCCGTCAATTTCATCTGATCCTGTGACTATCGTGACTGCAGGTGAGCCGTGGGAATATCAGGTGACCGTTGCAAATAGCAGCGCATACGAGACCCTGAAATATTCTCTGCTGGATGCGCCGGACAATATGACCATTAATTCTCAGGGATGGCTCTACTGGGTTCCATCTGTCGGTCAGGTAAACGATCAACAGGTGACCGTAGCGGTAAGCGACGGGTATGACATCGACACCCAAACTTTTGCGGTGTACGTGAATGCGCCCCCCTCATTTCTCTCTCAACCCGGTACCACAACCTCAATTAACGAGGAATATACGTATAATATCCAGACAGGTGACCGCAACGAGGATTCCAGGGTGAGCATTTCACTGCGTCAAGGTCCGGAAGGCATGTCCTTAACCGATCGACAGCTCTCCTGGATACCGACCGGAGATCAGGTCGGAAATTTCACGGTGATGCTTGAGCTCACTGATAACTATATCGCCACAGCCCAGCGATGGACGCTGTTTGTAAATGCTCCACCAAAGATTACCTCCACTCCGCCGGATTCTCTCCCGTATGATCAGGAATACCGATACCAGGTCGATGTCAGTGATCCAAATGCGGAGCAGGGCCTGAGCTACTCGCTGGTACATGCTCCGCAGGGCATGACCATTGACAATAACGGTCTGGTGACCTGGAGGCCGGGCAAAGGATCTATCAACCGGCAGACATTCACCTGTCGGGTCTCGGATGGATACGCCGAAGATACACAGACCGGTGAAGTCTTTATCAATGTGCCGCCGGAATTCGTGAGTGAACCGGAACGGGTGGCGGTGAGCGAACTCCGGTACACGTATGCACTCCAGGGCGAAGACGCCAACGGAGACGCCATCACCTTCAGCAGTATTCAGTTGCCAAAGTACGCTTCCCTGGATACATCCATCAACACCCTCTCGTGGAAACCCACTATGGGCCAGATTGGGGAGCAGCGCTTCCGGCTTCAGGTGACCGACGCTCACGGGGCGACCACAATCCAGGAATTTAATGTCCGCGTGTACGAAAATCCCGGAACCAAGCCGCTGGTCTTCTCCGGATACTACATCCTGATTGCGCTTGTTGGCGGGCTGTTCGTACTGACGACTACGCTGTAACCGTACAGTATATTTTCACGAAATTCACACTCTGTATACTCGATACTAAAATAATTATTTAACAGAAATAAGCTACCGACTGTCGATGACCGCTATCAGCGTCGCCGACAGTTAAGGTGACTTACAGACTTATAATGGTGCCTCGCAATAAGATTGCGAGGCTTAAATTCG
The DNA here is from genome assembly GCA_021734025.1 of Candidatus Neomarinimicrobiota bacterium. Lineage (NCBI taxonomy): Bacteria > Pseudomonadati > Fidelibacterota > Fidelibacterota bacterium. Next base: position 172,850 of record JAIPJS010000004.1, read on the forward strand.
ACACCCTCATTCCAAGGCGAACAACAACCAACTCTTTCGAAAACCGTAACACGAGAGCTTTGAAATTATCCCAGTAATTTTTCCGAGAGATACCTCTTCAGATGCAGTGGTGAACTCTACAATGCTGCTATCACACTTTCATATAAAGACGGCGATATCTGATATTCCACCGAGAGATAGTAGACCGGGTTCTCGGCGAGCAAAGTTTTATCCCACTTGACAAAATCTTTGGCAGTCATCACCAGCATGTCGGCACCGTGTTTTTGCATCTGTGTCAACAGGTCCCGCTGCTCTTTCAGCGTATAATAGTGATGATCAGGATACCGTCGAAATGTCTTTAAAACCAGCGGTAATTGCCGGAGGGCGCGCTGGAATTTTTCCGGGTATCCAATCCCTGCGATAGCGAATACCGGCGAAGCGAATTCGAATTCTGACAGCGGCAACGATTCTCCGCGAACCGGATTCTTCAGAGTACTACTGGTTAATTTTTTCCCATGGAACAGGTGGGCGTCGGTGTATTTGTGCAAGATCTTCTCATGAGAGTCCTCCTTTTTATTCTCTTCCGCAATAAGGACATGTGTTGCGCGGTCCAATCCGCTCCAGGGCTCCCGTAACCGTCCCGCGGGGATAACAGATTCTTTGGTCACAAGATCTTCCGCCGGGACAATAACGATATCTATATCTCTGGCTAGTGAGCGATGTTGAAATCCGTCATCCATCAGGATTATATCCACATCAAATTTCCGCATAAGAGTGGTTGCCCCCTGTACGCGGTCCGCATTCACTACCACCCGTAATTCCGGCGCAAGCAGACTTAGCATATACGGCTCATCGCCGGCCTCCCGGACAGAAACTACAGGCCCCTCCCCACGGGATACAATGACCTGGCCACTCGATTGTCGCTTATAACCCCGACTGACAACACCGACTGTATACTTATCACGAAGAAAATTGTTGGCCAGGTGTTCGACTAACGGTGTTTTCCCTGTGCCGCCGGCATTCAGGTTTCCCACGCTGATGACTGGCACATCAACCTGCTGCTGCCGAAAAACCCCCCTGTCGAACGCCAGATTACGAAGGCGCATCGCCCCACCGTACAACCATCCTAGCGGCGCCAGGAGTCCACGCATCACTCGGCTCCGAACCGGCGATCTTCTTCGGTTTGCAGTGTGTTGAGACGCGTTTCTATCTCTTCCAGCATGGATTTCACCGGGTTAGTCCCGCTAAAATCCTCAGGATAGATCGGTTCGCCGAAAACAACCCGGTTCCGACCGAACGGCAGCGGAAGGTAAAAGCTATCCCAGCTGGATTTTATCACTTTTTTCCGTGTAGAATTTGCAGCTACCGGCACCACAACCGAACCCGTTTTATGTGCGATAACACCGACGCCGGGCTTTACCTCACGATACGGACCAATGGGACCGTCGCAGGTTATACCCAATACGCTGCCCGGCCGATTCATAATTTCCAGAGAACGGCTCATGGCTTCCTTTCCCCGGTCCCGACTCGATCCGCGCACCAGGTAAAATCCAAGGCGATTCAGTACCCGGGCGATCATCTCCGCGTCCCGGTGATAGCCGACCATCGCATAAATGCCCCGGTTCCGGAGATTATAAATAATGGGGAGCATCTGCCCGTGCCAGATGGCCAGGACAACATTTCGTCCACTCTCCAATGGCTCGGTGAAGTTCGATTCATTAATCAGTTTATTCCGGGACAGGGTAAACAGACTCCGGATAAGTAAACCGCCAAGGGTAACTCCCGCATAAAACTTGGTCTGTTTCCAGAGGGACTTCGCCATAGTTACGCACCTTCGTCTGGTTCAATTTCTCCGATGATAGATTCAGCCACACGTCTGCCGGCGCCCGGATCGCCCAATTTGTCACGTATATTTCCCAGCGATGTTTGCACTTTCTCCAGATATTCCGAATCGTTCAGGTATCGCACAACTTCACCAGAGATGTTGTCCGCATTCACATCGTTTTGCAGCAGTTCCGGCACCACCTGCTCCCCGGCCACGATATTCGCCAGCCCGATGTACGGCATATCCACCAGCAGGTTACCCATCCACCAGGTTAACGTACTCGTTCGGTAGATAATGACCATGGGTGTGCCGAAGTACGCCACCTCCAGCGTCGCCGATCCCGAGGAAGTCACTACCACATCGCTGTACTGCATCACCTCGTAGGTGTGATCCCGTACCAGATGGACATCGTCGGGAATATCGTACTTCGCGAAGACGGAATCGTCCAGATCCGGGGCCACCGCCAGCAGAAACTGAAGCGGTTTCTGGTACTCTCTTCTGATATTCGAAAGTGCCTCCAGCATCGGATCCAAATGCCGTTCTATTTCCTGTCCCCGGCTGCCGGGGAGCAGTCCGATGGTAGTGGTCTCGGTCAAGCACCCGTATCTCCGGAAAAAGGCATCCCTGTCCTGTAATTCCTTCACTTCTTCCACCAGCGGATGGCCGACAAACTCCACCGGCACATCGTGTTCCCGATACAGGTCTTCCTCGAACGGGAAAATGACGTACATCCGATCTACCAGTTTCTTCATCTTTTTAAGCCGACCTTTGCCCCAGGCCCATACCTGCGGGGAAATATAATAGTACACAGGCACATCGCGTTTTTTCATCCGCCTGGCGAACCGAAGGTTGAATCCGGGATAATCAATAAGCACGACTGCTTTCGGATCGTGCTCATCCACCCAATTTTCGAGCCGCTTCATCACCCGCCAGATAAACGGGAGGTGCTTCACCACCTCGGCGAACCCCATAAACGACATTTCCCGGACGTGATACAGCAATTCCATCCCCTCGGATGCCATCCTGTTCCCGCCGATACCGCTAATCGAGATCTCCGGCCGGGCCTTCCGCAATCCGCGAACCAGTCCGGCTCCGTGGGTATCCCCTGAGGTTTCACCCGCGATGATTAAGATCTTTTTCAAAAGTTGTATTCGATTATTTGAGCATTCATATGTTCAAGTAACGACTTAGTGAAATTTTTTCCTAATCTTAATCATACTCCTAATCTTAATCCGTTTTTCAGAGTATTCAGAAAACAAAAAACGGGAACACAATGTATGAAAATTTTGCTATCCCGTATTATTCATAAAATAGGGGATAATTTTTATAACACACCAAAAAATAGTAGGTTAAATTGTTTGAATTCCTTACAGATGATTCTTCAGTAGAGACGTGCCATATCACGTCTCTACACCATTGAAAATATTGATCTTATAACCCATCGAATCCGTCCAGTTATTCCGATTTATGAATTATGCAGGATAGGTATATATTTAAAGAGGGTAAAATATCCTTTATAACCATTGGCTTCCTACATCCGGAACCAGAACCACTTTGCTGCAATCAGAATCAGAGCAACGCCGATATTGATGAGGGTACTTTTTTCCGGTTTAAGCGCCTTTCGAAACGTCCGGCGTTCCACCGCTGCGTGCTCTGGCTTCCGCCAGGGGGTGAGCCGGGGAATCATCCGGGGAACGTTGGCCCGATAGTCCGCATATTGCTCGCCGAAAATACCTTCCAGGGTGTCTTCTTCAAGGGTGATGATTTGTGAATACTGCCACATGAAAAACCCGATAGCTACCACCAGCAGCTGCCACATCCACGGGCCACCGGCGATACACACCACGCCAATGTAAATAAGCATATTTCCGAGATAGAGCGGATTCCTGAGATAGCCGTACGGGCCTGCCGTGACCAGCGAGCTGGCGCCGACATTCCGCGTTCGGGTGGCGCCGCCGGCATACAAAATCGCCCAGAACCGGATACTTTCTCCAAAGATCAAAAACGCCAGACCAACCAGCGCCCATTGCAGCATCGGGTCTGCCTGATACAGCATAACCAAAATGAGTGGAATGGGCGTATAGCTTCGATATTTAAAGAAAAATGACGGGAGTCTCATGATTGTAACACCGAATATTCTTTCACCTTTTCCTGGATCAACTGTGCCACTTCCAGTGCACGAACCCCATCTTCGCCGGAAACGACCGGTCGCTCTCCGTTTTCTACAGCGTGGATGAACGACTTCAGTTCCTCCTTCAGCGCATTCGTCTCCTCAATCTTCGGCTGTTCGTAGATGATCTGCTTCTTCTGTCCGTCGTGCTCCAGTTCGCCGAGAATCAGCGGGATATTCGGTGATTCCTCCTCTCCGGTATCCCGGAGCCGGTAAATTTCCGTGGTGCCCTGTTGAAAATCGATGGAGATATAGGCTGCCCGCTGGAAGATTCGCAGCTTGCGCATTGCCTTCTGGGAGATCCGGCTGGCGGTAATGTTGGCCACGCACCCGTTTTCGAACGTTAGCCGGGCGTTGGCAATATCAACGGAATTGGTAATCACCGGGACACCCGATGCCTCCACGCTCTTCACCGGACTCTTCACCAGCGAGAGAATGATGTCGATGTCGTGGATCATCAGATCCAGGATGACGGCCACTTCCGTCCCCCGCTGCTGAAACTGCGCCAGGCGGTGGGATTCGATGAATCTCGGCTCCAGCGACGTGGCTCCCAGCGAAGTGATAGCCGGATTAAACCGCTCGATATGTCCAATTTGAAAGGTGATGTTGTTATCTTTAGCCAGCGCAACGAGTTCTCTGGCCTGGTTCACTGTTTCGGTGATGGGCTTTTCCAGGAAGACGTGCTTGCCGGATTCAAGCGCCTGCTTCGCCATGGCATAATGAACATCCGTTGGTACAACCAAATCGACGGCATCAACTTCCCGGAGCATCGCGTCAAAGGAGTCAAAAACCCGGATCCCCTTCTCACGTTCGCGCTTCTGCACCTCGGGATCCGTATCATAGCACCCGACCAGTTCCAGGTCCTCAATCTCCCGACTTAGCCGAAGGTGATGTTTCCCCAGGTGGCCGATGCCAGCTATTCCTAATCGTAACATGCGGGAATTTAAGAAGTTGATACAGACCGTCCAACGAATTTATCCAGAATAATACTGGACCACAATAACACACTAAAAAACTGTCGGCGACGCTGAGAGCGATCACCGACAGGGAAAACAGGTACCGGTACCTGAACACTTTAACACACGAACACTCTAGCACTGTCTTTATTCCTTGCATCCCATTAGTCTGCCGGTGAAATTACTGCCTTTTCAAGGGAGAACAGAATTATTATGGGCAAAAAATTGAACTCCAATTTGTTTTTCGCGATTACAGTTTCACTGTTGGTTTTTTTTCCTGGGACTGGATCCGCACAAACCGTAGAGACCGCATTTATTCACTGGAATGATTTTCACGCGTATAATCAGTACAAGGTGACCTCCGACGGCGATACCGTTGGCGGGTACGCATATCTCGCGGCGTACCGGGATTCGCTGGAGGCGCTCCATCCTGGAAATTCCTTCTCGCTTCACGCCGGTGACGATTTTCAGGGGACCCCTATCTCCACTTTTACGAAGGGCGCCTCGCAGATTCAAATTCTCAACCTGGTGCAGCCGGAGGCATTTGTGCTCGGTAACCACGAGTTCGACTACGGCCGGCAAAACCTGGATTCACTGCTCCGGATCGCAGCATTTCCCACCCTCGCGGCGAATCTTCTGGATATCCGTACCGGAAAAACCTTCGCACCGCCTACAACCATGCTCCGGGGAAAATCCGCCCAGATCGGTGTTATCGGACTTGTCCCACCCAATTTGTATGGACTCACCCTCCCGGAAAATGTGGAAGATCTGAAGGTCCTTGACCAGACAGCCGTCGTGAAAGAATATGTGAAGTCCCTGGAATCGCAGGTTGATCTCACCGTGGTGCTCAGCCATATGGGCTTTTCCAAAGATTCACTGCTGGCGACATCGCTGGGATCAAACACCACGGTGGATCTCATCGTTGGCGGACATTCGCATACTACGCTCAGGCATCCCAGAGAAGTGAACGGCATCCCCATCCTGCAGGCCGGCGATCACGGTCAGTATCTCGGCCATGCCGTCACGAACATCGACACGGTGAAAAATCGTATCGTTTCTCTTAATTACGAATTAATTCCCATTGATCGCTCCGGAGTTGTCCCCAATCCGGCAGTACAGTCACTGGTGGATTCTTTTACTACAGAGGCGAAGGAGGAACTAGATGAGGTCATTGCCACGCTGAAAACGCCGTGGAAACGTGAGTACGACGCAGAGAGCAACATCGGAAACTGGCAGGCGGACGTGATGCGGGATTATGCCGATGCCGACATCGCGTTCCAGAACTCCGGTGGCATCCGCAAGGATCTCCCGGCCGGACCGGTGAAAGTCCGGGACATCTGGGAAATCAACCCGTTTGGGAATCATTTCGTCCGGTTTGAAGTCACCGGTGCGGATTTACAAACAATTTTGAAGCACCAAATAACCGACCCCAAAGAATTTCTGCAACTTTCGGGACTCCAATACACCTGGGATAAATCCGAACGACGGTTTACCAGGGCGCTTGTCGATAGAAAAAATATCGATGAAACCGTCAATTATTCTATTGTCACCAACAATTACGTGTTCAGCCATTTCGAGGATTTCTTTGGTTTTCCTCAATCCACAATTTCTGCGGTCAAACACCTCCCGGATATCGACCGGGACGTTTTTCTGCGCGCGGCAGCCAGGCAGGATACTATCGATTCCCGCGTCCAAATTCGCGCCGAGATAGTGAAGTAGTCTATGCAGAAATCCCTCTTTTCACCGGATCAGCAGACGGCGCAGGAGACGCGGAACACATTTCAGCCGCCGGTTTATATTGGCAGTGGCGGCTGGAACTACCGGGACTGGGTCGGCGCGTTTTATCCGCCGTACCTGGATAAGGCCGACTGGCTGACTCATTACGCTACCCAATTCCCCAGCGTGGAAATCGACGGTACCTTCTATAGTATTCCCAGTGAATCCACCGTCAGGACCTGGCATAAACGAACGCCCGGCGATTTTGTATTCACCGCGAAGGTTCCCCGGATTATCACGCATGAGCGCCGGCTTCGGGATGTGGAGGACGTACTCCGCGCCTTCCTCGACCGAATATCGCTGCTCGGCGATAAACTCGGTCCGCTGTTGCTCCAGTTTCCGCCATCATTCACCGCGGATAATTTTGAACTGCTCCACGACTTTCTGCCGACGCTGCCCGCCAATTTTCGGTTTGCGCTGGAAGTCCGGGATGCCGGCTGGCTTCATCAACGATTTTACGAACTGCTCTCGGCCAACAACATCGCATTCACCATTACCGACTCCGAATATATCCCCAGGAAATCCAGAGTCACTGCGGACTTCACTTACCTTCGCTGGATCGGCAGCCATACCAGCGGTTTTGACTTCTTTGGGAAAGTACAGGCCGACAGGACCGGCGACCTCCGGGACTGGGCGACGGTGATATTGAAAAAATTCAAATCCATGGATATCGATATCTACGGCTTTTTCAATAACCACTACATGGGATTTTCGCCGGGCAGCATCCGGGAACTGTACCGGATTTATCAGGAAATGGCCAACGCTGATGAGTGACGGAATCGAGACCCAACGCATCACCGATCGCCGGGATATACCCCCTGAGCTGATCTGGAGTAAGTACAGTATCATCCAGCACGCGATCTTCTGGCTGCTGGCGCTCGGCGCCTGGCACGGCCTCCACTTGCTTGCCGGATGGAAAGAACAATATACACTGCCCGTCTGGCGCTACGTCTCCCGGGTGCGTTTCTATTTTGGCACCAGCGATTTCGAACGAATGGTCATCATTGGAGTCATAACGGGTTTCGTTTTACTCGGGTTTATCCTTCTGACCGACTACCTGTTTGCCTTGATTAAAGGGCACAAACCGTCCAGAGAAGTGCTCCGCAATTACTACCTGCTGCCGCGCACCAACAAGCAAAGCCTCATCGCCATGCTACTCGGCGTCAACGCCGGCATTTTTGAGGAAATCTTCTTCCGGGGCGGCCTGTATACCCTGTTCTATTTTCTGAGTGGTTCCGTCATCCTCGGTGTTGTGGTTACCTCTGCCATTTTCGCGCTGCTCCACGCTGCACTACAGGGGCTCCGGAGCACCATTTGGATCTTCGCAGTAGGCATTGTCCTTAACGTCATGGTCCTCTACACTGACACCTATATCGCCGCCATGGCCTGTCACATTACAGTCAACATCGGCAACCTGTTCCTGATTCCCGCCCTGTTTGAAGAAGATCTCGAAGAGTTGATCCTCGAAGACAAGGGCCTGGCTGGCATTTCACCAACGACCCAATAAAATAATTTCCCATGGATTATCCCAGCGATAGCCTCCCGCGTTTGAGTCCCGGCGAACCGGGGTTCGAAACCTGGCAACTCCAGGTGAATGATGAAGAACGCCAGTTCGGCTGGCGGATCAGGTTCACGAGACTGTATTCCGGAGATGGGACTTCGACGGCGACCGTGGAATTCGCGTACTCCAACCGCTATAACCCGGAAAAAGAGAACCGGCTCCTCTCCCAAAATTTCGGCGAGGAACATTTCGCTGTCAAAGGCTCTGCGAACGAGCCGTTCGGGTTCCGGGCCGGGGACATCGTTCTCACCGAGGAATTTAGCCAGGGTATTCTCTCCACATTCGAGGAGACTATTCGCTGGAAGCTGGAGTGGTTCAACGATCCCGATACCGGCCGTGCACTCTGGCCTATGAATGCGCTGTACCGGTGGAAAAATCCTGCGACCAAGCTGTTGACGCCCCAGCCGCGGATTCGACCGAAGGGCAAAATTTCCATCGGCGCTCTGGACGTAGAACTGGAGGAAGCCTTCGGGCACGTTTCCCACTGGTGGGGAACCCGATTGCCGGAATCGTGGCACCGGACGTACTGCAGTGGATTTCAGGAGACGGACTTTGCCTCGCTGGAGGCCATCACGCTAAAGACAAAATTCGGGATAATGCCTGTGCCTGGTGTCACCCTGGTGCAACTCGAGCTGTATGGCGAACTCTTTGAATTCACCGGCATCTCCCACATGCTCTCCACCGCGTCCGATTATTCGGAGAACCGCTGGCTCATTGCCGCCGAAAACGACTCCCACAGATTACAGGTAGAACTTCAGACCTCAGAAGACACGCTGATGGAATCAGTGTACCCAGTCCCCGGCGATTCCGACCGACACGTTCGGTACTCAGGCGTCGCCAGTATGCAAGTCACACTCTCCGAACGTCTCGACGGTGAATGGCATCAGAAACAAAAACTAACTTGCCCGGATGCGGCGGCGTTTGAGGTGGGGAGGGTTACGCCCGTCGCCGATCGCTCTCGGCGTCGATGACGGTAATTTCATTATTTTCTGGCACCGTCGGCGGCCCTTGAAGGGTTCACCGACGGGAAAATCGAGTCATTCCGACCGAGTTCCGGTAGTTTCGAAGTGCAGGGGAAAATCCTCCGACTTCCGCATTGCGCATCAGCGGTAATTCCAGTAAAATTAGCTAATCCGATTTTTGTATAGTACGGCCAAATCTGACATGAAAAACAGAGTAATCTGACGGAGTCTGACTTCCATGGAAGCGCTCGAACAGTTCATCAAACGTGTCACGGAAATCATACAGCGAGGCGATGCCCGTGAAGAGACCTTCTACCCGGCGCTGGAGACACTCATCACATCGCTGGGAGCAAAATTAGGTCACAGCAATATCGACGTGACCACGCTGCCGAAGCGCACCGAGGCCGGCAATCCGGACTTCCGGGTGTGGGACGGTTCCCACCGCATCACCGGGTATATCGAGGCGAAGACGCCGGACAGCGATCTGCGGAAGATTGAGGATTCCGAGCAGTTACAACGCTATCGCAGCACCTTTCCCAATGTTATCCTGACCGATTTCTTTGAGTACCGGCTGTACAAGGACGGCGAACTGGTGGACAAGGTCAGCATCGGGCGGCCGTATGTGGCAATGGAACTGGGCGAAACGCCGCCGCTGGAAAATATTGAGGAATTCCTGGAGTTGTTCCGTGCATTCTTCTCGCACTCTGTGCCAAAGACGCTGCGGGCATCATCGCTGGCAAAAGAGCTGGCTAAGCGGACGCGCTTTCTGGAACACATTATCGAATACGAATTGGTGGAGAACGAGCACAAAGAGCTCACCGGATTTTACAAGGCGTTTCAGCAGTTTTTGATCGCCGGACTACAAAAGAGTGAATTTGCCGATCTGTACGCGCAAACGGTCACCTACGGCATGTTCGCGGCCCGGACACGTGTCGGTCAGGATGACACTTTCACCCGACGGAACGCGAAGGAGTTTATCCCGAAAACTATCGGGATTCTGCGGGACGTGTTCGAGTTTATCAGCTATCACGAGCTGCCGCAGAACATCGGCTGGATCGTGGATGATTTGGCGGAGGTGCTGAACGCCGCGGATATCCGGAAAATTCTGAAGCGCTATCTGGACGAAGGCAAGGGCAAGGATCCCATCATCCACTTTTACGAGACCTTCCTGTCGGAATACAACCCGGCGCTCCGGGAGCAGCGCGGCGTCTACTATACGCCGGAGCCGGTGGTGAAATATATTGTGCGGTCGGTGCACCAAATCCTGAAAGAGGAATTCGACAAACCGCTTGGGCTGGCGGACAGTTCGGTGACCGTGCTCGATCCGGCGGCGGGCACGCTTACGTTTATCGCCGAAGCGCTGAAACTTGCCGTCGAAGAATACGAGGATAAATACGGCAGCGGCGGCGTAAAAGACCTCATCCGGGAACATCTGCTGGAACATTTTTACGCTTTCGAACTGATGATGGCGCCGTACGCCATCGGGCATCTCAAGATGGGATTTATCCTGGAGGAACTGGGGTATCAACTGCCCGATGACGAGCGCTTTAAGCTGTACCTCACCAACTCCCTGGAAATGGAGGATCTGGAGCAGACCGCGCTGCCGGGCATGGCGAGTCTGAGTGAGGAAAGCCACGCAGCCGGGAAAATCAAAAAGAACGAGGAAGTGCTGGTCATCATTGGCAACCCGCCGTATTCGGGCAACTCCTTCAACAACAGCAAGTGGATCGACGATCTGCTGAAAAAAGGGTACACCCACGAGAACGGCAACAAGGACGACGGGTACTATTCCGTGGACGGTAAGCCGCTGGGCGAGCGGAATCCGAAAATGCTGCAGGATGATTACGTGAAATTCATCCGGTTTGCCCAGTGGAAGATCGATCAGCTGGGGCACGGTATCGTTAGTATGATTACGAATCACGGCTATCTGGATAACCCGACCTTCCGGGGAATGCGCGAGTCGCTGATGGGCAGTTTCGACGAGATCGCAGTCCTGGACCTCCACGGCAACGCCCGCAAAAAAGAGACCGCACCGGACGGCTCCAAAGATGAGAATGTCTTCGACATCCAGCAGGGCGTGGCGATTCATACGATGGTGAAGAAAGACGGGAAGGAGAACACGGTACGCCGTAACGACTTGTATGGCTTGCGACAGGAAAAATACAACTGGCTGGAGAAGCATAATTTAAACAAAAACGGATATGAAGAGATCCAGCCGCAGAACCCGTTTTACCTGTTTACGGAACTGGATTATGATCTTGAAGAACAATATCAGCGTTTTATTCAAGTTACTGATCTTTTTCCCGTCTATTCGAATGGAATCAAAACTCATCGTGATCATTTTGTGATTGATTTCAATGAATCCAAACTTCTGGCACGGATTGAAGCATTTGCGAATTCAAATCAAAGTGTTAAGTCGATCGAGAATAGCTTTCAGGTGAACGAAACGAATAATTGGAAGATTACGGATACTCAATCCGCGTTGAAAAAAGCCGATTTGGCAAAATATCTCCAGAAAGTACTCTACAGACCATTTGACAGACGCCCTTTATTCTATCATCCTGCAGTTATTGATCGTGACAGAAAAGAAATTATGTGGCACATGGTAGCTGGAGAAAATTTGAGCATCAGTATTGGTCGACAATGGCAGGTAGTGGGTTCTCCCTTTTATGATATCGTTTTAACAAGCGATTCTATTGTAGATACGAATTTATTTCGTAGAGGTGGGAATGCTATGTTCCCGCTCTATCTCTACCCAAAAACTGATGATGACAACGGCAACGGCTCCCGCCGTGGTGGTGGCACCATGATGATGGTATTCGAAAAGGATGTGGAGTATTCGTCCCGCCAACCGAATATCAACAAGGAGTTCTACAATCTGCTGGAAACCACATATGGCAAGCGTCCCACGCCGGAGCAGATTTTGTATTACACGTATGCCATGCTCTATGCGCCGTCCTATCGGGAAACCTATGCGGAGTTCCTGAAGAGCGATTTCCCGCGTATCCCGTTTACCAAAGATTACGAATTCTTCTGCGAACTCGCCGACCTGGGCGAAGAACTGACTGCACTCCACCTGATGAAGTCGGACAAACTCAACGATCCGATTGCGAAGTTTCAGGGCGATGGGAAGAATGTGATCGCCAAATCCAAGGCAGTCGGCAGGGATTATCGCCCGGAGGAAGAGCGCGTGTATATCAATGAGGACGAACAGTATTTCGAAGGCATTCCGGAGGAGGTCTGGGAGTATCGGGTTGGCGGCTACCAGGTATTAGACAAGTGGCTGTACGATCGCCGGGAGCGCCGGCTCAGCAATGAGGAAATTCAGCACTATTGTCGCATCGCCACGGCGCTCCAGTACACCATCGACACCCAAAAGCGGATAGACGAGGTGTACCCGGCTGTGGAGGAGGATGTGGTAATGTGGGAGTCGGAGTAGCGGATCTTAGCGCTGGCAGCCTTTCGGAGGTTGCCAGCGCTTATTTATGAGTAACAGTTCAGTCACATGAGTGAGCGTCGCGAATCGAGAAATCTTATACTTCCAAGAAATACAAAAACCTAACAGCGAGATCCCTCGACTGCGCTCGGGATGACTAACCTATTTACAATTACGAAACTGAGTCATTTCGAGTATCCCTTCCGCCGCCGACCGCTCTCAGCGTTCGTGACGGTAATTTCATTATTTTCTAGCACCGTCGGCGACCCTTGAAGGGATCACCGACGGGACAATTGAGTCATTGCGAGTAAGACCGGCAGGAGCCGGACGCACCGAGAAATCTCGTGAAGAAAACCCCGGAGTGACGAGAACGAGATCCTTCGACTCGCTCCGCTCGCTCAGGATGACTGTTTGTTTTTGACTCTATTGTTTTGAATTTAGTGAGTCATTCCGACCGAATCCGGCGGCTGCCGGATGAGCGTCCCACCAGAGACTCCTCCCGGAGGAGGGATCTCGTGAAGGAACCTCCGGGGTGCCAATAACACCCCTTCCCGCCTCACAATGAGATTGCGAGGCTAATGGCTATATCTGTAGCACCTTTTTCCGTCAATTGTAACCTATCGTTATCTCTTTCATCATAGTATGTATGAAGAAAAGGAAGAAAGGCCAGCGGGAACTTTGATTTCGGGACGGATGTTTTTACATTACATAAAGAAAACGCTATATAATAAAAAATGAATGATACTCCCATGAATACAAAGACAACCTCGCTTGATCCGGAGCAGATGCAACATGCTGCCCGGGTTCTGAAAACGCTGGGACATCCGACACGGCTGGCTATCATAGAGACGCTCGAAGAAGGTGAACGGAACGTGACTGACATTCAGGAGACCATTGGGGAACCGCAGGCGATTACGTCGCAACATCTGCGGCTGATGGAATCCAGGGAAATTCTCACGTCCCGGCGCGACGGCGTTCAGGTCTATTACGATTTGAAGAATAAATTCATCACACAGATTTTGGAGTGTATCAAAGGATGTGGCAGAAAATTATAGAAAAGCAGTGGTGGAAACCGTCGCTGGGTGTGCTGCTCGGTGGCATCGCCGGTTTCGGCTATTACTATTATATCGGATGCGCAACCGGTGGATGTCCGATCCAATCCAATCCGTATCTCATGACGGGATACGGCATCTTACTGGGATTGGTGTTTGGAATCCCCGGCAAGAAAGAGAAAGATTCAAATGAAAATATGGAAGTGAAGGAGGCTTAGCTATGCAGTACGGACATTCAAGAACGGTTAATCTCTCATACGATGATGCGCTGGAACGTGTACAGGAGGAACTGAAAGAACGCGGCTTTGGCGTACTCACCGAAGTGGATGTAAAAGCCACCATGAAGGAAAAACTCGACGAGGATATGAATAATTATAAAATCCTCGGCGCGTGTAATCCACCGTTTGCCCATGAGGCGTTGCAGATGGAAACGGAACTGGGGCTGCTGCTCCCGTGCAATGTCATTGTCTATACCAATGATGACGGCGAGACGGTGATCTCATCCATCGACGCCAACACAATGCTTTCGGTGGTCGATAATCCGGAGATGGACAAGGTGGCATCCCAGGTGACGGAGTTACTGCAGGATGCTGTTAATGCCGTCGCAGATAACGCGTAAGGAGCATCAATGACCGACGGAATAGCCATACTTTTGTTTTTCGTGGTGTACTATATAGTACTCCGGTGGATTGGCCCCAAAACGGGCATCCACACCTGAGGCGTACCATTTCCTCAGGACGGGGAACAGTCAAAAACGAGTTGCACACCATTACAGATAGAAAAAAAGGAGTCTGATACAGATGCCAATGTTTGAATTTCGGTGCCGGAGTTGCGGCACCACCTTTGACGAACTGGTATCCTCATCCCAGGTGAAGGATGATGATATTGCGTGCCCGGATTGCGGTGAGTATGCGGCAGAGAAGCTCATGTCCGCCTTTGCGTCCAGCGGCGGATCCTCGCCGAGTTATGCTGGTTCCAGCGGCGGAAGTTGCGGAACGGGGGGCTTCACCTGAGCATAGGATCAGAGCAGGTCGGTGACCTGCTGCCGAAACATCAGCCCTTCGGGAATGACCCCGGAGGGCTTTTTTTACGTCCGTAAATTTTGCCAGAGATACTCAGAGCTTTCGCCCCGATACCTTCAAATTCCGAAGTAATATTTCCGAAACATACATTGCGAAAAACATCGGCAGGGTTTAGCTTATCTTTTTGAGAAAATATTTTATTTGACTAACTTTATTCAGGAAAAATTTCCAATGACTATATCGGGAGTTGAGTTATGAAAGTCGAAGTGAATGGTATAGATCTGAACTTTGGTGACAGCGGAGAAGGCGTGCCGGTTATTTTGCTCCACGGATTCCCGTTTGATCGAAATCTCTGGTATGACCAGGTAAGCGCATTACAGGATCATTGCAGAGTCATCACTCCCGATCTTCGCGGTTTTGGCGATTCGAAAGCACCGGAGGAGCCGGTGAGTATGTCCCAATATGCTGCTGATGTAGTAGCTATGATGGATTTACTAAATATCGAAAGGGCAATCGTTGGCGGACTTTCTATGGGGGGATATATCAGCCTGGCCATTGCAGAACAGTATCCGGAGCGGCTGCTGGGATTAATTCTTTCCAATACAAAAGCCTCCAAAGATACGGCGGCCCAGCGCCAAAATCGGTATAACATCTCGGAAAAAACTCATTACGACGGCACGGAATTTTTAGTGAAAGATCTGCTGGAAAAAGTATTGTGTGAGAACACCCTGAAAGAGCATCCGGACATCGTGGAGTACACCCAGCAGATGATGCGCCGTCAGCCAGGGGCTGGTGTTCGGGGAGCGCTGGCGGGTATGGCGGAGCGGAAAGACCGGGAATTTATCCTGAGTGAAATTGAGGTGCCGGTACTGGTCATCTCCGGGAAAAACGACTCCTTGATTCCGGTCTTCGACAGTAAGATGATGGTTCGGGAAATGCCACATGCCCATCTGGAAATTATTGCTGACTCCGGACATCTCTCCAATCTGGAGCAGCCGGAGCTCTACAACGATATCCTGCTGCGGTACATCCAACCGTTTGATGCCGAATGATTTTTTTGTAGCAGAAGTACTTTACAGTTATAGAGGAAACGGGGTCTTTCTACGCATTCTTTGAAAGTATTACGGACCGAGTGTTGAGTAAAATCTGTGTTAGTTTGGATTATTCACAAATTCATAGAAAAACGAGCGCTTCCGAAGCGATCCACCGAAGATAACCCTCGTTCTCACCTTCGGGGCAGCTGGTTTTTCCCGGAAGGTGGCTAGCTTGCATAGTAGCCTACCCGCCAGGAAAATATCGAGCTACCTGGCGGGTAGAACATTGGCTCTCCCCTTCTGCTTTCTCCTTCCGCTATGCTCCCCATGAACAAGGATATGGAGATACCGAAAACTTCCAACTCTAACATTAATACACAGTAACGAGAACACTCGAGCACCTGCCCCGAAGGGATCCCTTTGGGGAACACTATAGCACTGTCGTATCCTCCCGCCATTCCAGCCAGGTGCGTTCCCGTTTCCGTTGGCCGTTATTAATGAGAATCAGCAAGCCAATGAACAGATAAGCCATCCCAAATCCGAATAGCCCTCCGAAAAAGATATCGCCGGGATAATGCACTCCGACATACACCCGGGAGAAGGCAACAACCGCGGCGAAACTCCAGAGGTACCACCGGATTTTCCGGTAGAAAAATGCCAACACAGTCATGCTGGCGAACATGTTGGCCGCGTGGTTGGAGACAAATCCGTACCTTCCGCCACAATTTACCAACAGGCGGAGCGTATCCATCTCGTGGCACGGCCTGGAGCGTTCGACGACCGGCTTAATAATTTGAGCCGCCACTGCGTCCGCGAGCCCGGTTGCAATAAGGAGAACCACCGCAGCAATCCTGCCGCGCTTCCCGCCGAAAATCAGGAGCCCGAACCAGATCAAAAATATCGGAATAATGAAATGTTCTTCCTCTGTGATGAACGGCATCAGGACATCGAAAACCGGATTGGCGATGAACGTATTACCAAGGCGAAACAGGGCGACATCTATGGAATGAAAAAAGGCTACCAGTGATTCCATGGAGGAATAATCTCAGTCAATAAAAAAATGGATTGAGTTGTTGCAGATGCAGTGAAAGTGTGCAGCTATAGGGGATTAAAATATTGTTTGAAGAATACTTCAGTGACGTATCCCGTTACTCATCATTGTGTTGACCATCGAGTTCTTTCGGATTGCCTCCGAGCTCTTCAATGGCTTCCGTGACCGATTCCGAGGATTCAAATGCATCCTGCAGTTTGGAAATCTTGAGCAGGTTCAGCACCTTGGGGGCGGGATTGACCAGATAACACGCCCCATCTTTCTGGACAACCTGTCGTCGTGCAAATAGCAGGGCACCCAGTCCGCTGCTGTCTACCATCTTGACCGTATCCAGATCGATGATAATATTCGTGAATTCTCCCTCATTGAGCGCGATGAGCATTTCCCGCTTAAATTTATCTGCGCCGTGGGCATCCAGAATCATGTTCTGTACCCGGAATACCACCGTATCGCCCACTGTCTGATGTTCAAATTTCATGAGACTCTCCTTCGTACCTTATCAAAACCCACGTTCCCGGAGTTATGTTTAACTTCAGGAGCGCATTCCATCGCGCTGAAATAAACCATTAATTAAAGTGAATTTTGCACACGACTGAATTACCCAAAATTAGATTGCAGCCGTATCTAATTCAAGGGAAAAGGATAGCAATAAAAATATTTTACGTGGAATTCACACCGGGATGATACCGGAAGCCGGGAAAAGTTCCACCCCGGTCAGGATTCGTTCTTTAACTCCTCAATCATCCGGGGAACAACTTCGAACAGATCTCCCGTGATTCCGTAGTCTGCTACCTTGAAGATCGGGGCATCCGGATCCTTGTTGATAGCGACGATGACCTTGGATGACCGCATCCCCGCCAGGTGCTGAATCGCTCCGGAGATACCACAGGCTACGTACAGCGCCGGGGACACGGTTTTTCCTGTTTGTCCCACCTGTTCGGAATACGGCCGCCATCCCGCATCCGTCACAGCGCGGCTAGCACCGACAGCGGCACTCATCGCATCCGCCAGTTTCTCAATAATTTCAAAGTCTTCCGGAGAACCGACTCCACGTCCGCCAGAGACGATCCGGTTCGCCTCGGTGAGCTCTGGCCGTTCGCTTTCGGATACTTCGAACCGGGCTGTCACCCGCAGCGCATTGTCGGGGAGGCTCACGTCCAGATTTTCGACACTGGCTTCGCCGGGATGCTCTTCAGGTGGATATGTATTCGGTCGCACCGTCAGGACGGCTGGTGATTGCTGAAACGTGATGTTCACCAGGCTCTTCCCGGCATAGACGGGACGCTTCGCGGTGACAGTGCCGTCCTGATATTGGATTTCGGTCACATCAGAGCCGTTTCCCACACCGAGCTTGGCAGCAACGACCGGCGCTAAATCCTGCCCCATAGAATCGGCGGGAAACAGTACCACTGCCGGATCGGCCTGCTCAATTGCTGCCCGGATATACTCAGCATAGGCCAGACCGGAATAATTCGCCAGTTCGCCATCATCGGCTACATAAATCGTGGACGCACCAAATTGACTAATATCGTCGGTAATCGAACTGACACCGTCCCCAACTACTACTGTAGAAACGGTGGTTCCGGAGCTCTCCGCTATTTGATACCCGGCGGTCAGCACCTCTTTGGCTGCTTTCATAAGTTGACCATTACGCTGTTCGGCAAATACGAGAATTCCTTCGGCCATTATTCTATCCTCCTACAATACTTTGGCTTCTTCTTTGAGCAGACGAATCAATTCCGGCACAGCATCGGCACTGTCGCCGAGAATTCGGCCGGGCGGCGATTCCGGCGGCATCTCCATAGATTCAATCACCACTGAATCCGCTTCCGGAAATTGTACGTCACTTACATCAATGGGCTTTTTCTTTGCCTGCATAATGCCCTTCAACGCAGCGTATCGTGGCTCGTTAAGCCCCTTATCCGTCGTAAAGACCGCGGGAAATTCACCCTCATAAATCTCGCGTCCGCCTTCCACTTCGCGGGTTGCGGTAAAGGAGGTTCCCTCAATTTCCAGTTGGGTTACGGTACTTACGCAAGGGATATCCAGCAATGCACTCAGCATTGGGCCGACCTGATGATTATCGTCGTCTACCGCTTTTTTTCCGCAGAAGATAACATCATAGTCCAATTCTTCGATTGATGTTGCCAGGGCCCTGGCTATGCTAAAACTATCTTTCAGGCGAACATCCTCGGCATCCAGGCGAATACCCTTGTCCGCCCCCATGGCAAGCGCGGTGCGCATCGCCGAGGTAGCAGACTCGGGACCGACAGTAATCACTGTTACCTCCCCACCGGCGGCTTCCTTCAGTTGCAGCGCTTCTTCCACGGCGAATTCGTCGTACGGGTTCAGTACAAAATTCACATCGGATTCATCGATAGACTTCCCGTCCTCGCCAATCTTTACTTTTGTTTCGGTATCGGGAACCTGTTTGATACACACGAGAATATTCACGAATGACCTCCTTTATCTGGTCAAAATATCTGTGAGAAAATGAGTGTTAAAAAGGTAGTAATTCCGGCACCACGGTGCAAGCGGAGAGGAGACTGTGGGTGGTATGAAGTCCCCGCAAATTCTTCTGAAGTTCTGCATGGACACCCGTCGTCTTGCCTCGGGTTTTTCGACATTAGAATCAGGTCGTCCCGGACAAGTCAGCGGTTTTGTGTGAAAGTCGACCAACTTGGCAATGGATCTTTTCCGGTTCGTCCGATATCCCAGGGATAAACTCCCATGTTCCCAGAGGTGTCGAATGACCGGAAAATCTTCCTTGGAATACTGCCGGATTTGCATACGGTCAATTTCCGGGATTTCCGCCGGAGGCGCAAGCCGTTTTCATCGCCGGGAATTCTTTTTTGTGGATGTCAAAAATATTTCCAATCTTATGCACCAAACATAAAGATGACAGGGAGGCTCATCTATGACGTCTGACATACAAATTAACACGTGGAACAGGGAGGAACCGCCCGATCCGGAGCAGTTGAAGCAACAACTCCGCAAAGAAGGCTATGGCGGTATTCACGCCTTCACTGATCGTCCGGGGGCCACCTATGGGGACCATCAGCACGATTACATCGAAGTACGCTGGCTGGTCCAGGGTGAAGTAACTTTCGGAGTAAATGGCGAAGATTATACCCTGAAGCCCGGCGACCGGCTGGACATGCCGGCCAACACCGTCCACGACGCCAGAATCCATCCGGAGAAAGGCGCCACATATATTTGCGCGTCGAAGTGAAAATTCTGGGTATAGGGAATAAGGAGAAGGGAGACAGGAGAAACCTGTTTGTTGTGGGTTGTTTGTAGTTCGTTGCAGAATAATAATCTGGACTTTGGAACAAACGTGTATTAAAAATTTGTAGAATAAATAACCAACAACACTAATAACTCAGGAACTCTTAACGATTAAGATTATCCCGCAGGATGATTTCGTTGGGAGTATTATGGTTAAATAAACGTACAACTGTAACACTGTAACACGATAACACATTAACACTGGAGTTTTATGTATTGCACTCAATGCGGCACCGAACTTCCCGACCAGGCACAGTTTTGTGCGAAGTGCGGGGCGGAGAAGGTGAACAGATGGCAGACGAAGTCACAACACTCTGAAAATTCAGGAAACAATCCTCAGGATAGCACAGAGGGAGAATTCGTCACGGAGGAAAAAGATCGATACAACCGCAAGGCACCGCCGAAGATTTCACCTCTCTATCTGTTTTTGGCGCTGGTTGGCATCGGATTGATCCTGGTGCTGCTGAATCCGTGGCACGCCGAACAGGAGCGCCCTGAAGATTTTGAGGGAACACGAAACAGCTCCCAACAAATCACACCAATTAAGCAAAATATCCCGTCAGAGGTCTTATTTCACATCAATGAAAACCTAATTGCTAATTTCGAATAATATTCGGACCAAAATACAGGAGCAAGGAAATGCATGAAAAAACTGATACTTCAGAAACTCAAAAATCCGAAATGTTACACACAAGCGGACTCTGGCTGACACTCCTTGTCCTCGGACTGGCAACTACCGTAATCGGAATACTTGCCATCTGAATGACGACACTCACAAACCGTACATTTCTCAGCGCTGTCCTGGTATTTATACTATTTCACGGCTTAGATGCGCTCGGTGTTAGCATCCCTGTCGGAGATGGCTTTTTCCGGGCATATCTGGACGATTTCCTTTGTTTGCCGATTCTGCTCACTTTTGTTCTGTATATTCACCGGAAATATCGGGTAAAGTCCGAAAATTATCGCCTGCCGATTCTGCATACGGTCCTTGCCTTCGTTATAATCGGGATGGCTTTTGAGATAATCTATCCCTTCGTCTCGACCCAGGGAACCGCCGATATTCTGGATCTTCTGGCATATGGAGGCGGAGGAATCATCTTTGACCAGTGGATAAATGTTGTTTGAGTGGTTTTGGCATAACCGATAGTGGGATACCGCTGGTCTTTACTGTATCTTTGGGAAAATGACAGGAAAACTGAAAATAAATGCATGAAATCATTGTCACAGAACTACCCCCGGTGACTGACGAGGTAAAGGGATGCTGGTTCAATGGGTATCCCGTCCACCAGGGCTATAACGAAGACAGCCTGAATTATGCCACTGTATATGCCAATGAACAGGGGATAATTCCGGATCAGGAGGTGTTGCAATCGGACTGGAACCGACTGGTTGAGACGCTTCGTGATGCCGGGTTTCCAGTCCATATTGTACCGTTTCCAGAAAAATTGAACCGACCGGACTGCTTGTACCACGATGCGGTATTCAACCGTGATTCCGGCATGATGTTCAACGGCTACTGGATTCAGGGAAATTTCAGTGCCCGCGGACGGGAAGTGGAAGCCGATGTGTATGCAGAGATTATTCCGGAGATGTTCGATAAAGAACTGATCACCCTGCCGGAGGAGGCGTTTCTCGAATTCGGAGAAGTCTTTTTTCTTGAGACCGAGGAAGGCACCTATTACTTCGGCGGGCTGTCGCGTTCCAACCGGAAAGGGCACGAGTTTGTCAGGGATATCGTGCAACCGGATCATTACTTTTTACTTCGGTCCATCGGCTATCACCTGGATACCGTCTTCACGCCAGTCTGGGGACCAGAGAATACGCTGGACGCCATCATTATCGCGCCGGATCTCATCTACCAGGAGAGCCTGGATCTGCTGGAATCGCTTGGCATGGAGATCATCGAGATCGAGACCATCGATTCCTCCGGCGAGGGAAAGGAGCTCGGCGACTATGCCGTAAACGCACTGGTGGCACCTGGCATCCTGGTAAACTGCTGCGAATTTCAAACGCCGGGAGTCGAGGAGCGATTACACGATCTCGGCATTCAACGATATATAACGCCGCTGACCTATTTTAAATACGCCGGCGGCTCGGTACACTGCCTGACGAATGAAGTCTATCCGGAAGTATAAACTCGTGCAGCAGAACAATCCTGAAGAAACCAACGCGCCGGACTGGATTGAAATCCGGTTTCCCATTGATTCGGTACCGGATGAATTACTGGAAACCGTTGAAGAGACCCTCACGGAGTATTGTGGCGGTAGCGAAACGCTGGAGGAGAATAACAATGAAATTATCCGCGGGTATCTGCCGGCCATAGATTCCGGACGCGCAGACCTCACTCGTCTCATGCAGGAGTTCGATGAGATTGCACGCAGAAACGGGTTGGAATCCAATTTGATCTCCGGAAAGGTCGTGACCCGGACTATCCGGAATACGGACTGGGCAGCGAACTGGAAACAGTATTACAAGCCCGAGCGCATTGGGAACAACTTTATCGTCTATCCATCCTGGGAAAAACCGGAGGACCTGCAGTCAGATGACATTCTTATCCAGCTCGATCCCGGCCAGGCCTTCGGCACCGGACAGCATGAGTCTACGCAGTTGTGCCTCTGTATCCTGGAAGAACTGGACATCAATAATTGGCATATCGCTGATGTGGGATGTGGCTCCGGAATTCTGTCCATTGCTGCTGCGTTGGGGGGTGCCAAAGATGTGTATGGCGCTGATATCGATGGAGTTGCTGTAGAAACAGCCACGGAAAACTCGCGAAGAAATGGAGTCGCGAGTCAACTGCAATTCCGCACAGGATCAACGGATGCATTGAGAAATGCGGCACCGTACGATCTTGTATTCGCGAATATCATCTCTCAGGTACTGATGGATATCGGCGCGGAGCTGCGATCTCTCGCCAAACCCGGCGGACTGCTGATTTGGAGCGGCATTCTTTACGAAGAAGCCAGAGAACTTGAAGAATATATCGATTCCCTCGGAATGATCATTGAAGAACGCAAGCGGGATGGTAAATGGGTTGGATATCTGTTAAAAGCACAGTGTTAATGTGTTCCAGTGTTCAAGTTGAAAATCGTGTTATTGTGTTAGCGTGTTACAGTGTTATTGTTAAACCGTCACGAGTCGTGAGTCCACAGTCCTCTGACTAAAAGTCGGGATTGTTTGTTGTTGGTTGTTCCGTTGTAAGTCGTAGAGTCTGGTTCAGTGTATTCGGTGTTTTTCAGTGTTAATACTTTTCTGTTTGTAATTAGCGGTCATCTGGTCCGGGAGGAGCCGCCTTCCGGCGCGCGCCATTCTTTCCCGATTCAAATCAGATTCGTCTTTGACTCCGGTGCCAGACTTTGCCCTTCTTTTAGGTTCAGTCCCACCGAGCCCTCCTCCAGCCAGTCGTATTTGCTGTCCAGCACATCTCTGGCAAATGCGTACTTTTGCACGTCATCGTTAGACCAGAGTGCTTTAAAAAGTGACGTAATCCGCCGCCGGGCATTGCGACAAAAAAGGTCCGCCACGTCCAGCACATTTTTGTGGCCTGCCTTGTTCATCTTTGTGGCCCGGCTGATGGTGGCGGTCATGGCAAAGATTTCGGCACCGATGTCCACTGCACGGAACAGAAACGCCTGCTTGTACTCCAGTTTGCCCCCATAGCGCACCATCCCGTGAAACATTTCCCGGGAGAGTTTGCGAGTTGCCCGGTTCACGAACCGCATATGCCTGGCCAGCTCTCCGAACTGACCATATCGCGGCCAGTGTCCCCAGCCCAGCCATCTGGTGGGATACCAGTAGGCATAAAACGCGCCGATTTTCGGTAATTGCGCCAGCTTTTCGCCAAAGCTCTTGTCCGGATCCACAATATCCCCCGCGA
Organism: Candidatus Neomarinimicrobiota bacterium; assembly: GCA_021734025.1. Lineage (NCBI taxonomy): Bacteria > Pseudomonadati > Fidelibacterota > Fidelibacterota bacterium. The sequence goes on from JAIPJS010000004.1 coordinate 196,839, forward strand.
CTTCCAAATGCTTGTCAACGGCCTCCCTGGCGATGAACAGCCGCATAATTTCGCTGCTGCCCTCGAAAATGGTATTAATCCGGGAATCCCGGAGGATGCGCTCCGCAGGAATGGGCGCCTCTCCGCGCTCTCGCAGGGAATCGGCTGTTTCGTAACCCCGGCCGCCGCGGATCTGCATCAGATCGTCGGCAATGCGCCATCCGGCTTCGGTATTGTAGAGTTTAGCCACCGCTGCCTCCAGCCGGATGTCCACTTCCTGATCCGCCATGGCCGCAGCCAAATCGATGACTGATTCCATAGCGAACAGATCGGCAGCCATGTCCGCAATCTTCTGGGCGATAGCTTCGTGGTGACCCACCGGGCGTCCCCACTGCACCCGTTCATTCGACCAGCGTCTGGCAATCTCCAGACAGGTTTTCGCCGCACCGACCGCCGATGCTGGCAATGCCAGACGACCGGTATTCAACGTGGTGAGAGCGATTTTCAAACCTCTGCCGCGTTCCCAGAGAAGGTTCTGCCTTGGGACTCTCACATCGTTAAAGGTAATGACGCCGTTTTCGATGCCGTGGAGCCCCATAAAGTGACACCGGTGCTCCACGGTGACGCCCTCCCAGTCCGACTCCACGATGAAGGCGGAAATTTTACCATCATCCTCGTGAGCGGCCATTACTACCATCACGCCGGCAATCGTACCGTTGGTCGTCCACAGTTTTTCCCCGTTCATGATGAAATCTCCACCGTCGGTTTCCCGGACGGTCGTCTTCAGACTCGCAGGATCGGATCCGACTTCCGGCTCGGTGAGGGCAAACGCGGAGACCTCATCTTTGGCAACTCTCGGCAGGTACTTTTTCTTTTGCTCCTCGGTACCAAACAGCTTCAGCGGTTGTGGTACCCCGATGGACTGATGTGCCGAGAGTAGCGCCGTCAGGCTTCCGTCGGCGCTGGTGACCAGTTTCATAACCTCGTTATACTGCGCCTGCGACAGGCCAAGCCCGCCGTATTCCTCGCTGACCTTCATCCCGAAGGCGCCCATCTCGCTGAGGCGGTCGTAATATTTGTCCGGCACCTTGTACTCCCGGTCAATCTTGTCCGAGTCCACCTCGTATTGCAGGAAGGACTTCATTTCATCATAGAATTCTTTGAACTCCGGCTCTTCTGTGCCCTCCAGGTCAGGAAACGGGTGGACTAAGTCCAGATCCAGCCTGCCTAAAAAAATTTCCCGGAGAAAGCTGGGATGCTCCCAGGTAGACTCCCGGGATTCTTCCGCGACTTTCCGGGATTGGGCTTCGGATGTTTGGTGGGATCTATTGGACGAGGTACTCATAGTTTGCCTCCCGCGTTTAGGTCAGCCGGCGGTCATAGATGCGCCGTTAAGCACAAAATATGACTCAGGAGGGAATATTTCCAGATGAGGGTGTGATCGGGGTTACAGGGAGTGGGGGAGCAGGGGGAGCAAAATCCCACCAGTCATCCTGAGCGAGCGGAGCGAGTCGTCCCGGAGGGATTCCTTTGGGGAAGGATTTCGTAAATTACACTCTGGAGGTTCCTTCACGAGATCCCTTCTCCGGGAGGAGTCTCTGTTGAGACGCTCATCCGGCAGCCGCCGGATTCGGTCGGAATGACACTTCCCTTACACAATACCCTAAAAGGGAACTCAGTCTTTGCGATTCGGCGGCGGGGTGTCACTGCCGGCTGGCCGACCGAATTCCGCATTCCATCGACGCATACCGCCCTCCATGTTATAGATATTGTCAAAACCCTGCTTATGGAGAAATTCCGCCGCGCGCCGGCTCCGGTTGCCCGAACGACAGTAGAGAATGATATCTTTGCCGGACTTCTGGTACTGTTCCAGTTCATGGTACTGAATATCCAGGTTTTGGATCGGATACAGCGGTGCATTTTCCAGGTGTCCCAGCTGCCCTGTGTACTCCTGCGTCCTTCGCACATCGATGAGCACATAATCGTTTTCGCCCGACTCCATCCGTTCCTTCACTTCCTGGACGGAGAGATTTTTAAAACTCCCCTGTTGGGCAAAGCTCGTGTACACGATAGCACCCAGTACGACTAGTGATCCGACGGTGAGCAGTACATTTCGTATATAGTATTTGGTCTTTTTGGACATAGAGCTCTCTCGGTTTATTCGGTTTTCCGAAACAGAATTTCGTAGTGTGAATTGTTGAGCATATCCTCTTTTTTCACAGCGAATCCGTATGATACAAATTTGTCGATTACGGTTGATTTGGGCACCCGATGCGCCTTCGGCGGCCCATCCTCTTCCTCCTGGGGAATCCAGTCGTTAAAATACACGCGGCCACCTGATTTGAGCACCCGGTGAATCTCTTTCACAAAGGCATCCGGCTCATGGAGTTCGTGGTACAGATTGGTCATTATCGCCCAGTCAAACTCATCGTCCTCCACCGGAAATTCGGATTCCTCCGAAATTCTGTATTCCACATTTTCCGGCACTCCCAGTGATGTCGCCTTGTCGACCATCCCCTTCAGGATATCGATACCGATAACAAATCCGTCCAGTTTTACCAGCTGTGCAGCTGCCCGGGTATAGAAGCCGGTGCCGGAACCGATATCCAGCACCCGGTCTCCCTGGGAAACCCCGGCAAGTTTCAGACGTGTTTTGGGCTTATAATCCGTATACCGCTGCTGCTTTTCCAATTTTGCCGCTTTTTTTTCCGCGAATTTATATGCCATTATAGTGTCGCCTTTTTCTCTGGTATTCTATCGATAACTAGTAGTTGTTTACACTACCGTTCGCTCCTCTTTAATGAACGTATTTAGAGTAGATGACAATACAGAAGTTACAACAAAATCACCATTCCAGTTGTTCCAGGTCACCGGCAGGATTTTTATACCGGTGCTGGTAATGAACGCCTCATCCATAGTATCGACTTCTTCCCTGCGGATAAGCGTCTCTTCAACCGGAATATCTTCCCGCCGGGCAACCTCAATAACCGCATCCCGCATGGTTCCTGGCAATATTCCCAGGGAAGTCGGCGGCGTTAATACTGTACCCTCTCTTACGTAGAATATATTCCGGATACCGCCCTCTGTGATATAACCGTCCGCATTGTACATGACCGGCTCAAAGGCGCCAGCCTCCTGGGCATCCATCTTCGCCAGCATGTTACCTAGATAATTCAGCGATTTCACCGCCGGATGCCGGCGGATCAACGGATATTTCGTCTCGTCCAGATAGACTATCTTAGCCGGAGGATCCGGGAGCTGCGATGGCGCCTTGTGCGTGATGTAAATGCTATTCAAACCGGTGTGTTCCCACGGCATTCCGGTATAAATCCCCCGGGTTATGATGATTCTAATAACCGCCTCCCGCAGGGAATTTCTCCGAACATACTCCCGGACTAGTTCAGCGATCTCTCCCTGGGATTCGTTTGACCTGATTCGAATCATTTTTAGTCCCTGGAACATCCGTTCCAGGTGATCATCCAGGCGAAACAGGCCTCCCCCTTCCAGCGCCACCGTTTCAAAAATGCCGTCACCCCGGAGAAAGCCGGCATCGTGCAGAGAGATCGCGGCCTGTTCCGCATCAACCCATTTCCGGTTAATGTAATACTCAGCCATCCTCAGTACCTCGGAATTTCCGGATCAACACGATTGGAGTAGGCATCGATACCGCCCTGGAGATTGAACACATTCTCGTATCCCCGCTTCATGAGAATCTGCGTCGCAAAAAAACTCCGCTGACCGGTATGGCAGTATACCACAATCGTCTCATCCTCATCCGCGTCGATGTCAGCGCTCTGAATATTTTGTACCGGAATCAATTCTGCGCCGTCTATATTGCAGTAGTCCCACTCCCGCTTTTCCCGCACGTCGATGAGTTTCACTCCTCCGGACTTCTGCATCTCCTTCAGCTCTTCGGGAGTTATCTGTTTGACCCTTGTATTCATATGCTCTGGTTCCCTTGAAAATTCATATAGCATTTTCTCTATAAAATAATTTAGATGTTTTTTCACAAAGAATAAACAACGGTAAAACCGGTATTAGGCTTAATCCTCACCCCTGGAATGAAATTCCAAGGCTATTCGCTCGGGTTCGCACTTCACCAGAGGAAACATTGCTGGTCAAGCAGGTACTAATTTTTTTATCAGCTGTCATCACCTCAATCTGCGTTATCAGCGTGTTATATTTTTCAATCTTTGCCCGTATCGTTCAATCTTCCTCTGATACTCCTCGGCCACCGGCTTATCCCGCTTTTCGGCGCCCTGGTGCAAAATTTCCAGCTTTTCGATCAATTCTTTATACAGCGCTCTTTTCCATTCCACTGGAAGATCCTTGTCAGCGTGCTTTTCCATGGCCTGCACCCGCCAGCGATCCATGCCCCAATATTGGGCAGAAAGCTGATCCTGGTGTCCGCCGTATCTCGTTAAGAGCGGTTCGTCAAGCAGTCCGATGGGATAGTGCACCAGTACCCGGAGCCAGAAGTCGTAATCCTCGCAGGCCGGCATGGATTCGTCGAAGTAACCGATTTCATCGAAGATTGGTCGATGAATCACCGCCGCCGACGGGCTCACCAGGCAGAGTTTCAGGCTTTCGGTAAAAATCCGCCCACCCTTTTTCCGGTGAATATCACGCTTGTTGACGCGCTTCCCGTTTCGCACCCATATTTCGTTACACTGGGATACCTCTAACTCAGGATGTACCTTATGATACTTCACCTGGCGCTCCAGCTTCTCCGGCATCCATTCGTCGTCGGAGTCCAGGAGTGCAATCCATCTGCTTTCACTATTTTTAATTGCCGTATTCCGTGCTGTGGACACACCATTGTTATCGGGATGTGTGAAAACCCGGATGAGATCGGGATTGGACTGGTGGTATTTTTCCAATACTGCGGTGGTACCGTCAGTGGAACCGTCGTCGGTGACAAGGATTTCTTTGGGCGGATACGTTTGGTTCAGGACTGAGTTGAGGGCGCGCTGTACTTTGTCCGGACGGTTATAGACCGGGATGACGACAGCTATATCCATCTATGCCAGGAGACGGCTTTTATGTTCCTGCAGATACTCCAGGAAGCCGTACATCAGATCGCTCAAATCATGCGTGGCGTCTTCCAGATTGGCCATAAAATCCTTTATTGCGAACTCGTCGGCGTTGTCACTCACATACTTCATCGAGATAAACGGTATGGCGTATTCCCCGGCGACTTCCGCCAAACTGAAGCACTCCATATCCACAACCTGGGCGGTGGTCTCTCTGTAGATAGTCCGCCGCTGTTGTTCATCGGTCACAGCTTTGTCAGTAGAGTAGATTGGTCCCCGGAAATACGGGCGCTTCAAAGTCACCAGATACTCAATACAGTGGTCGCTCCAGATGGTGTCCAGCGCAATGGTATCCCCGCCGTTTGAGGCGGCTTCCGTGCCGACGACGAGGTCTTCGACTGTCCGATCCGGATGAATTGCGCCGCTCGTGCCAAAATTAATCAGGAGATCCGGACGAATATCATCATCGGAGAGCTGTTTCAGCGTATTTCCCATACTCTTTCGGGCGTTCTCCATGCCGATCCCGGTGCGCACCAGTCGAACGGCGCTATGCCCGGTCTCCAGCAGATAGACCTTCCCGTGTCCATTATTGTAACTCTCCTCAACCGAAAATTTGGCTTTAAACGGGTCCAGTTCCAGCTGGTGTGCCACTGCGATCACGATATTCATATACGATTTCCCGGAATGAAATTAGTTTGCCTCACAACGGAGATAAGTTTAGAACGGAACGCCCCGATTTGCAAGGGGAGTATTAATTTCACCACCAGACAATAGCCTCACCAGTCATCCTGAACGGAGTCCGATTTATCGGAGGCGCCGTCCCAAGGGGATCCTTTCAAGGGTCGCCGACGGTTTAGAAATGAAACTGAATTCACCGCCACCGACGCCGAGAGCGATCGGCGGTGGAATATGTTCGGCTTCAACTGAGATTCCAAGGGTGCCTAAGGTAGCCTCGCAATCTTATTACGAGGCGAGAAGAGCATATTTATGGGTCAGGAGGTTCCTTCACGAGATTCCTCCTCCGGGAGGAGTCTCTGGTGAGACACTCATCCGGCAGCCGCCGGACTCGGTCGGAATGATTCTGTTTGTTTACCTGAACACCCGAACACTCTAAATACAAAAAGCCACCTCGGAAAGGTGGCTTTTTGTATTACTGCTTTTATGTAACTGATCTTACGACGTTTTGCCCTGTTCCTTCAGGACTGCCTGGGCTGCGGCAAGCCGGGCAATCGGCAGACGGAACGGTGAGCAACTGACGTAGTTGAGTCCGATACGATGGCAGAACTCTACGGAGGCCGGTTCGCCGCCGTGTTCGCCACAGATACCGACCTTGAGCTCGGGCCGGGTTTTCCGTCCAAGTTCCACGCCCATCTCCATCAGTCTTCCGACACCGGTCTGATCGATAGCCGCGAACGGATCCTTCTTGTAGATCTTCCGTTCCACGTATTCCGGCAGGAACCGGCCAGCGTCATCTCTGGAGATACCCAGGGTTGTCTGGGTGAGATCGTTGGTACCGAAGCTGAAGAACTCAGCATTCTTGGCGATGTCATCAGCCGTTAACGCGGCCCGCGGAATCTCAATCATGGTCCCGACCAGGTAGTCCACCTGGATGCCGGTCTCTTCGAGCACGGCTTCCGCTTCTGCCCGCGCCTCTTTTTCCTGCAGGCGCAGCTCTTCGGCATTGCCAACCAGCGGAATCATAATCTCCGGATGGGGATCGCCGCCCTCTTTCTTGACTTCGCAGGCGGCTTCCATGATCGCCCGCACCTGCATCCGGGTGATTTCCGGATAGGTGATGCCGAGACGGCAGCCGCGATGTCCGAGCATCGGGTTCATCTCATGGAGCGCCTCAATGTTATTCCGGATCTTTTCTTCGGAGACATCGAGTTTCTTTGCAAGATCCACGATTTCTTCATCAGTATGCGGCAGGAATTCGTGCAGCGGTGGATCCAGTGTCCGAATTGTAACCGGACGAGATTCCATCGCCTCGAAGATGCCCTTGAAGTCATCCCGCTGCATCGGCAGGAGTTTCTCAAGCGCTTTTTCGCGGCCTTCCGTGTCGTCGGCGAGAATCATTTCACGCACCGCATCGATCCTGTTGCCGCCGAAGAACATATGTTCGGTCCGGGTCAGCCCGATACCTTCGGCACCAAGTGCCACCGCAGATTTCGCCTGATCCGGCTGGTCGGCGTTGGTCCGGACTCCGAGTTCGCGAACATCGTCGGCCCATTCCATAAATTCTTTGAAGATATGAAAATCTTTGGACTCATCCGGCTCCATGGTGCCTTCGATCAGCACACGCACCACTTCGGACGGCTCCGTTTCCAGTCCGCCTGCGATGACTTCGCCCATGGTACCGTCAATGGAGATCCAGTCGCCTTCTTTGACCACACGGCCGTCAGGCAGCGTCATCTGGCGCTTCTTATAGCTAATCTCCAGGGCGTCACAGCCGACGATACATGTTTTACCCATCTGGCGGGCAACCAGTGCCGCATGCGAGGTCATACCGCCGCGGGCGGTCAAAATACCTTCCGCGGCATCCATACCACGGATGTCTTCCGGGCTGGTTTCCAACCGCACCAGGATTACATCCTCGCCGCGCTTCTTCCATTCCACGGCATCCGGTGCGTTAAACACAACGCGACCGCTTGCGGCGCCGGGACCGGCGGGCAATCCTTCGGCCAATTTCTTCCCCTCATCAAGCGCTTTCTGTTTTTCGTCCGGATTGAACAGTGGCCGGAGCAGCTGGTTCAGATATTCCGGATCTTCTACGCGGAGCAGAGCCGTATCCTTGTTGATTAATCCTTCTTCCACCATTTCGGCGGCCATGCGGATAGCGGCGATTGCCGTCCGTTTCCCGTTTCGGGTCTGGAGCATCCAGAGTTTGCCATCCTGAATGGTGAACTCAAGATCCTGCATATTCTTGTAGTGCTTTTCCAGCCGATCCTGGATCTCGATGAGTTCGTTATACTGTTCCGGCATTTCTGTTTCCAGAGATGTCGGACCGTCTTGGGTTTCGTCCTCCTTGTTAATCGGATGCGGCGTCCGGATACCGGCAACCACATCTTCACCCTGGGCGTTCGGCAGGTACTCACCGAAAAATTTATTTTCGCCCGTGGCCGGATTTCGCGTAAAAGCTACACCGGTAGCAGACCCTTCACCGAGGTTACCGAAAACCATGGTCTGTACGTTGACCGCGGTTCCCCACTCATCCGGGATATTGTTCAGTTCGCGGTATGCAATAGCGCGCTCGTTATTCCAGGAACCGAAGACTGCACCGATAGACATCCAGAGCTGCTTTTCCGGATCTTCAGGGAACGGCTCACCGGTTTTGGCTTCGATAATTTCTTTATAATTATCAACCAGTTCTTTCAGCGCCTCGACGCTCAAATCAACGTCTTCATCTGCACCGTACTTATCTTTGATTTTATCCAGTTCGACTTCAAACGGATCTTCATCATCTTTGGACTCGGGACGGATTCCCAATACTACGTCGCCAAACATAGTGACAAAACGACGATACGAATCCCATGCGAATCGTGGGTTCGCCCGCTCGGCGAGCCCCTGCACGGCTTCGTCATTTAGCCCCAGGTTCAGCACCGTATCCATCATTCCCGGCATGGAAGCACGTGCGCCGGATCGAACAGAGAATAGCAGCGGATCTTCCTTATCGCCGAATTTCTTCCCCATCACATCTTCGACTTTCTTCAACGCTTTCTCAACCTGATCCTCCAGGCCTTCCGGATAGGTATCGTCATGTGTGTAATAGTACGTACACACTTCCGTTGAAATTGAAAAGCCGGGCGGTACCGGCACCCCGAGATTAGTCATCTCCGCAAGGTTGGCGCCTTTGCCTCCCAGCAGATTCTTCATCTCGGCCGAACCTTCTGCCTGGCCATCGCCAAAATAATAGACGTATTTGTCGTTACTCATACAAGCTCCTGTCAGTCTGTTATGGTTTTAAAGATTAACAATCCATATGCCTTTGTGTGTTCAACTCCCCGTTAAAATGGCCAATCTGTCTGACTCAGTTGCTGGTGTTCAAAGTGCCCGTTTTCTATAAAGTGCAGCGATTGGCGCAACGTTTGATCCTGCATCATGATGTTCGCATGAATGGCATGCACCAGGATAAAATCCTGTGCTCCATTCAATTTGGTTTGTTCAACCGAGATGGTGCCGTCATCATCGCCGGGAAGATACCAGGCATAGCCGTACTTTCCGCCTGTTCCTCCGGCTATAATACCAAACTCTACCGGCGGTATACCGGCATTCGGCGCAAAGGCGTCGGCGCCGGTAGTCAAATAGTCCACATTCTTTTTATAGAGCCACCGGAACGGCGGAAATTCCTGGAGTTCATCAGCAATCAGGCTGCCCTGATTCGGCGGTGCAATCATCACAAATCGGCCCGGATGCGGCGGGGGATACTTCTCCAGGTAATACCGGATAATAATGCCGCCCATGCTGTGGGTAACAAAGTGGATCCTGTGTTCCAGATAGTCCTGTCCACGGAGTATAGAATCAAGTTTTGCCGCATTTTCCTCGACGGTATAATCCCGGCTGTCATAATCCCAGTTGAAGGTGAGATAGCCCTCATTTTCAAACATATTCTGGAGCCGTTTCATGGAATACGCCGTTTTCAGGGCGCCATGCAGCAACACCACCATCTCCTGGTGTTCTCCAGCTTGCATTGCGGGGGGTACACTTTCTCCGGCAAGCACATCCTGTTGAAATCCGGCAAAGCCACTATAAAAAGGAATAATAAAAAGAAGGCCTGTAAAAACAGCAAATCGCAATATTTGATTCACCTTCTTCAACATATCAAGGTAATGTAGATGAATTTTTATAGGATTTCAATAATTCTGTGGAAATAACTAACAGATGGACAAAATTATACGCGGGGGACAGATTGGGAAGGTGCAAACAGTTATAAAGTCACCCAATAAACGATCGAACGTCGCACCCAGGCGGACCACGCCCCGTCGATAACCCAATCGCTGGGAGTTGTGTATCCTTTCATATAGCCCTTTCCGGGATGATAGACGCTGTTGTGATAAGCATACACGGAGAAGCGGTAAACGCCAACCACATCCATAAGCGGCAGGGTATACGTCGTATCCGGCCCGATATCGGCTTCTAATTGCACACTCTCTTCACCATTGCCCTCTATGTACACAAGTTCCACCATATACCGGGACACGGAATCCGCCATCGACCAGACCGGCCGTGGCTCAGCGCCCCTCAAAACATGTATTGTATCGGCGCCGTCAGTATAAATCCGGAAGTCTCCTGGCGTAGTGACGGAGTCCACAAACATGCGGTCCTGGATGGAGACTTCCATCGTATACGTCGAGTCGTGTCGAAATTCGGCGACGGTTTGCTCCAGCACGTATCGCTCGGAACGATCGATATTCGTCATGGGCACGCCGTTGACCATCGGATCAAGCCCGTACATGGGCGAGCCGAGTCGGCGGACATCCATAATAACGCCAAAATCATTGGTCGTTTGGTAGACCACGCCATCCAGAGTGACATCCTGAATATCGACGTTATGCCCTTCACAGGTATACAGGGAAATCCCGGCGATACAAGCGAAGAGAACTACTATTGAAATTCGTTTACTATAATCCATAACTTAAATTTGGAACTTCTGCCGTGCTTTTCCAAAGAAATAATCACCATCCATTTCTTTGGAATAAGACCAGAGGAAGGATAATTCCCCGGAAAAATATCTTCAGATTAAACCGGGGCGCGAAGTTATAGGGTAATCGTCTGCTGGTACACTGTTTCCCGCAGATCGATCATCACGAGTTCGATGGAGCGAACTTTCCAGCGATAAAAAAGGCGGTATTTTCCGAGCCGGAAATACGCCAATCCTTCGAGCCCGTTTTTAAGCATGGTACCCTTCACTTCCTTTTCGGATAGCTTTTTCAGGTAACTAAAAATTTTCTGCTGGGTCTCCGGATGAAGATCCTGCAGCGCCTTTTTCACCGGAGGCAGGACTTTGATTCTGACCGGCTGATCATAGGTCTTTTTTGCATTCAGCCGATCCCGAAATAGTTCATCGGAGGTTAGCGATAATCCCTCCCCGCGACTCAGCTCATGCATACTCTTCAGAATAGTCTTATAAAAATCCACATCCCGCATTATCTCCATGGTCTCGTGCCAGCCGTCAAACGTTTCCTGGCTTAACAGGACTGCAATAGCTTCACCGTTCCGGGTAATGCTGATGGGATTATCAGTTTCGGAGACCTCCTCCACGAATTGACTCAATTTCATTTTCACTTCCGATAGTGATAGTGTTTTCATAGATGACCCTCTATATCACATTAATTCAAGATGTCTAAAATTTCGACTAAAATACAGTCGTTAATATTGGTCAAAAACAGGAGAATTGCAAGCATACGATTTCGCGCATCCGTAGTTTTCCAATAAACTTCCGGGTGCGTTAAAACGAGATAAGATTCGGTAAGAATTCAGTGAGCCACGGAATATAGGTGATCGCCATGACGCCCAGGAGGAGAATAATCAAAGGAACAACTGTAGAAAGATAGACTTCCGTTAATGGCTTGTCGAATCGGTAGGAAGAGAGAAACAGGTTCATGCCGATTGGCGGCGTCAGGAAGCCGAGTTCAAGGTTGGCGAGAAAAATGATGCCAAGGTGAACAGGATCGATACCGAAAGCGGCGCCCAGCGGAGTAATTAATGGAACTACCACCACCAGCGCAGAGAAAATTTCCATAATCGCGCCAGTCAGGATCAGAAAGATATTCAATAACAGGAGAAAGACATATTTCGACTCAATGTGCGCCTGCACCCACGCCAGGGTCTTCATTGGAATTTGTGCGTCGATCAGGTAGCTGGTGAATCCCATAGCCACACCGAGAATAATGAGGACCCCGCCAACCAAAATGGCACACTCTTTCAATACCTCGCGGAAATCTTTACCAAGACCGAGATCGCGGTAGACAAACACCTCGATGGCCAGCGTGTAAGCGGCCGCGATAGCTGCCGTTTCCACCAGCGAGGCGTACCCGCCGAAAATTCCGATCAGGATAATAAACGGGATCGCCACTTCCCACTTGGCCTTCCATAGCGAATCCAGCGCGTCCTGCCAGCCGAACGGCGTTCGCGTGACTGATTTTGTTGCTGCACCGTGTCGGAATCCCCAAAGCGCCAGAAGTCCCAACAACAGCAAGCCCGGAATAATCCCGCCTAGGAACAGATTCGGCACCGGTACGTGGGCGATTACCGCATACAGAATAATCGGCAGACTCGGGGGAAATAGCAATCCCAGCGAACCTGAAGCCGTCACCAATCCCAGCGAGAACTCTTCCTTATAGCCGGCACGGAGCAGCAGCGGCATTAGCAGGCCACCAAACGCCAGAATCGTAACGCCGGAGCCGCCGGTGAATGCCGTAAAAAACGCGCAGACCAGGATAGTCGCAATCGCTTCCCCGCCGGGCATCCAGCCGAACCAGGTCCGGAATACCCGGACCAGTCGCTTGGACGCGCCACCTTCCGAGAGGAAATAACCAGCCAGCGTAAACAACGGAATCGTCGGAAGGATCGGCGACGTAACGATGCGATACATTTCGCTGGGAATAGAGGCAATCGGTACCTGATTATGCCAGAATAAGAGTAACGCTGCACCGCCCAGCGCGATGAACACCGGCGTCCCGGCGATAATCGCCAGAAAGAGTACCACAAATCCAACCCAGACAATACCGGAACCGGCCAGCGAAGAAAAAATCCCGATCATGCTTAATCCGACAATCACCGAAAGGCCTGCAAGTCGTTCGGTGATTGTCTCGGTGCCGTGCATGAACAGCCGGATAGCGATAAGCAGGAAGCCCAGCGGCATAACCAGTTCCGCGGCCCAGGTCGGCACACCACCCATAATGTACGTGGGAAACTCAAACTCGGATTTCACTAGATCAAAACTGGCTTTGGCGAGTCCCAGCGATACGGCGGATCCTACGGTACACGCAATAAAATTAGCTGTGTGGGAGAGTTTGGAGTCACCCTGTAAAAACTGAATCCCCAGGGTAAATGAAAGGAGCCGGTCATATCGCGCGGCCAGCGCGGCCCCCACAACACCGATCCAGAGCGTCAGGTGCTGGACCACCAATACCGCCCCGGGCATACTTGAACCGAGGAAATTCCGGGTAATGATTTCACCGAGCGGCAACAGCATGAGCGCGAGGAGAATCAGGTAGGTAAACCAGCTCTCTACGGCTTCCAATACGGAAGAAACGGATGTCGGTGTCTTGAGGCCCAGCACGCTGTATTTCGTTTCCGGTGTTAATCAGGGTTGTGGAATTGAAGGTATATAATGTAGTGTGCAATTGACGGAGACGCACGTAAAAAGTAACTATTTCAATCGCTGATCCCGCCCAGCGTCCGTAAGAACCCACAGAGAACTCTCGGACGCAATATTCTTGTTCCTTTTGGCTTTGAAATACTTATCCTGCATTATTCATAAATCGGAAAAAATTAACGTCTTCCATATGCGGTAAGATCAATGTTTTTCTGTTTTCACACAGCCTGCATAGAACGTCTCTCCTTGGAACATTTCCAATACTTTCTCTGGTTCTGAAAAACCCACTGAATATTTATTCAATTGGATTCCCGAAAAATGTGCTGCTATTTCATGAATTATGCAGGGTATATTGAAAATATAGTTATTCCGAGCGGAGCAAAGTGAAGCCTCCCGGGAAGGTCTCATCAGTGACTTTTGGTGAATGACTCCTCCTGGAGGAGGAATCTCGGGAATTACTCTCCCAGGATGAAATCACCAGATCCTTCCCCGCAGTGATCCCGTTGGGCTCGCTCTGCTCGCTCAGGATGACTAGTGTTGCTTTTATCCTAGGACTAATCAAGAACCAAGTCATTCCGACTGAATCCCGGCGGCTGCCGGCCCTCCGTTTTATGAAGACTGACTACTTGTATTTTACCGAGAATCCTCCGCAACGATATCAACCCTCCCGTCACCGACCGCTACCAGCGTCGGTGACCCTTAAAGGGATCACCGACGGGAAATCAAGTCATTCCGACCGCTCATGACATGTCGGGAGAGCGAAGAAATCTTGTGAGGGAACTTCCGGAGTTGAGTTGACGAGATCCTTCCCCAAAGGGATCCCCTTGGGACGGCTCCTCCGCTTGCGCGGAGTCGCTCAGGATGACTAGTAGGTTTTGGTATTGTGGAAAAGTAAAATAAAATGAGTCATCCCGACCGAGCGTCAGCGAACGGAGGAATCACGTAAAGAAATCCCCAGCGCCACAAATACACCTTTTCCCGTCTCGCAATGAGATTGCGAGGCTAACGTATGGAGCCTTTGAATTTCATTCAAAGGCAGGACTCCACTCTGGAGGACTCGTTGGTATGCACTGGGAAAATCTACTTCACCGCCTGGCTACTATCCTGCTTTGACTGCCGGTATTCCTTGAGTTGCGGCCAGAGATTCATCACGCGTTCGTGCATTGCGTCCGGAACCAGAACACCTTTGAATCCGGGGTAATAAGACTCGGTCTCTTTTCGCCAGACCTCCATCATTTCTTCGTCCGGCGTATGCACTACTAGCCCGTGCTTTTTCATAATGTCGATGGCCTGATCCGAATTATACCGAATTTCGTTCTTAATCCGCTTGCTGCGCTCTATCGCGGCCTCTCGCATTGGTTCCCGATACTGTTCCGGCACCCGTTCCCACGCCTTATTGGTGATCACGAACCCGCCGGAGAGTGCTGCCCATTTCACGTTCAGCATATGGTTGGCGATACCGAACCACTGGGACGACAGCACCAAAAATGCCGGCGCCTGCACCACGTCAATGAGTCCGGTCTGGAGTCCCGGGAGCACGTCACTAGTCGTCAACGGGACAGGATTAAATCCGGAGGACCTCCATAGTTCGAGATCGTCAAAATCCGTGGCGCGGGTAAATAGTTTCAAGCTTTTTACATCTGCTGGCTTCATGATCGGTTCGGTGGAAAAAAAGTATATCCAGCCGACATCCGCCCAGAAGAGCAGTTCAAATCCCCGGTCGCTAAATTTTTGCCGCAGGGACGGACCGATCCGCTCCCGTAACCAGTCCAATTCGTCCCAGCTTTGCACCATCATTGGATAATTGAGCCCGTACACCGCATCATGGATAAATTGCAATCCCTTCGTGCTAACGGCCGCCGCCTGAATTTGGTCGATGCGCATCTTTCGAATCATATCGCGTTCGTCACCGGTCACGCCACCGGGATAGATCCGGACGGAGACTTCGCCATTTGTAATCTTCTCCCAATCGGTCGCGATATCCTGCAGTACCTCGTAATATCCGGTAGATTTCGGCACTAACGTCGCAATTTTAATCTGAATCGGCTTCGCCGCTGATTGAGTAAACGGAGATAGTATCAGCCCAAGCACTGCCACTCCCACTATACCGCGAGAAAATTTTTTTAAATATAAGGTCATAAATATTTCCGATTGTGTTTAGAAATTAATACCGATTTCAGTTTCTGGTGACATTAGTAAAAATATCGATCTATATGTTCCAGCAGCCATTCAGCCCGCCGGTGTGCCAATGCATTTGACAATCGTAAATCCGGATATTTCTCTATATCCACGGCCAGCGCTTTGTCTAGTAATTTCCGGAATCGTTCCTGATCCTGCTGCCGGACGGCTATCGCTTCCGCCGCCGTCACATAAGTACCGGCGGAGTGCCCCTGGTTTAGTTCCAGTGCCCGCTGAAAGTGGTACTCTGCCGAATCTATAGAGCCCCCCATACCGGCGCGGCCGGCCTGAAACGAAATCATAAAGTCGTGCAGCTGACCGTCTCCCCAGGTGTCATCCAGCTCCAGCGCCCGGGTGATCAGGGCTTCCACCTTGGGTAAGTCCAAAACCAACTTGTAATCGTCTGTATCCGAACTGATGGCGCTGCCCCATGAGGCCGCCGTCCAGTAAAGAAATGAAAGGTCGTCCACGGAAACTTGTTGCACTGTTGAGTCCGCATTTTGATTAAGACCGGCACGAAATCCGGGATACTTTACCTCCAGGCCCCGGAGTCCATAATCTCTGGCACGGAGGAACATCTGTTTCCCGCGATCCCGCATCTGCCGGGCTTGCTCGATATTCCCGTTTTCCTCGACCACATCGGCCTCTTGCATGATAAAGGCATGTGAATACATGGTGAATCCGCCGGCCGCCGCATTCAATAGCTGGGGGTTCTCCGGCGACCCGGTTAAAAGCATCTCCACCATTTTCAGGGTGGAGGGCATAGCTTCCTCGACGAACTCCGGATCGCCATCTCTGGTATAGGCGTCCATGGCGTTATCGAACGAACCGGCAACCTGCCTCATGGCCATCTTTTTGACGGAACAGCCAGAGAGAAGAATCAGGACGATGCCGGTCAAAATGACAAATCGACTGCGCTGGTCAATCATATCCAAAGATTCCCGTAACGTTTAATTGGGCAGGAACAAATTGTGTTTATCAATCAAGGATGCGGAGATGTGCAGTAAATCCCGCTGGTTATAATGTATAAAAGAATAGGAGCGCTGGCAGGTTATTTCTCAAATATTCTGGCAATAGAATGACCCTTCCCCGCAGGGATCCCGTTGGGGCGGCTGCGGTTCGATTCCATCGAATCCTCGCTCAGGATGACTGGTGTTGCTTTTGTCCTAGAATGATTAAAAAAAACGAGTCATCCCGACCGAGCGGAGCGAGTGGAGGGATCTGGTAAAGAAACCTCCGGAGTGTAAATGGCGAGAACCCTCCACCGCAGGGATCCTTTCCGAGACGACAAGTCATTCGACGTGGATTACGACGGATTTAAAGGGCGGTTCATTTGCTACATTCCCCGTTCCTGTTTCACCTGCTGGTAGGCGTCGTTGATGGCCTTGAATTTTTCTTCGGCTACCTGCGTAAATTCGTCTCCCAGATGAGACACCTTATCCGGATGGTATTTCCGCGCCAGTTTTCGATATGCCTCCTTTACCTCCTCATCGTCAGCACTTCGGTCGACTCCAAGGATTTCGTAGGCATTCTCCTCTGCTGCATGACGGGACTGACGAGTCCGCGTCCGATCGGAGCCGCCGTTCATGAACATCGCCCGAATACTCCGC
The DNA here is from genome assembly GCA_021734025.1 of Candidatus Neomarinimicrobiota bacterium. Lineage (NCBI taxonomy): Bacteria > Pseudomonadati > Fidelibacterota > Fidelibacterota bacterium. The sequence continues at coordinate 213,956 of JAIPJS010000004.1, forward strand.
AGATCCTGCGGGCTAATACCCATACCATTGGAAATTTCTTCGATAGCATTCAGCTCGGACTGATTCAGGTCGCCGTCGGCGCTGGCGATGCCAAAAAGCAAGTGCAGCAATTCCAGTCGCTCGCTGTACGGTACGTGCCGCCGAACCTGTTTACACACCGGCTCAATGGGATAATCCTGCTTCACGATGTCCTTGTACATCTGCATCAAATCCCGCGCGTTGGAAGTGCCGAAGTTGTCCACCAGGAATCGTTTGACGTACTGTACCTCCGATGACATAACCTGCCCGTCGGCTCGGGTCACATAGCCAAAAAGCACCAGGAGACTAGCCATCATATCGCCGGCGCGGTTCTGCGTCGAACGACTACCAAAATCCATGGAAGTCCCCTCAGAAAACTGATTGCCGAGAATTCCGCCTAAAATAGCGCCGATAGGCCCGCCGAGTACCCAGCCGAGTCCGGCGCCGATTAGTGTTCCTTTTAATCCCATAGAATACTTACTCCGAATCTATTTCCAGTAATATTGTATCCTTTTCAATGCTCTCATTTTGCTGCACATGGATTTTTGCGATTACTCCCCCGATGGGCGCCTTGATCTCGTTCTCCATCTTCATGGCTTCCAGGCTCATCAGGCCGTCATCCGGAGCCACGGTCTGTCCCTCTTCCACTTCGATTTCCACCACTTTACCGGGGATCGGCGCCTTCACCACACCGTGCATTTCGGCCGCCTTTTTCCCCATGCCGTACCGTTCGCGAATCAGGTCAACTTCGTCCTTCAGGATCACGTCCACCGACTGATTCCGGTGCGTCACCTCAAATCCGGCGCCGTTCGGCTCCACCTGAAGCAGGTAAGATTGTCCGTCCAGCAGCACAGAATACCGGGTCGGTGAAATACGCTCGTAATCTATGATGTCGCCCGACTCAGCCAGCCGGATCTCCATTATCCTGCCATTGGCTTCGACGGACAGTTCAACCTCCTGCTCCTCGATGGCTGCCACGTATTTCATCCTTGCAGCCCCCGTTCCCGCCCGGTACTTTTCCACTTGTTCGACTTCGTTTCGGGTTCACGATTTGCCGGGGATTTTCCATTGGTTTCTTCATGAGCAAAGAGAGTAGATGCCACACTTGCCGGCACATCGAACCGGATTGCTTCCTTCGACTGCGTCAGAATATCATCCAAATGTTCTTCCAGGATATGCGTATCGTACTTGCCCTCGGCAAATTTCCCGAACCGCAGCACGTTCGCACAGAATCCCAGCGATGTCTTCACCCCGGTGATGGCAAATTCCTCCAGCGCACGCAGTGACCGCCGGATCGCTTCTTCTCTGGAATTGCCCCAACAGACCAGTTTCCCGATCATCGGATCGTAGTGTGTCGTAATCTTCAGTCCGGCGTACACGCCACCGTCAAATCGGACGCCGAATCCGTCCGGTACATGCATATCGGTGATGGTGCCGATGGACGGTGCAAAATTCTGGCGGGCATCCTCGGCGTAAATCCGGCATTCGATGGCATGCCCCTGTGACGTGATCTCCTCCTGTGACCACGGTAATTCCTCACCATTCGCCACATCGATTTGTGCCTTCACCAGGTCGATGCCGGTGATCTGCTCGGTGACGGGGTGCTCCACCTGGAGGCGGGTATTCATCTCCAGAAAGTAGAAATTGCGGTACTTGTCCACGAGGCACTCTACAGTACCGGCGCCGACATAATCGCAAGCTCTGGCTACCTCTACGGCTGCCTCGCCCATCTCCCGGCGAAGCTTATCCGTCATAAACGGAGATGGCGATTCCTCGATAATCTTCTGGTAGCGTCGCTGCACCGAGCACTCCCGCTCGTTCAGATGAATGACGTTTCCGTGCTGATCCGCGAGGATCTGGAATTCGATATGGTGCGGCTCTTCCAAATACTTTTCCACGTACACCCGGGGATCACTGAAGGCATTCTTTGCTTCGTTTGAGGCTGCCTGGATTGACTTTTCGAGTTCGGATTCTTCATGCACAATGCGCATCCCCTTGCCGCCGCCACCGCCGACTGCCTTGATGAGCACCGGAAATCCGATATCCCTGGCGACATCCGCCGCCACCTGCACATCTTCAACAGGCTCTTCCAGTCCCGGAACGATGGGAACACCGGCTGCACTGACTTTTTTCCGTGCGGCGATCTTGTCCCCCATGGAAGCAATGGACTTCGGATTCGGTCCGATGAAAATCAATCCGGCATCCTGCACCTTCCGGGCGAATTCTGCGTTCTCCGCCAGAAAGCCGTATCCCGGATGCACCGCGTCGCATCCGGCATCTCTGGCAACATCAATCAGCTTGTCCTGTCGCAGATAACTCTCCGACGACGCCTTTCCGATATGATACGCCTCATCGGCGTAGAGCACATGCGGCGCCAGGCGATCCGGCGTAGAATAGACGGCCACTGCCTCAATATCCATCTCGTGGCACGCCCGGATAATCCGGTGTGCTATTTCTCCTCGATTGGCTATAAGTATCTTCAGAATCATGAGTGATGAATCTTAAGCACAGATTGCATCTGAGTCAAGCCGGGAGGAGAGACAAAGACTGGAGACCGGGGATGGGGGATGGGAGACAGAAGACGGGAAATACCAACAGACTGCAACCACAAATCCAAGTCCGGAGGGACGAGCATATCCAATCCTACCAATTTATTGGTGGGAACCGGTGCCATAAAACCGTGCAAAATCCCGGCAGGGATGGCTGGAATACGAAACAATAACACTATCCCACCTTATACCCTATCCCCCTTTTTTTCGCTGTGTGAGATTAATCACTGTATCTCTTCCACCTGACCTCTACTGTTCTCCGTGATGAGAGGAATAGACACATTTGGGGCGTGAAGGGAAGGGAGACAATGAAAAAGATCCAATATATTGTGACAGCGGTACTATTATTGATCTGGTTCCCTTATCACGGAAACGCCCAGCATATGGGCGCTAAGGGTGGTCTGAACATGGCGAATTTTGCCGGTGAAAGTGCCGACAACATGGAATACCGGGCCGGCGGAATACTGGGCGCCTATGTATACCTCCCGGTGACATCACAGTTCGGGATTCAACCGGAAATCTACTACTCTCAACGAGGTTCCCGGAGCGATGGCACTATAGGGGAGACCGATATCGATGCACGGATCGACATGCAATATATCGATCTTCCGGTCCTTGCGGTACTGCATACCCGTACTGGTCTCCGGTTTTACGGTGGTCCGGGAATGGCGTTTTTCCTGGACGGGACGATCCACACTGAAGCCACCGGCCAACTGCTCGGCTGGGATGTGAATGAGTCCGGGACATCCGAAATCAACGAGAATGACGTCAAATCTCCCAGTGTATTCCTGAGTGGCGGTGTCGGCTATAATTTTGGCGGTATGACGCTGGATCTCCGCTATCACCGTAGCGTGGAAAATGTCTGGGACACGCCCTCGGAGGATAATGAGTTACAGCATTCCGACATCCAGATAATGCTTGGCATACCGTTTTAAGGATATGGACATACTAACACACATCTATGGAGACAATATTATGCGTATCATAAAAAAAATCCTGCTAACTGGAATCGTGATATCACTTGCAGGCCTTGTCATCACCTGTGAAAAAGAAGGTACCGCGGAGCGGGCTGGAAAGAAATTGGATCAGAAAATAGAGCAGGCGAAAGATATGGTCGATAACTCTGCAGAGGCTATCAAGAACAGCCTCGGAGACCAAGGTACTATGGAAAACGCCGGCGAAAAAATTGATCAGATAGCGGAAGATACCAAGGAAAAGCTGAACGAGTTGGCGCAGGATATTAAAACCGGCAGCGAAGGTACCGCCGAACAGGCTGGCGAGAAGATCGATCAGATTGTCCGGGATGCCCGGGAGAAAATGCACCAAATGATAGATGGTGAATAGCTGAACATACCATCGTTTAACTATTTGCACAAGAGATGCCATTCCGTTCCGGCGGGATGGCATCTTTTTTTAATGTCCAACCGTCCCGAAAGGATCCTGTTGGGGCAGGATGTCCAATCTACTGTCGACGTGCCCATGCCTACCCGGGGATTGAAAATTGAAGAAAGAAAAGTGAAAAAGGGAGAAGGTGGGGGGATACACGGGAAGAAGCCCAACGGGCTTCAACATGAATAGCCGCCGGTGAACCCGGTGGATCGGGGTAAATTCACAGTGAGACAACCCCGCATGGAGTTAAACGGATTATACAAGCCCCCAAGAGTCTCGTCAAGGGACATCCGTTTGGCGAGATCCGGGAATTTCTGACGCCGCTGCTCCAGTCCATTGAAGGGCTGTCGGTGGAACGGCTGTCCGAACTGGCCGGATTTCTCTGAGACAACGCCTGAGTTACTCCTCCTTTTGGGATAGTCCGCGCCTCAAAGTGTCTGGTCTATTACGCCAATGTGACGCATCCTTCCAATCCAGTCTGCAATTCGGGCGTGATATCCCTCACTTCCTGACAGTCAGTCATGATTTTTATCACTGGCATAGTCTGTGCGTCTGTTTATAATCGATAAAAGAAGGAGGTCTGATTATGAATAATGCAATGTTTCAAGAAGTGATAAATCAAAATTTGGCTGAAAAATTTTGGAACGAACTGAATAATGAATCCGAGATACCTGTGGAATTTGCGGACGCTGCTCTCTGTTTTACAACCTTGAGACAGCTAACGCACGGTGACAACACCGTAGATATGCCACAGGCTTAAATAGAGCACTCTTAAAACTCGTAATCGCAACAATAACCGCCCCGGTGAATTCCGGGGCGGTTTTGTGTTTCATTGGGCAACTCTCCTTGCCAAAATTCTGAAAATACTCTTAAACGCAAATACATACTCAGAAGTCATCATCCCATACTTCTATTACGTTCAGGTGGGAAATTTTAAAGAGACGAATAAGATGTTTCTGTTGAAAAACGTCTAAAAAATCTTCACCCGGGGATGTTCACCAGTGATTGAGAGTAAAGCGGAGGTGCCGAAACTAATCCCCGGAATTCACCTGGAATCTGGAATCCGGCGGAACTGCCATTTTCTTTCTTCAGGTATTATCAATACTTTTATTTTGTAAATACTCTTCCTATGCAAAAGTCCGTCTTTAAACAAAAACCAAAAGGATATATAGCTATGAATAAAGTCATATTGATTACGGGTGCTTCTTCAGGTATTGGCAAAGCCACTGCCCGGCGATTACTGGAGGATGGGCATACTGTTTACGGTGCGGCCCGGCGAGTGGAGAAAATGCAGGAGCTCGAAGAGAAAGGCGGCCATGCGATGCCCATGGACGTAACCAGTAATGAGGATATCACAAGAGTTGTGAACAAGATCCTTGAGGAACAGAAGAGAATCGATGTCCTGATTAACAATGCCGGTTATGCGATTTACGGTGCTGTCTAAGATACGGACATCGATGATGCCCGCCGTCAGTTCGAGGTGAACCTGTTTGGACTGGCCGCAATTACCAAAGAAGTCCTGCCATCCATGCGGAAGAAGGAGTCGGGTACGATCATAAATATCTCCTCCATGGGCGGAAAAATATATACGCCCCTCGGGGCCTGGTATCATGCCTCCAAACACGCGCTGGAAGGCTGGTCGGATTCTCTGCGGTTGGAAGTCAAGCAATTCGGAATTGATGTAGTGATCATCGAGCCGGGGATCATCAAAACGGGATTCGAAGAAGTCATGATGCAGCCGATGCTGGATCGTTCCGGAGACGGCTCGTATAGTGAAATGGCTAAGGCAGTAGCTCGGACCACCGAAAATTCGTACGAGAGTGGTTCTTCGCCACCTACCGTAGTCGCTGATGCCATTGCAAAAGCCGTTCGGGCCAAAAAGCCGAAAACCCGGTACGCCATGGGCAAAATGGCCAAAACAACGATTTTTCTTCGTAAATGTCTCAGCGATCGGCTTTTTGATACTGCGATGATGAACCAGGTGAAGTAACCTGGAATATATTCGGATAACCGTTTGTTGTTAACACTCCAACCTAAAGTGCGGCAGTACGTATTCTTGACGATCCCTTCATCTATATATATACTAAGTATTCTTATCATTCGTGCCATCCACTTTCAGGAAGCTATTTTGGATGCCATTATATACGACAGACGCTCAATGAATATTGGTGTTTTTCGAACCCTGATGGTTTTTAAAAAAGCTCTCTGTTAGGAGCCACATAGCGTTGAGTAATAATACAATCCGAAAGGAGAAATAGATGGCAGGCTATGATGCAACCATAGATACCGTAATTATCGGCGGGGGCCAGGCAGGATTGGCCATGAGTTATCTGCTGACGCAACAGGACCGGGAGCACCTTATACTCGAAAAACAGCAGCGAATTGGCGAATCGTGGCGCAATCGCTGGGATTCGTTTACACTGGTGACGCCGAACTGGCAGCTGCAACTCCCGGGCTTTCCGTATCAGGGCGACGATCCGGACGGCTTTCTGTCCCGGGATGAAGTAGTTAAGTACCTCGAGGACTACACCGCGTCGTTCAATCCACCTATCCGCTATGGTATCGAGGTGAAGTCCGTGAAGAGAGATGTGGCGTCCGAAAAATATATGATTCACACAGATGACCAGGCCTACGAAGCTACAAACGTGGTGGTGGCTGTCGGGACACATCAATTTCCGAATATTCCGGAGTGCCGCAAAAAAGTTCCACCGGAGATGAACCAGTTGCATAGTTGCGACTACAAAAATCCGGAGTCGCTACCGAAGGGCGGCGTACTGGTAGTCGGCAGCGGACAGTCCGGTAGCCAGATTGCCAAAGAATTACATGAGAACGGACGGAAAGTCCATTTGTGTGTGGGCAGCGCTCGTCGTCTCCCGCGCCAGTATCGCGGCAGAGATTGTATGTGGTGGGCGGATCAACTCGGAATATTTGACGAGACCATGGAGCAACTGGACTCGCCGGCCGAACGTTTTGCCGCGAATCCGCAAGTTTCCGGTCAAAACGGCGGCCAGGATATCAATCTGCATCAATTTGCCCGAGACGGGATTACATTGTTGGGGCGTCTGGAAGACGTGAACGATGGGAGAATTTTTCTGGCAAAGGACCTCCACCAAAACCTCGCCGCCGCCGACAAAATGGCTGAACAAATCCGGCAGGGCGCGGACACGTTCGTAGAAAAAGCCGGATTAGACTTACCTGAAGAAGAGGTTGATGAACCAAAAGATGGTTTTGAGCAGGAGGAAATCCCTGAATTGGATCTGGCCGAAAATGGTATCAACAACATCCTCTGGGCCACCGGATTCGGCTGGGATTACAACTGGATTCATCTGCCGGTTTTTGATGAGTTCGATTATCCTATCCAGCAGCAGGGTGTGACGGAGTATCCCGGACTCTATTTTCTGGGACTGCACTTCCTCCACACCCGCAAGTCAGGACTTTTTCTCGGACTGGGAGAGGACGCCAGGTACGTAGCCGACCATCTTGCCGAACGGTGACCAGGGACACGGGAAATTGAGTTGAGCCCTTCTCCGCTGAGGGAATTAAACAGCGAATAATACCGTGGGTAATCTATTTAGCCTTTGCTATTCCGTATTTTTCAACCGTATTCTTAATCGGTTCCAGTGATTGAAGGTAGGCATATATAGCTCTCAAATCCTGCTCGGTCATTCCAGCGTACATCACCCACGGCATAACAGTGTTAAATCCATCCTCACCCACCTCGATGCGTTGGTTTTCGACTTTCTCATATTTTTTGAATTGAGAGACGAATTTTTCCTGACTCCAGGCTCCGATACCTGTTTCCCGGTGCGGAGTGATATTGGCCGAACGTGCGACGGTTCCATTGGGAAATGGAAAGGGTTGTCCCCCGGCATACGCTAAGCTGTCTATGAATTCGCCCTTTTCCATCGGGGTGTGACAATCCCTGCAACCGGCTATTGTAACCAGATACTTACCATAGGCGACCGTATCTGCGGGCTCGGGAGTGGGCTGCGGTTCTGCATCCACTGCCATCGTTTTTATCAGGAAATTGAAAGGGAATCCGATTTCCCGTTCCGGAACCGTATTTTGTATCGGTTCAAGTGTTCGAAGGTATGCGACAATTGCGCGCCGGTCTTTTTTGGACATGATCTTGTACCCCGGATACGGCATCAATGGGAAAATGACTTCACCATCTTTCGTGACACCCTCGGTAAACGCCCGGATGATTTCACCATCTGTCCAATCTGCCAATCCGTGCGGCGTAATATTCTTGGAATACAGGTTTACAGGGATGTTCTGTAGTTTATCCAGCGGAAAGTGTTCTCCGCCGGCTCCTTCCATGCCCGGTCTCGGCGGCCCGGAAAAATATTTCCAGTTCCGCTCGGTATGGCAGTCAATACAGACAGAGACGTGATTCGCCAGATATTCACCGCGTTCAACCTGGGCTGGCGTACCTTCCACGGTTACATCCGGTGGCGGATTCACCTTCGGAAAACTGGCCTGAAAATAAATATAGCCGCCCGCTATGAGCAGTACAACGACGGCGACTATCCCAATTATTACCTTCCAGATTACTGACATATATATCCTCCGGCGGTTATTTTTTTAGGTCTATATTTTACCAGTGAAATTCCCGGAAAGGTGGCCCGGGAACATCCTCCATCCATGTCAGATGACGGATTCTCTGGAAAAAGATGAGTGGTGGTTTCATATTTAAAAATTCGGTTATGTGCAACTAATTAAGTTTCCTTTTCAGGGCTGACAGGTACTGGTTATCACTGGAATCTAATTTTTGCACACCTGCGATGTCCGGCTCTGTGCTCATGTCATCACATTGTGTAAAGAGCAAACCCGTGACGATGAATCTAACCGCAATCAGCGGTAAGATGTGTATTATCATGGTTGCATGTGATTTATGATCCCTCCTAGAATCCTCCTTCTATGTTTCCTGTGTTTTCTCTGTGATTAGCTGTTTTAACTTTCCTGTGCATACGCTTCCGATTGGCCACGGAGCAATCCTGCAGCACTGAATCCAACTGCTAGCACGTAAATTACTGGACCGAGAACCGGCGGTAAGAGCGGCTGATATCCCGGTATTAGCTGGGCGAAGACAAATGCGATATCCACGATTCCCAGTACCGCAGTGTTTATCCAGAATCCCAGGGCTTTGTTTTTCCAGTTCAGAGTAGCTGCGACTATTATTGCCAGGACTCCGAATGCGAAGATATCCGCCCGGTATTCCACCAGGATATTCGCCACCTGTTGCAGCCTCGCCCCGATCTCATTGGCCGACACCGCCATTTCGTTTCCGGCAAATATGCCGACCGGCCCCTGGACAAAATATTTGATTACCGGAATGGCACCCACCAATACATGGACAATTCCCCAGATGATGAAGAAGATCGCTCCGATTTTATTGTAAATGTTTGATGTTCTTTCCATGCCATACTCCTCCCTGTTAGTTTTTCCAAGGAAAGTGACCCCAGATCTTTTCAAGTACAGCCGGACGCAATGATCCGCAGGTTTGTAATTTGAAGCCCCTCATCCACCATTCTTCAGTAATTTTGAATTTTTCAGCCGACTTTCCGGAAAGGGGATATCTTCTGTCCGGTTATCCCGTGACTCCGGGATCACCCTGCCCTACAGGCTCTGTTTCTGATATGTGTGCCCGAAGCGCCAGAATGCCGGTGATGATAATCACCGCATGAATGACGATCCAGCCGACATATATGGTGACTTCATAACCGCGGGCAATCATGTAGATATCATCTATTATCCCCCGGACCAGCTCCAGTCCCAGTACCGTCCAGACAAGGACCCGCGCCTGCCCGGGAATGCGGGATGCAATGAGCAACCCTGCACCAATAACCCCAACCTCCAAACCAAACATGACCCAGGTATCGATCAACATCTTCGCCGTTTGATCGCCGGCAGCGGCATTGGTGAGTACACCTTCGAACAGCGTGCGAAACGGCAGTTTCACAATAGCCGAGCTAATGAAGAGCAGCAGATAAAACCCACCGACGATATGCATCCACATTTTAACTTATCCATACTTCCTCTCCTTTCTGTTTCCCGGGGGTCCACAGAAGGTTACGGGCATGACACCATGGGATTCCATTCGGCAAACATTCCCATGGGATTGGTGCGCAGTGCCCATAAATGAAGATCATAATGACGGGGCATATCGGGTGTATGGCCTTCCATAGGCCCCTGAAAGACCTGCCCAAACATCATTGGAGCCGAATCTACTGAATCCGCCGGTACAAAGTATTCTGCACCCAGCAGTGCCATGGAAGTGTCCGAAGTGGGCACGTACATGAGTGCAAAAGGGTTGGCCGGATCCAGTGTCTGAACGGCGGGATTTACAAAATGGATCCCCATGGCACCTTCTTCAGTGGCTTCGCATTCTCCTGTATTCATATATCCAGCGGCCTTCGCCTGGCTGGTATCCGCATATTGCTGCAAGGCGGTAAGCGCTTCTTCGTACTGGTCCCACCAGCTGGGGGGACTCACTTCCGGATTGAACTGGGCAAATTGTCCACTGGGGTTGTCCTTGAATGCCCAGAGATGGAGATCATAATGACGGGGCATATCCGGGGTATGACCATCCATTGGTCCGTCGAATTCCTCGCCGAACAGCTGCGGGTCTCATCCACGGCATTCTCGGGGACAAAATATTCAACCCCATGAACTCATACTGCCCGGATTCCGTTACATTGTACATTAACGCAAAGGGCGTCTCAGGAATCCGTACCCGCATTATTCATATTCACAAAATGGATCCCCATGTCGCCATCCGGCGTCTGTTCAAACTCCAGGGTGTTTAATTAACCATCCTGTAACACCTGGCTCACATCCGTGTATTTCTGTAGTTCCGATTTAATATCCTCAACAGTGGTCGATGGTCCTGTGGTAGACTCATCACACTGGATGAACAAGAACCCACTGATTAGGACCAAAGCAATCATAGACGTGAACCGTTTCCAGTTAACTGAGTATCTTCCTCGCATAAGAACCTCCTTTGGAGTGTTCTTTTCTGTTCGCATTCTCTTTTCCCACATGATTAAAATATATTTTTGCTTATTGCCTGAGATTCAGATTTCTTCATCTCCATTTTGTAATACACCAGATTTAGGAAGCGATGCCAACCACCCTATACCGGATCCGCTGCGTGAATGTCCGATTCCGTAAATGGTAGCCGGTTCCAGCTATATACTGCCATCCAGAGATAGCCGGTCCCCCAGACCACATTGCCCAAAATCTGAACCACATAGCTGGTCTGGATCAGCAACGCCAGGAAACCAACAACCACCACGATACCTGACCATCTGGGAAACCGGTCGGACTGCCAGATGGCTATAGCGAAGAAAATCAGAGCCACCGTAGTCGCTAGAAATAAGATCCCCATCACCGGCATGAATCCTTCCAGGGATGCCACCGAAGCGGCCGCCGTATTCCCCTCCAGAATAAGGTGACCGACGTCCGGAAAGACATACGTCATGATCATAAACATCCCGGTTCCAACGAGGTCACCAAGTAAAGCTAACAGCATGCCCCAGAAGGCCAGCGTCTCTTTCGGCGACCCGATGAGTCCAAAAAACAAGGCGATGGTGCCAATGGTTTCAAGCGGTGCGCCAATGTAACCCCGCATGGCCCACAGGCGAAATCCATCCATCGTTACCAACTCCGCGAAGCCCTGTGGATCTTCCGTGGAGGAAAACATGGCAAATTCCTGCGGTATGAGCGAATCTCCGATGGCAAAAATGAAGCCTGCGGCCCCGATAAGGATGAGACCGATCCGTACAAACCATGTGTAGTTAGCTTTCAATTGCATGATATCCTCCCTTTGACAATTCCAAAATGGATTATCAGTGTGTCATTTCCGCGCAATTACCAGCGAAAACCCGGGCTGGCGGGTCTTTTCATGCTCAACTTTGGTGAATCCCACATCCTGAAACCATCCTTTTACCCGGTCGAACTCATAGGAGCGACCGCCGCTGAACAGGAAGAGGTTAAATCCTGCCAGACCGGCGACGCCGCGGGCGAATTTCGATCCGGAGACTCCGGCGAACTGGTCCAGGATTGCTACGGTACCGATATCAGTGGTGGCCCGTGCTAGCTTCCCAAATAACTCCTGATTCCCTTCCGGCGTAATCCCGTGGATAATGTTCCCCAGGAAGGCGAAGTCATAGCCGGACGGCAGCTCCTCCTCTTCGAAATCTCGTTCAACCAGATCGATCCGGTCCTGCATATCCGGGTGATCTTTCAAAGTCTCCCGGGCGTTCTCCAATCCGATCTCCCAGTCCAGTACTGTGCCCTGCAATTCCGGATATTTTCGGCAATACTCCACGGTATAGAGCCCGTGGCTTCCACCTACATCCAACATCTTCTTTGCATCATTCGGCAAATCAACGGTGTCCACCACTTCGTCCACCGAGTTCGACGCAAGCCACCGCATGGAGACCTGGTAACTGCGCCCAACCTCTCCGGACTTCACATGCTCCCAGCCGTAAATTCCATCTTCAGGCGCCTCCTTGATCGCGCGGGCCACATCTTTATAGGCCTGCATTTGAGACTTGAAGAACGGCACCATGTCCTGGAGAAGATCGAGGGGGAGCGAACGCTCTGCTGCTTTTGTCAAACGATACTTTCCGTTTGATGACTCAAGATAATCCAAAGGCTCAAGTGCATTGATTAAAACCTTCAGCCCCCGCTCCGAAGCATCGAGTCGCTCAGCGAGACCAGGAATATCATCGGGTTGCTCGTCCAGTGCCTCAAATATCCCGACTTCCATGGCCCCGAGCATCGTCCAGATTTGAAAGGTGGACATGCCGAGATCCAGAAGAATATTCGGGACCACACCTCTGTTAATAAGGAATCGCTCCAATATATTGGGTTTTAATGGCATCGTGATTTCCTCCCTATTTGTCGCCTTTACTTGAACATTCTCAAATTTTCTTCAATCGTACAGAACCGGCAGATTGTCATCCCGAAAGAAATTCCCGAATCTGATGGGCACAGAATTCTGGTGCATCAATAAAGGGCAAATGGCCGGCGTCCAATTCAATAATTTGGGCGTCCGGAAGGATCTCAATCGCCTGGCGTCCCGTTTCAACACCGCCGAACGGGTCTTTTTCTCCCCAAACAAACAGGGTCGGTTGGGTAATTCGTCCAAGAGCCTTTTCATCAAGTCGGTACTTCGTATTTGCGCCCCACAATCTCAATGCTGCCCGCATCAGAGAGAGCCAGGCCAGGGGATATTGGGGACTGTTAAACTCCAGACAGACCGTTTCAGCCATAATATCCGGTATTTCCCGGAGAGTGGCCTCCGGACTCCCCATCCTGAGCAGACCATCGCGAGCTTCCTCCGGCCCGTCCGGCTGCATCAGTGGAAGCAGCATGCGGTTCAATCCCGGTACTGAGAGGAGCCGGTTAAACAGCGGCGCACTAGTGCCCAGTAGAAGCGCCGGACATCCCAGCTGCACAATTCGATTAATGCGGGCAGAACGGTCCAGTGCGAACCAAAATGTCCACAATCCGCCCATGGAATTGGCCACCACGGGGACGTTCTCCAGATGGAAATGATCAAATACCGCCCCCAGGATTTGTACCGCCAGCTGCCGGAGGTCAACCTCCAGGTGATTCACTGCATCACTCATCCCGCCACCCGGCCGGTCAAAAGTAATTACCCGCCAACCCTGCAATTCCCGCATCAGCCGGACGTATGACACGGCCTCTCCGTTTCCACCGGGGACCAGTATTAGCGGCGGCCCCGTCCCCTGTTCCAGAGCCCGGAGGCGAAGATCCGGATCTTTTAGCCTGATGGTATGCTCCACCGGAGAAAGATCGTAGTGTCTAAAAAGCTGTTTTTCGGAATCACGATATCGCTGCGCCCATTCGCCTGTACGATCAACACGCTTTATTGTCGGTGTTTTCGCCATTGCATCCCCACTTTCTCCAATTTATAAGTAATCACTGAATAGAGAGAGCATCTGGAGTCTTCAACCCATCTCCTGCGGTGACGGCGCCACGCCAAGCTGCTGCATCATGGACATGATGTCGGGTTGGGCCCACTCATGGATAATTTTTCCGTCATCCACCTGATAGATGCTTATTCCTTCCATTTCCAGCTCGTTTCCCAAATTTATTTAGTACTCTTCACGTAACATTTATTGGTGAACAGAAGCACCATCCCTGAACACAACACCACTCACAGGAAGCCCGTGCATTCATAGTAAGTGATGCCGAGAATAGCGGGATGATACCCAACCAATCAGGATGAACTCCTGATTTAAAGGAAATTGAATCCGGGAAAATATTTTTACAGGGGCTATCTAACCAGCAGCAGACAGCGAGTGTTCAGAGGAGTGGTATGAATCTGCGCGATACAATCCGATTCCAGTCAGTCCGGCGCCAATTACGTAGAAAATCGGCCCGATGATTCCGAGGGCAAAGGGAATATACCCGGGTATGATCTGACCAAAGATAAATGAAAAGTCCACCATCCCCAGTACCACCAGGTTCGTCCAAAATCCCAGTGGATGGTTCTTCCAGTTGAGTTTGACTGCAACAATGATAGCCAGAATACCGAAGGCCGCCAGGTTGAAATGATGTTCGGCAACGAAAAAGGCCGCTTGTCTCAACGGTTCCTCCACCGTTGCTGGAACACCGGCCATTCCCTGCAAGGATTCCAACATCCCGGAAATCCCTGAGGTTGAGAGTGCAATCAGTGGAAATATTCCTACCACAATATGAAGCACGCCCCAGAGAATGTAGCTGACGGCTCCCAGTTTATATGTCCTTTTTATACTCTCCATCTTTTCCTCCTTGGATTCGACAATGCGCTACTTTACATTGCGTCAAGTAACTGATAAAAACATAAGACTGGATTGACACGGTGTCAAGTAGCAAAGCAGAAACCCGGACAGCAATACTCCAGGCAGCGCGAAAATTAATTGAGGAACAGGGTCCGTCAGCCGTGCGAATGCAGGATATCGCCGAAGATGCCGGAATCTCCCGACAGGGTTTGTACCTGCATTTTAAATCCCGAACCGATCTACTCCTTGCTCTTGTTGAGTGGATTGACAACGAAGAAGGGCTTGGCGAACTGGCGCAATGGGTTTGGGATGCCGATGACGGAATGACAGCCCTGCAACGATTTATTACTTTAGTTGCACAGTACACGCATAAGATCTATCCGGTGGCCCAGAGCCTGATGAGTGGACGGTACTCGGATGAGGCCATTGCCGCAGCGTGGAAGGATCGGATGACCGGCAGACGGAATTCCTGCCGAAAACTTATTTACTGGCTTCAACAAGATAAAAGATTAAACCCGTCAATATCGATACAGGAAGCCATTGATCTGTTGTGGACGTTTATCTCTGTCCAGGTATGGGAACAACTAGTCATCGAGAGCGGATGGTCTACCGAGCAATACGAAACACATCTGCAAATGACGGCGTTCAACAGTCTCTGCAAACGCTGATTCGCTCATTTGGCAGGATATTCCGACTCGCCCTAACGCGGTTGATGGATTTAAAAGTCGATGTGCTGGACTTACTTGCGTCGCCAGGAGAAATAGTCAACTCCTTCGGTAGTGCCAAGAACAGACGCCCCCATTTCACCTTCAGGATACTAATCTCAAGAATTTTATCTATTCTGTGCTCCGGAACATTACACTCTATCCGGTCGAGCGGGCTAGGTATACTGTATTGCTATAACGACCGAAGTATTTCTCCAGGAATTCCCCGTATTTGATTGGGAATTGCTTTCGTATCTGCTGTGAAAAGCGACGTGATCTCTATTCAGTCTGTTGCAGTAGAGATTGGATTGAGTCTGAGTGAAACCAATTCTGAAACGCCTGCATCGAGGCATATTGATACTGATTTCCACTACGAATAGTGTTATCCATTGCACCAGAAACATTGAGATGTACCACGCTTGAGTCAGAAGAAAATCCCTGCATTGAGGAAGTAAATAATCCACTATCCTATATGGACAACAAACCAAACTACAGGTGTTCATTTTAAAGAGATTTTCGAGAGTTCCGGACTATTACTCTTTTATTTTATAAACACATTTTTTCATTCGGAGAGTAATAAAGATAAATAATAGATAGCATTGTCCGTTATTGCCCTCTTTTATTCTGCCAAACCACAACTCAACAGATACAGAGTGTAAAGGCGTCGTATCCCTTGAATGCAATCGTCGTCTTTTTGGTGTTTTTTGTTTGGCCACTGAAATGTTTTTTGGATGAGGAGGGAATACGGTCCAAATACAATGCGACCACAAAAAAAATACGGTGCTGTGGTCACAGCACCGTATGAGAAATATTTGTGGAGGCGGAGGGAATCGAACCCTCGTCCGAGAAAGCAATCTGGACAGTCACTACACGCTTAGTCTCTTCTTTGGTCTAATTCCGGATGCCCCAAGAGACACGGTCACCCGGAACGAGTGTGTTAAGGTTTCGCTATCTGCTCACACACAAAGCAGATAACTAGCCTGCTTTATCGACGTTCCAGGGCACCTCACAGGCAAAGCCGCCTTGGAACGGGCTAACTATAACAACGAGGTGTTGTTATGCAGCCATTGCATAGCCGTTATTATCGGCATCTAAAACGTCTCTCGTTTTTTTACGTGGTTCGAAGAGCAACCACGGCGTGCAACCGGCCATCTCGTCGATCCCGTCGAAACCAGTCGCCCCCATTTTTCAAAAAACACAGTACTTACACGGAATCACTCCGCATTTGTTCCGACAAAATAGGTGCTCCTGTCGTGCGCTTCAAGCTTTTATTTACCGCCCGTGTGACCTATTTTTATCTCTGTCGGTTTGTAAAGATGGCAGCAGGGATATTAATTTGGGAGGCAAGTATGGCATCACCCGATATCGAAAAAATTCAGGCGACGCTTCAGGAATGGGATCTGGATGGCTGGCTTCTGTATGATTTTCATCATTCCAATCCCATCGCCTATCAGATTCTTGGGTTCGATCAGGGGATGATCACCCGCCGGTGGTTCTACTGGATTCCCAAAGAAGGTGCCCCGATCAAGCTGGTGCACAGTATCGAGGCCGACTATTTTGACGAAACCCCCGGCCGTAATTGCGTCTACACCGGCTGGCAAGACATGAATGCTCACCTGGAAGGTATTCTCACCAAAGTGGACACCGTGGCGATGGAATACTCACCAAAAGGCGCCATCCCGTATATCTCACGCGTGGATACCGGTACCTTCGAACTCGTGAAATCCTTTGGAATCGAAATTGTCTCCTCTGCCGATCTTGTACAGCTCTTCCAGTCCCGCTGGGATGACGAGGCCTATCAGCTCCATAACGAAACCGTGCCCATCATGTTCGATCTCAAAGATGGTGCTTTCCAGTTGATCTCTGAGAAAATCGAGGCCGGCGAGACAGTTACCGAATGCGACGTACAGGAATGGATCACTGACGGCTTCCGCGAAAATGGTATGGAGACCGAAGATCCGCCTATCGTCGCGGTGAACGAACATTCCGGTCAGCCGCACTATTCTCCGTCGCGGGAGCACGACACAGAAATCACCGAGGGCGACTTCGTCCTCATCGACATGTGGGCCAGAAAATCGCAACAAAAGGCAACCTACGTCGATATTACCTGGACCGGATTCGTGGGGGACAGTATCCCGAATCGATATACGCATATTTTTGACATCGTCGCAGAAGCCCGGGATGCAGCCGTACAGCTTATTCAAAATCGCTGGGAAAGCGGGAAAGAAATCTCCGGTTGGGAAGTGGACAACGCTGCCCGCGCCGTCATCGAAGACGCCGGGTACGGAAAATTTTTCACCCATCGCACCGGACACAGCCTGGACACGTCAGTCCATGGCAACGGAGTAAATATCGACAACCTGGAAACCCAGGATCGCCGCAAGATCATCCCTGGGATGGGCTTTACTATTGAGCCGGGCATTTACCTGAGCGAATTCGGCATCCGAAGTGAGATTGACGTCTATATGAGCGAAGATGGGCCGGTTGTTACCACCACACCGTTGCAAAAAGAAGTGCTTCCACTGCTCGCGTAAAAATTAATCATCGTTCCAATGAGGTGCTCTATGAAGAAGTTGCTCCTTCTTGTTGCACTCTGTTTTACCGTGCCGGTATTCGGTCAGACCATGCCCGGAATGCCGCCCCTGCAGGATTCAGTCGTCACAGAAAGCGACACACTGCTTAGTGAAGATCTCAAAAGTGATCCCGCACTCCGTAAATGGAAGTCCATGCTCGTGGATTCGGTAGCCCATTACTATCAGGATTCAATCCGGACGCTTCGGGATTCTCTGGCAAGGTTGGAAACAACCGGCACCCCGGGCGCCTCTGCTACCAGTGCCGTCTACGATCGCTTTTTAGAGGAACGTTACTTCCGGTATCTGGAATCCCTGGCCGATCAAAAACAGGAAAAGGTACTATTCGGTCTCTTCTCCCGATCCAACCCGGAGATGGAAGCATTTCGCATCAATGAACTCCAGCAATACCTGCAAATGTTTCCACCGACCGCCCGGCAGGACAAGGTGCTGGAGATGCTTGGTGACGTCTACAGTCAGGCCCGGCAACCTGCGATGGCACTGGGAGCATACCTGAAGCAAATTATGGTCTTTCCTGCCACTCCGACTTTCTCGGAAACCCAATCCAAAATCATCAAAATGCTGGGCGAAGAATCGGTGTTCCGAAACCAAAAAACGACCGTCATTACCTATCTGAATAACGGTATAATGGATCAGGACTATCGGGATAATTACTACCGCTACCTAGAATTCCTCCACCGTATCCGGATCCCCGACATGTCTCCCTGGTATTTTTCCCAGGTAGAGGGCTTTCTCCGGGAATTTCCCCATTATGAACAGAACGACAATCTCCGCCTCTGGCAGGCTGAGATGTATGAGACACTCAATCAGTTTAAAAAAGCGGCATACGCTTATCAAAAACTCCAGGTACTCCACCCCGAAAGCGGCTACATCCCGCAAACCTATTACCGTTTGGGAGTTATCTATCGGGACAATACCGGTGAAAATCGGAAGGCTGCGGATGCCTTCACTTCTCTGGCCAGAGATTTCCCGTCCGACTCGCTGGCCATTCCGGCTCAAATCGCTGCGGCAAAGGTATATGCTGATAAAATGGGACAATTTCCGGAGGCCATCGAGGCCTATCAGCGTGTGGTGAACAATCATCCGGAGAACCCAAAGGCAATAGACGCCATGTTTGATCAAGCGGAAATTTACCTCAAGAAGATGAACCAGCCCGCCAAAGCCATCGAACGATACATCGCCATCACAGAAAAATACCCGGACTTCAAAGAGCAAAGCGGTACCGCCTTCCGGAACGCCGCAGATATCTACGCCGATGAAATAAAAGATTATGCCACGGCGGTGGATATGTACATGAAATTCGCTCAGCGATATCCCAACCATCAGTCTGTGCCAAGTCGGTTGGCCAAGGCCGCCGACATTGCCGAGGACGAACTAAACGATTACTTTACCGCCATCGACCTGTTCGAGCTGGCCCAGAAAAAGTATCCCGAGAGCAACGCCGCCAAAACCGCCGAGCGGAAACTCCCGGATCTACGGGAAAAAGCGCAGCAACCGGCGGAATAATAATATCCGGTTGGTGACCGTTGCCGATTCCACAGGAGTGGGGCTTGGCGACGGGAGGCCAAACAATATCAGCCCTGGAATCTCCTTTTAAGTGCTCCCAATTATCACAGTAAACTACTAGTCATCCTGAGTGAGTCCGACGGCTGCCGGACGAGCTGAGGGATCTCGTTCATTCACCGCAAAAGATAACTTTATTGATAGGCCGTCCGAGATGAAGCCCATAGTGCCGAAGGTATCTCTGGTGAAAGTATACGCAATAGGACCACCATCACCTGTGTTGAAAGTAATTGACTGTCGAAGCACAAGCGGGAAACAGACCCTTTCAGAGGTCTGCGAACTCTGAAAGGGTCAAATACGATTGACGAAAAACTGTGTGAATAAAACGCGATGGTATAGAGCCGGAATTTCCAGCCACATTCCTCCACGGTAGGCCACCTTTGAATGAAATTCAAAGGCTCCTATAAAGAGCCTCGCAATCTTATTGCGAGGTGGACAGAGGGGTGCATTGTGGCCTCCCAAAGAATGCTTCACGAGATTCCTCCTCCGGTAGGAGTCCCTGCCGGGGCGTTCATGCCGAAAACGCCGGGGTTCAGTCGGAATGACTGGTTTTAAGTTGCGCAATAGAATCAATATTCAGTCATCCTGAGCGATCCCGACGTGTCGGGAGAGCCGAAGGATCTCGTAATTATAACTCCGGAGATTCCTTCACGAGATTCCTCGGTGCGCCTCCGAAGCGGCTTACTCGGAATGACTACCTACATATTCTGTTGCCATCCCCCCACTCCTCCCTTCATACTTTCTCATCTCATAGTTACCTTTTAAACGAAATTTAACAATGTGTGGACAGGAAGGAGCATGGAATTATGGAATACCGACAACTGGGCAATTCCGAACTGGAAGTTTCCGAAGTAGGCCTTGGCACTTGGGCCATGGGCAACGATTTTTTCGGGGAGGTGGACGATCAGGAATCCATTGGCGCTATTCAGATGGCAATCGACAACGGCATCAACTTTATCGATACCGCACCGGCATACGGTGACGGTCATTCCGAGGAGGTCGTCGGAAAAGCTCTCAAGGGCAGACGGGACTCGGTGGTGCTGGCGACGAAATGCGGCGTCATCCGGGAGAACGGGAAGTTTAAGATCAACCTGGAGCCGGATTCCGTCCGTCAGGAAATCGACGACTCGCTCCGGCGCCTGGATGTAGACGTCATCGACCTCTACCAAATCCATTGGCCGGACGAGGACACCCCCATCGAAAAAACCCTGGATCCGCTCCTCAAGGCACAGGAAGCCGGGAAATTCCGCTACTTGGGTCTCTCGAATTTCCAGCCGGATCAGATGGACGAAGTCCGGGCGCTTACAGATTTCGTGAGCCTGCAGCCGCCGTATTCGCTCCTGAAGCGCAACATTGAAGGGGGCATTCTTCCGTACTGCCAGCAGCATGACATTGGCGTCGTTTCCTACGGTACACTGGCCGGCGGCATACTGACCGGCAAGTTCAAGGAAATCCCGGAATTTGAAGAAGGCGATCACCGGGATCATTTTTATAAATATTTCCAGGAACCGACCTGGAGTAAAGTCCAGAAGTTATTGGATGTGCTCCGTGAAATCGCAGCGGAACGCGATGTACCAGTCACGCAGATCGCCATCAACTGGGCCACCCAGCAGCCGGGAATCACTACCGCCCTCGTTGGAGCAAAAAACGCCGACCAGGCAAAAGCGAACGCCGCTGCCGGCGACTGGAAACTCTCCGATGAAGAACGGACGCAAATTGCGCACGCGTATCAGGAGATCTTTGGGAAATAGGGAAAGAAGGTAGTTATAAGGGTATAAGGGTATAGGGTATAGGGTATAAGGAAAAAGCCTGGAGACCGGAGGCCGGAGACAGGAAAAACCGAAAAACAACAAACAACGAACCACGAACAACAAACAACTCACAAAATCGAATATCATTAAGATTAAGAAAACGCACAACTATAACACGTTAACACAGTAACACGATAACACGGGAACACTGTCGTTATGGATAAAAAAATCGGATTTATCGGACTTGGTACCATGGGTGCTCCCATGGCGAAAAATATTCATTCAGCGGGATACGAGTTAAGCGTTTACAATCGTTCGCCGGAAAAAACTGAACCATTTCGGGGTTTGGGTGTTCCGGTATATGGTAACCCGACCGAATTGACCGAACATTCGGAGGTCATATTTATTATGGTAACGGGACCTGATGCACTGAAAGATGTGTTGCTTCGCGACGACGGCGTCATAAATGGGATGCGCCCCGGCACCATCGTTGCAAATATGAGTACGGTTTCACCGGAGGCCACGCTTGGAGCGGCTGAGCTAGTGGAGTCTGCAGACGGACGATTTGTCGATGCGCCGGTTTCCGGTACGAAAAAACCTGCAGAGGACGGAACCCTGGTGATGCTGGCCGGCGGAGACGAATCTCTGGTGGAAAACCTCACTCCCGTACTGAGTACCATGGGCAAGGAGATTATCTACTGCGGCGAAACCGGTCAGGCGACGAACATGAAGCTGATGATCAACCTGCTACTTGGCTCCATGATGCAGGGACTGTCCGAAGCGCTGATGCTTGGGAAAAAAACCGGTCTCTCTCCGGAGAAAATGCTGCAGACTATAGAGGCCGGCGGACTGAGCGCGCCGTTCTACACCGCGAAGGCAAACGCTATCCGCTCCGGGAATTTTGCGAAGAATTTCCCGGTGGAACTCATGCTGAAGGATCTGAATCTGGCGCTTGAATCCGGCGGGAACAACGGCGTGGCACTTCCCCAGACCGCTGCCGCCAGAGAGATGTTCAGCGCGGCGAACGCCTCTGGATTCGGTGACGAAGACATGGCGGCGGTAATCAAGGTATTGGAGCAGATCGCCGGGACAGTAGTGCGGGATTAATCTCCGTTGTCGGTGATATAACGCCAAAGAATTCACTGGGAGACCTGCCGGCTTATCTTCCTCGAAAAGCCAGAGTTCCAGTGCGACGCCGATGTTGGAATCAGTTTTTGAAGTCAGTCACTGTTTCATGATAAACTCTGGCGATATCCGGAACCGGCCCTGTTTTCTTTCTCCTTGTTCCCAAAGAATTTGATAACTAATTTTGTCACCAATATTCGTCTATCGGCTTCAACAATTACAGAATGGAAACCGACATGCCACTGAATTCCGAGAAGGTGAAGGGCATTCTCCAAACCCTTGGCCCCGGTATTATTATGGCCGGCGCTGCCATCGGAGTTTCTCACCTGGTGCAGTCCACCCGGGCCGGCGCGGATTACGGATTTTACCTGGTCTGGGCCGTGCTCCTGGCGTTAATCTTTAAGTACCCGTTCCTGGAGTTCGGCCCGCGGTACACGGCCGCCACCGGCGAAAGCCTCCTGGAGGGCTACATGAAGCTCGGCAAATGGGCCATGGGGGTCTTCCTGATTTTCACCTTCGGTACCATGTTTACAATTACGGCAGCAGTGACGGTGGTGACTGCCGGGCTCACCGCGAACATGACTGGCATCACGCTGAACCCCATCCTCTGGAGTGCCATTATTTTGGGTATCTGCGTGGTAATCCTGGCCACCGGCCAGTACCCGATACTGGATAAACTGGTGAAGATCCTGATGAGCGTACTGGCGATCTCTACCGTTATTGCGGTCATCGCTGCTGTCACCCACGGGAGCAATGCGGCGCCGGATTTTCAGCGTCCGGTACTCTGGAACGTCACAGGGGTTTCCTTTCTGCTGGCACTGATGGGCTGGATGCCGATTCCCATCGATGTGTCTGTCTGGCACTCGCTCTGGACCCTGGAACGCACCAAAGAAACCAAACACAATCCCTCCATAGAAGAAGCCACCTTTGACTTTAAATTCGGGTATGGCGCTGCGGCGTTTATGGCCCTGGGGTTTCTGACGCTTGGGGCGTTAGTGATGTACGGCACCGGTGAATCGTTTGCCGACAGTGGCGCGATCTTCGCCGGCCAGCTGATCGATCTCTATGCCAATACCCTGGGCGAATGGAGCCGGCCGATTATTCTTGCTGCAGCATTTACCACGATGTTCAGCACCACGCTGACGGTGATCGATGCCTTTCCCCGGGTCCTGCGTCGCGCCACGGAACTGACGCTGCCGAACCTTGTCTCAACCCGGGACAGCAAGCGACTCTACCTGGGATTTATGGTTGTTGTCGCAGGTTTGTCGGTTCTACTTCTATGGGGATTAGGCCGGTCATTTACGGCCATGGTCGATCTGGCAACCATCCTCTCCTTTTTAACCGCACCGGTGTTAGCCTACATTAATTTCAGAGTGGTGACCAGTCCCGAGATGCCCGAGTCGGCAAAACCCTCGCGAGGCTTACGTGTGTTGAGCTGGTTGGGCTTACTCTTTCTGATCGGATTTGCGCTCTTTTATTTGTATAGCTTGCTGTTTATGTAGGATTGTACCTGGTTGCATCCGGACAACTTTCAAAGGTAACCGAAAATTCCCGAAAGGACTTCTCTGCCAAAGAGGAAGCACCTGCGATGGTCTTAGATGCACAGGAAAACGGAGACGGGAGACGGGAATCTGGAAACTTGAGACTTGAGTCTGCTCTAAAAAGGGGCTGAAGCCCCTCTATTATACTCTATACCCTTATTTACCCCGGCATAAATGCCGGGGCTATTCATATTCTTCTTATTTTTCTTTAGTAACTTAAATTACCAAATATTAATGTTCTTTTTAGAGTACACCCAGACTTGAAAATAGAAACTTGATATTCAAGACCTCATTCTTTTTGACACAGGACTGAGGACCCTCGACGCATGACCCTCTTTAACTATAACACAGTAACACTCTAACACGCCATTACCTAAACACTTGAACACCCGCCCCGAAGGGATCCCTTTGGGGAATACTATTTAACTGTATCGTTCCTACTTCTTAAACCCGATATACAGCGTCGATATCCCCATGGTCATGGTATAATTGTGAACGCTGTCGAAGCCGACGGCTTCCAGTGCCCGGGAAAAATCCGCCCGGGACGGGAATTTGCTCACCGACTCCTGGAGATAATTATAGGCATCCCGATTCCCGGAGAAGACAAATCCGATGGCGGGCATAATATTTCGGAAGTAAAAATAGTATACCTGCTTAAACGCCCTGTTTTCCGGCTGACTGAACTCCAGCACTCCAACCCGTCCCCCGGGCTTCAGCACGCGATAGAGCTCCGCCAGCGCACTCTCCATATTGCCCATATTTCGGATACCGTATGCAATAGTGATAATATCGAACGTGCCGGTACCAAAGGGCAGTTTTTCCGCGTCGCCACCGATGAGGTTGTAGCGATCATCGTCCTCATCGCTCACCTTCTCCTTGTTCAGCCGGAGCATTCGCATGGCAAAGTCCAGGCCGAAGACCTGAGCATCGGAATGCGATAAAATCGAGTATGCCAAATCCCCGGTGCCGGTAGCCACATCCAATACCCGCTCGTATTCCTGGGGCTGAAGAATATCTACGGTGCGCTTACGCCAATACCAGTCGATGCCCCCACTTAACAAATGGTTGAGGAAATCGTACCGGTGCGCAATGGAATCGAACATTCCACGCACATACTGTTTTTTATTTTGGCCTGTCAGTTGAGCAGGTGGTTTATCCATAGGTGTCTATATTTGATTCGTTTAAGCTAATTTTCGATTTCGTGTATCGATATTCAAGCTGTATTTCCCGTCAGGCTGTCGCCGACTCGAATTCCCCCAGATTTTCCAGCCACGTGATAGGCTTATCGCTTTCCAGCAGAGCCTCATACGGATCCTTATCCACGGCAAACGGATTTTCCATCATCAGCAGATAGCCGTATTTTCCCTTTTCTATGGAACCGATCTGCTCCTCAAATCCGAGTGCCTTGGCCCCCTGATATGTCGCCATGCTCAGGATATCTTTGGGAGAAAGACCGTATGTCTCCTGCGCCGCCCGCATTTCGTTTTGCATCTGGTAATCGCCACTGGAGACGATATTATCTGTCCCCAGACAGAGATTAAATCCGCGCTTCTTATATTTTTGCGCCGGCGCCAGACCAAGCCCCAGAGTTTTGTGGGAGCGGGGACACAGACAGATATGGATATCAACGTGACACTCGGCCATGTAATCCATATCCTCGTCGGAGACATGAATCATGTGCACGAGAATATTACTCTGTGCGTAGTAGTAGTTATCGAAGAAGTACCGCACCGGCGTTGTTTCCGGTACCTCCCACATGTAATCGTACATCTCGTTGGCCAGCAGCATCTGTTTGATGATGCCCTGGCCGGACTGGAAAAATTCCAGCTCCTCCGGCAACGAGGCCAGGTGCAGGCTAATCAGCGATTCGCGCTGTTCAATTTCCTGAAACAGTTTGCGCCCAACCAAATACGGAGAATGCGGCGCCACATGGTGTGTGGTTTTTTCCGTATCATCAAACCGATTCATTAACTTTTGGATTTCTTGCATCTGATACGGCACTTTAAAATTGCGAAATCCCTGCACTTCATGGAAGATCCGGGCGAACATTGATGTCTCTCCAATGAAATCCACCGAGTGATTGGTCGAGGTGACTTCTCCAATCCCGATGGTTCCGGCTTCGTGCAGTTCCTGCAGCCCCTGCTGGATCCCCTGCCGAATCTCTTCCTCGCTGCTCTCCCGCAATTCCTGGCTGGTTTGCCGCATCCATGGGATAAATCCGCTGGTTTCCGTCACCCGGTTCCTGAGATGGGTCAACTCCAGATGCGTATGTACGTTTACAAACGCCGGGAAAATAATCGTATTACCGAGATCGTACACCCGGTTACTGTACTTGCCCTCGATCTCGCTTACCGGGCCGATATCAAAAATTTTTCCTTCTCTGATTACCAGGGCATGATTTTGTAGCGGCGGATTTCCATTGCCGGGCAAAATCCAGTTCGCAGAAAATATTTTTACCATATGAAATAATTCCAGTGCTGCATTAATTGCTCTGCTGTGAAATTCCGATTACGCTCTTCATAATTGACGGAAAAATGAAAATAGTTCCCGCCGGGGATGAATACAAGACGGAATTACCCTATTGCTTGATACCGAGTAGTTGTAAAAAGTCTGGGCACAGAAAAATATTTGGGAAGGCTGCGCCAGACCACGCTTGCAATTTTCTCACGGATTGTCCAGATTCCACACATGATTCGAATACTGATTCACGGGATTACAACCAAGACAGATGCGCTGGCGGCCGCAAAACTCGGTGCCAACGGACTCGGATTTATCCTGGACAAATCTGATGAGCGCTACATCGAATTCACACTGGCCAGAGATATTCTTCACGATTTACCCCCGGTGATGTGCAATTTTCTACAGGTAGACGATTACGATACAGAATTGCTTCGAAATATGGTGCAGAAATTACGCATCGGGGCATTGATAATTCCTATCGAGGCGTACAAGACCGAATTTGAATCGCTGGGATGCCGGCTGACGCTCACCGGAACTGCCGAAGAAATCCTGGACCATGCATCTACCACCGCAGCGAAACGTCAGTATTTACCCCGGGACGTTGAACTCGGGCAGCTCCATGATAAAAGTGCCCAAGCATTGCAAATTTGGCGGGATGTGAACGAGGCGCATCATCTGCTAATTCCGTGCAAAGCGGAGCCGGCGACTCTCCCGACACTCCTGGATCGATTCAAACCGGCTGGCCTTTTCTTTCAGGGTGGCACAGAAAGCCATACCGGTCTCCAGGATTATCCCCGGATTCAGGCATATATCCAGGCTATTCATTCAATTGTTGAGCGCGTGTGATTATTTTTGCTGGTAAGACCGGCGAAGTTTTTCTAAAATAAACTCTTTCCACCGAAAAAAACTGAACGAGATATGACAAAAATCCATCTGCCCCTGGGCGAACGAAAATATGATGTCCACGTAGAACGGGGAATTCTCCCCGAGGCCGGTAAAATACTGAGCGATCTCGGACTCCGTGGTAAGGTAGCAGTGTTCACTAGCCCGACCATCGAAAAAGAGTATCTTCCGGAAGTCCTGCCGGGGTTGAAAAAGCATGGCTTTGAGGTCTTCACCAAATGCCTCCCATCTGGCGAGCAGACGAAAAATATGTCCGTGGTGGAGGACCTCTATTCCCAGCTGATTGAATGGCGGTTCGAGCGGGGCTCGACGATTATCGCCCTCGGAGGAGGCGTCGTCGGCGATATCTCCGGCTTTGTGGCGAGCACGTTTCTGCGCGGAATCCAATACGTGCAGATCCCGACAACCCTGCTTTCTCAGGTGGACAGCGCTATCGGCGGGAAGGTCGGCGTGAACCATCCCCTGGGGAAAAATCTCATTGGAGCAGTTTATCAACCGAAAGCGGTAATCGTTGATCCGGATCTGCTCCAGACCCTGCCGACCCGGGAAATGCTCAGCGGCTTCGGTGAGATTATCAAGTTCAGCCTGATTCGTGATTTCAAGTTCTTCAGCCAGATTGTAACCGGTCGGCACGCAGTGCTGGAAGAACGGGAACCGGACTTTCTCCTGGATATCATTACCAAAAGTATCCGAATCAAAACCAATTACATCACCGAAGATGAGTTCGATTCCGGCAAGCAGCGAATTTTAAACTTTGGCCATACGGTGGGCCACGCCATTGAGGCCGTCGCCGGATTTGATGCACTCCGGCACGGGGAAGCCGTCATCAAAGGGGTGCACTCCGCCGTCGAAATCTCCGAAAATGTGAAACTACTCGGATCCAACATCGCCACCCGGGTGCACGAATTCCTGGATCAGCTCTCTGTCCCTGCAGTGAACCTTGACGTGGAGGACGTTCTGAACAGGATGAAAATTGATAAAAAGGTCATCGATGGCAACGTCACTATCGTGTTACTCAAGAATATCGGGGATCCGATCATCGTGAGTAACGGTTCCGGGCAAGTCACCATCCGCGACAGTATTCTCAGACAGGCCATCGAGCATGTCTGCCGATGATTCCCGCCACATTTTAGTCATCCACGGGCCGAATATGAATCTGGTGGGCAAACGTCCGAAGGAGACATTCGGCACCCTGACCCTCGATAAAATCAATCGATCCCTCAGGCGATACGCTCAAAAGAAAAATGTCACACTGAAGATCTTTCAGTCCAACAGCGAGTCCGATATCGTTACCAAGCTCCAGCGCCAGCGCAACTGGGCGGATGGTATATTGTTGAACCCGGCTACCCTCTGTTTTACAAGTTACACCATCCTGGATACGCTCGAATTAATCAACCTCCCTACCGTTGAAGTCCACCTCACCGACCCCATCGCCGGAAAATCCGTCTCGGATTCCCTGCTGAAACCCTATTTTCAGGACCAAATCGTTGGCCCCGTGGACAGCGCGTATGAACGCGGGTTGGATGTGCTTTTGACCATATTCATGGCACGCAGATAAATTCTCCAGGCAAAGTCCCTCCCATCTCGACTTTAATATTGTTTATTGTTTTTTTTGTTATTGAAAACTTCGTGTTTGAGCACCATTATAGAAATTCAATCGAATACGATCGATGAGTTAGCTAGTTATGAAAGACAATCTATAGTTATACAAAGTGCGAGTTCGAAGTTTTCTTGATTTTTTCATCCCTTTTGTATCAAGACAAAAGGGATAACAAGAGAAATATTTCAGTCCGTGAATTGTATTTTTCAGCACACTAATTTCGATTCTCCAATATTTCTGCCAAAATAATAGCTAACAAAATTAGACCTCCCCCAATCACCCCGGAAACACCAAGCACTTCCGACAACACTACATAACCCGTTAACGCCGCGAATACCGGCTCAAGTGTCAGAATGAGCGCCGTCCGGGTGGCGGTGGTTATCCGCTGGGCCCAGTTTTGCAGAAAGAATGCCAGTGCAGTAGCAAACACCGCAGTGACGATCAGCGCTCCCACCACGTACCAGGTCAAACCGTGCTCCAGAATGTGAAGCGTGCTGTTTTCAAAGGGCAGGACGATCCCACTTAATACCGTAACGGTTAGGATCTGGATAAAAAAGAATCCCATCAAATTGACCCGCCGGGTGTAGTAATCCAGAGCGATGACGTGGAGGGCAAACCCCACTGCGCAGAGCAGCGTCCAGGCATCCCCCTGGTTGAACGACTGCGCCTGGGGATTTGTTAATAGATAGAGACCGATGACGGCAAGAGTAACTGAAATTGCCGTCCATCTTCCCAGGGATTTCTTTTCAAACACCGCTGCAAAAATGGGAACCATCACCACTGCCAAACCGGTAATGAATCCCGACTTCGAGGCTGTTGTGTACTGGAGCCCGATAGTCTGCGCCATATACCCGATAAACAGAAAAAAGCCTGCCAGCGATCCGGCCTTCCAGGGGAGTCTGCTAAATCCGGACTTATACCAAATAATCGGCAGTAGTATCAATGCCGCCAATCCGAAACGCAGTACCAGGAAGGCGAACGGCTCGATGTCCTCCAGTGCACTCTTCACAACGGTAAAGGTCGTCCCCCAGATGAAGGCGATCAGTACGAGGGAGAGGTCGGCAATCAGCGGCTTTTTAGTGGCAGAAATCAATGGGATTCAATTGTATTTTTTAAAAATTTCGGTGATAAACATACAAAAAACCAGTGAGAGAGGATAGTTGGCAGGGTAGGGAATCCAAACAAAACCTAAAGATGCCATCCCGTCCAAACGGGATGGCATCTTTGTATGTCCGTTTTTCTAGTCTATAACCGTATACCCCAGATCATCGATCTTGGATTTCACCGCAGAGAGCACGTCATCCGAACCATTGAATTCAAACTCCACCGACTCGGCATTCCGGTCGGCTTTGACGTTCTCCACGCTTTCAATCCGCGGCAGCATCTTCCGGATTTTATTCTCGCACCCTTCGCAGTGCATGCCGGTGACTTTTAGAGACTTCTGCATAGTGCAACTCCTTATGTAAGTGTTTAAGTATTCAAGTGTTCGAGTAACACCGTGTTGTCGTGTTATTGTGTTAATGTGTTATAGTGTTATTGTTAAAAACCGTCATGTGTCAGGTATCCTCAGCCCTGGGTCTCATCCGTCTTCCCTGTCGGTAGTTCCCACTTGAGCGGGAATTGTTCGTTGTTTGTAGTTTGTTGTTTTTTGTTTTTATTCAGTGCTTTCGGTGTATTTCCGTGTTTCATTTATTTGGTTTTTCTCTGCGCCATCTGCGTCTCTGCGGTGAATTAGTTTGTCGAGTACTCCGGCTGGATGTTCACCTTCTGCAATCGCCTCGAATTCGTCACCACATTAATAGAACTGAACGCCATGGCTATCTCTGCCAGGACCGGATGCATCATGCCGAGGATGGCCAGCGGCACCATGACCACATTGTAAAAGAATGCCCAGAACAGGTTCTGCTTGATCTTGGTAAACGTGGCGCGGCTCAGTTTCACCGCCTTCACCACCGCGCTCAAGTCGCCTTTGACCAGCACAATGTCGCCGGATTCGATGGCCACATCAGTTCCTGTCCCGATGGCGATGCCGACCTGCGCCTGGGTCAGCGCCGGCGCGTCGTTGATGCCGTCGCCGACCATAGCGACGATTTCGCCCTGCTCCTGGAGACGCTTTACCTCGCCGGATTTGTCGTCCGGCATTACATTCGCGATGACCCGGTCAATACCGACCTCGGCAGCGATGGCTTTGGCTGTCCGCTCGTTGTCGCCAGTCATCATCACCGGTTCCAGTCCGAACGAACGCAGCGCCTCGATAGCCTGTTTGCTGTCCGCCTTCACCTTGTCAGCCACCGCGATAATCCCGGCGACTTCGTTATCGATTGCCACCAGCATGGCCGTCTTCGCCTGTTCCTCCAGAGATGCCATGGCCTGCGACACTTCGTCGGAGACCGTAATGTCCGATTCATTCATCAGCGCTTTGGTGCCGATACGGACGGTTTTGCCATCGATGTCGGCGCGGATACCGCGACCGGTGATGGCTTCGAACTCTTTTGCATTGCTCAGCTGGCCGTTTTGAGATTTGGAATAATTCACAATCGCTTCGCCCAGCGGATGTTCCGACCCGCTCTCGGCGCTGGCGGCGAAGTGAATCATTTCATCTTCAGTCAATCCGTTAAATACCTGCACATCCGTAACGCCCGGCTTGCCTTCGGTGATGGTACCGGTCTTGTCCAACACGATAGTCGTCACATCCTTCATGCTCTGGATGGCGGCTCCCTTGCGGATGAGCACACCGTTTTCCGCGCCCATACCGGAGCCGACCATGAGAGCGGTCGGTGTGGCTAGTCCGAGTGCGCACGGACAGGCGATGACCAGCACGGCGATGGCGGCGTAAAACGCCAGCGCCACGGCGCCCATATTCGGGTTCACCCACGGGATAAATCCGGCGGCCCATTCGGCGACCCCGCCGAAGAAGCCGGGAAAAATCAGCCAGGATGCCAGCGTCAGCAACGCCACGCCGATGACCACCGGTACGAATACGCCGGTAATCCGGTCGGCGAACTCCTGGATCGGCACCTTGGAGCCCTGGGCTTCTTCCACCATTTTGATGACCTGGCTCAGGAAAGTCTCCTTGCCGACCTTGGTGGCGCGGACTTTCAACACGCCGTTCTTGTTGATGGTCGCACCGATGACTTCGTCGTCCGCTGACTTATCCACCGGCATAGATTCTCCGGTTGCCAGCGATTCATCCACGCTGCTGGAACCGTCTACGACCACACCATCGGTGGGAACCTTTTCGCCGGGACGCACGATCATGATGTCACCCTTCTGCAACTCACGGACAGGAATACTGACTTCCTCGCCGTTTCGTTCAACTCGGGCCTCTTTGGCTTCGAGGGTGAGCAGCTTTTTAATCGCCTGGGAGGCGCGCCCCTTGGCCTTGGTCTCCACGTACCGGCCGGTGAGATGGAAGGCCATAATCATCCCGGCGATGCCGGCGAAACTGTGAAACGCCGGAGCGATACCGAACTGGTGCAGGAGCGAGACGAATCCTGTGGCCAGCGAGGCAAGCGTACCCATGGCGATGAGGACATCCATATTCGGCGCCAAATGACTCGCGGACTTCCAGGCGCTTCGGATAGTCTCCCAGCCGGGATAGAAAATCGCTACCGCCGAGAGCAAAATCATGCCGATATCGTAACCAATTTTGCCGAGAAAGGTGTAGCCGAAGAACATCTCCGGGATCATCCAGAGAATAATCGGGATGGTGACACCCCAGGCCCACCACATCTTCTCCCGGGCGTCATCGACTTTGCGCTGATCCTTGTCCATTTCTGATTCAACTTCCGCTGGTTCATCGGACAATTCTTCCTCAATGACTTCGTATCCGACGTTCTCAATGGCCTTTGCGAAATCCCGGAAGGTGGCTGCATTCGGTTCATATTTTACCTGGGCGGTTTCGGTTGCCAGATTTACCGAGGCTTCACGGACGCCCTCAACATTCGAAAGCGCCTTTTCCACGGAACTGACGCAGCTCGCACAGTGCATCCCTTCAACCTGGAGAGTTTTGGTCGCCAGATTGTCACGGACATCGTAGCCGACGTTTTCCACGGCCTTCTTGAAATCGTCGTAACCGACCGAATCTTCATCATATTCCACCGATGCCGATTCCGTCGCCAGGTTGACGCTCGCCACCTTGACGCCCGGCACCTTCTTCAATGATTTCTCCACCGACGCCACGCAACTGGCGCAGTGCATGCCTTCGATTTCCAATGTGGTCTTTTTATTACTCATGTTTTTGCCTTTATTTCTTTTTCTTAATCTTAATCCTAATCTTACTCTTAATCAGTATTAGAGTTTTCGGGTGTTCAGGTGTTCGGGTAACAGCGTGTTACAGTGTTTTTGTGTTATCGTGTTAAAGTTAGAGCCTGTCTTCGGTTGAGAGTATTTTGTCGAGTCTTTTTCGTTTATCATCAGTTATTTCGTTGTTTTTTCAGTGTTTCATATTTTTTGTTTTTCTCTGCGTTCTTTGCGTCTCTGCGGTGAATTAGTTTTCAACCATGTTTGCGAAACTTCGACAACACCGTCATCACCTCATCGATTTTTTCCTGCTTTTTCGCGGCATCATCACTTCGCATGGCGTCCGCGACGCAGGTGTGGAGGTGCTGATCCATCACCAGATCTTCCACGCCTTTGAGGGCTGAGACAACGGAGGCCGTCTGGGTAAGGACATCTATGCAATAACGATCCTCCTCCACCATCTTCTGGAGACCGCGAACCTGTCCCTCGATTCTCTTGAGCCTATCAACAGCCTGTTTCTTCTGTTCATCGTTCATCATAATTATTTTTCACTCCCGTTTCTCCAATTCGCTCGTAATATACCATACCCCCCTATGGTATGTCAAGAGATAAAAGGCAGTGT
The DNA here is from genome assembly GCA_021734025.1 of Candidatus Neomarinimicrobiota bacterium. Classification (NCBI taxonomy): domain Bacteria; kingdom Pseudomonadati; phylum Fidelibacterota; species Fidelibacterota bacterium. The sequence goes on from JAIPJS010000004.1 coordinate 247,813, forward strand.
TATAGTGTTCATGTGTTCTGGTGTTATCGTTTCTATCCAAAATGCGGGAGTAGCAGGAGATAACTAATGTTTAACTGAATTGGAAAGGGCGGAAACTGGTTGGTAGTTCCCGCTTCAGCGGGTTTTTGTGTGTTGGTTTGGTACTCTTTTATTGTAATAAAATTTGCGTATATTCGCGGCTAAATTTTTTTATAGATTTTTCTGCGGTTGTTTTTTTGTCAGTGTTAGTTGCATCAGCGTTTTCAGTGGTTAGTCAGTTTTCTTCTTTGCGTCTTCGCGCCTTTGTGGTAATGCTTTTTAATCATGCTCATCCTCAAAACCTTCCATCCCTTCTTTGATGAGCCACGGTACCATCAGCAACGCAGCCGCCGGATCCGCCCACCAGAGGTTATCAAAGACGGCATTCAGTGAGAGGCCCAGCAGGAGCGCGAATGAAAGATACATACATGCCAGCGTCTCTTTAGCTTCCGAGCGCAGCGCGCCGCTATCGAGATGATCCGCTGCTCTGAATTTGAAAAAAGCCAGGATCGGCATAATAATCAGCGACAAAATCGCGAGGACAATCCCTACCGGACTTTCCGCCGGAGCCTGCTGATTAATCAGGGTGATAATTGCATCGACGGTTACATAGGCAGCCAGGAGGAAGAAAGTTATCCCAACGAACCGATGCACCCGGGTTTCCGCCGCTTCGATTTCTTCGGCTGAACCGCCGCCGGTCTCAACCGAGACCCGCCAGAGCAGTACACCCGCCGCTGCCGATTCGATTATACTGTCAAACCCAAAGCCCACCAGCGCATTACTGCTCGCGGCAAAGCCGGACCAAAGTGCTACGACGGCTTCGGCTACATTGTAAAAAAGTGTCCCGAGTACCAGCCAATATGCGATTTTTGCCCAATCTCTATCAGGGGCTGATGTTACAGTCTGTTGCATAGATCTTTTCCCTGTCTTATGTTTGCCCGGAAACTAAGGAACTCTCGGGATTCCGGCAACGGAAACCCAGCAGGCTGAACGGGTCTGAACCCCGCAATTTTTCGGATGAATCGATCCGCCTGAATTGATGGAGCTACAAATTTCAATTTCTAACTGCTGAAAGTGATTACACAATGAACAATTCCATAGAAGAACTCTTTTGGACGATCGACGAAAAAATCGCAGGCTGGATGGCAAAATACGGACTCCTGTTACTGCGGTATTCCATCGCCATCGTGTTTATCTGGTTTGGTATTCTGAAGCCGCTGGGAATGAGTCCCGCCGCCGATCTGGTGGCTCGAACCGTCGTCTTGTTTTCCCCGGATTGGTTTGTGCCGTTCCTCGGATGGTGGGAGGTATTGATAGGTTTGACTTTACTTTATCGTCCAACTATTCGCGTTTCCATTTTTCTCCTTTTCTTGCAGATGCCGGGTACGATGCTGCCACTGTTTTTCCTGCCGGAGGTTTGCTTTACCCAGATCCCGTTCGGGTTAACATTGGAGGGACAGTATATCATCAAGAATCTAGTGTTGATCAGCGCTGCATTGGTTATCGGGGGGACAGTACGGGAAGATACAGAAATCTGATAATTATTTTTGGTTTACGGAGGAGCCAACAGATTTCTTTCCAGAAGTGAGAATACGGAAGTTCCCGGCATCAACCCATCTTTGGAGTAATGGGTGTTTTTCTTTGAAATAATTCGATATTCCATCACAAATTATCCGTACTTATTCACACATTCGTTGAAATGCTGAATGGGTATTGTTTTTGCATTTCCCAATACCGGTCGGGTAAAAGAAATAACCCCGACTGTAAGCAGGGAGAGAATGAATTTCGTATCGCGGGTACAGATTTTTGTTGCATACCTATCCGAATTTTCACAACCTTTTCACAACATTCCCATGGATACACCAATTTCAATATCTCTGAATAACCCCCAGGTTCTGCATGGAATGTAGATTCTGTCCATACCTGTTGAAAATACAGCCAACCCCCTAATAGCAAGGAGGATCCCCCCAATGTATTCATCAGTTGACGACTTTATGGAGACCGTGATTGCAAAGAATCCCGGCGAAAAGGAGTTTCACCAGGCGGTCAGAGAAGTTGTGGAATCACTCTGGGCATTTTTACAGGAGCATCCCCGGTATATGCACTCCAAAATTCTTGAGCGGATCGTTGAGCCGGAACGCGTGATCATGTTTCGCGTCCCGTGGACCAACGATCGCGGCGAAGTGGAAGTGAATCGTGGGTTCCGCGTCGAATTTAACTCGGCTATCGGCCCATACAAGGGCGGGCTCCGGTTTCATCCGTCGGTCAACCTGAGCATCCTAAAATTTCTCGGCTTCGAACAGGTGTTTAAAAACAGTTTAACCACGCTCCCCATGGGTGGCGGCAAAGGTGGATCCGACTTCGACCCCAAAGGAAAATCGGACAACGAGGTCATGCGCTTCTGTCAGTCATTTATGACCGAACTCCAACGCCACATCGGCCCGGATACGGACGTACCAGCCGGCGATATCGGCGTAGGCGGACGCGAGATCGGCTTCCTGTTCGGTCAATACAAACGCCTTCGCAACGAATTCACCGGGGTTCTCACCGGGAAGGCATTAAACTGGGGTGGCAGCCTGATCCGACCTGAAGCTACAGGCTTCGGTACCGTCTACTTCGCCCAAGAGATGCTAAAAACGCGGGATGAATCCCTGGAGGGTAAAACCGTGGCCGTCTCCGGTTCGGGTAACGTGGCCCAATATGCCACGGAAAAGGTCATCGATTTCGGCGGCAAGGTCGTGACGCTTTCGGATTCAAACGGCAGTATCTATGATCCGGATGGCATTGACGGTGAAAAACTGGAATATGTGATGCATCTGAAAAACGTGGAACGTGGTCGCATCAAAGACTACGCCGAAAAATACGGTGTGGAGTACTGGGAGAACGAGCGTCCATGGAAGACAAAATGCGACGTGGCTCTCCCTTGTGCCACGCAGAACGAAATCAATGGCGCCGATGCCAAAATGTTAATTGATAACGGCTGCATCTGCGTCGCAGAAGGCGCAAACATGCCGTCCGAACCGGCCGCTATCGACACCTACCTCGAACACAAGATCCTCTACGGCCCGGGCAAAGCAGCGAACGCCGGCGGCGTCTCGGTTTCGGGACTGGAGATGAGCCAGAACAGTATGCGCATCTCCTGGACACGAGAGGAAGTAGATTCCAAACTACACCGAATTATGCGGGACATCCATGATCAGTGCGTGAAATACGGCCGGGAAAGCGAAGACTACGTGAACTACTTCCGCGGCTCCAACATCGGCGGCTTCATCAAAGTCGCGGACTCGATGCTGGATCAGGGAGTAGTGTAGTAACTACAGTATTAAAGTGGTCAGGTCTCAGTCTAGTTAGCGCTAGTACGAAAATAGCACCCTTTACGAGATCCTTCGACTCGCTTCGCTCGCTCAGGATGACTGGTTATGTTTCAATTGTAAAATAAAAAAAAGAGTCATCCCGACCGAGTCTTGCAGCTTCCAGACGAGCGGAGGGATCTCGTCATTCGAACTCCGGAGTTCATATTAGGAGAGACCCCACCCCCCGTTAAAACGAGGTTGGTCGGAATGACTGCTTGGGATTCGGTTAATAGGGAAGTGATAGAGGAAACCCGTCGTCGAGTCCCTCCGCGGCGGGGAGCACCGACGGGATCTTCGAGCGCATTTTTGGTGTAATCTGTGTTTATCCGGTGCTTCTGCGTTCATCTGCGTGCTATTTTTTTGCGCAGATCAAATCCCCGACGCTTCATGCTCATCCATCTCCTCCGGTTCCGGAGGCTGGGGTTTGAGGCAGACACCTTCGCCAGAGCTGCTGTCGATCTGGACGGTCACGGGATGCTCCAGTCGCACCCATTTCAGATACTCCGTCTCGTCCTGCACCTCCTGATCCTCCAGCCAGTCCCATTCGATGAAATCGTCGCCGCTCTTCTGATTCACCATGAGATAGCCGATACGCAGCCCGGCGATGTTCTGGAAAAAGTGCCCGCCAAAGGACGGTTCGATGTCGAAGTCTTCCGTGTTGTACTCCACGATGACCTTCGCGTGCGAAATGCCATCCCACTCCACCGGTATTCCGAGCCACGGGTCTGCTGATCCCCAGCGACCAGGGCCCATAAGCAGATAGGGATTTTCCTCTCCGAGTTTCCGATTGAACTCACCGACTTCCTGTCCAATTTCCTTGGAACGTGCAGCATCGAACGTATCCGGCTTCACATACAGAATATTTCGGATTTCCTTGATAAGTCCGTCGCCCAGCGTCTTGTCGCTTTTGCAAAAGACCTTATGCCGGCTGGTTGAGGAATAGTCATCGCTGAAAGAATATTTGTTTATCGACATGGGCCGAATCTGCAGCAGGTAGAATTCAGACGGCTTGTCGGACTCTTCGTGCATATTGACGGCAAACTCAATCTCTGCAGGGCATCCCAGTGATTGCTCGCTCAGTTCCAGCATTTCAGCTAACAGATCTGCCAGCGGAAACGCCTTCCACTTCAGGATGTTCGCAAAGGTCACGACCCGGGTACCCTCGTAATTCAGCGAGTCCCGGAGGATATTATCCTCCGCGCTCATCACGCTGCCGACCCACCGCAGAGAGCCGTCCTCCTCGGCGACGGTCAAATCGTATTGCCCCAGGTTTGCCATTTCGGCGCGCTCCAGGAGATTGTTATTGCCGTCCAGCCGCAGCGCGTAAAAATGTCGCTGGGAATTTTCCAGGACAGCCCGGCTGGAATAGAACTGCGGCAGGATGTCCGGATATTTCGGACAAAACCGGAGCGACTTCTCCATCTCCACCACTGTCTTTCCCAATCCCAGTGCCACATAGGCGATGCCGTCCTCCCGTTCCAGATACGATATCGGATAGTAATTGATGCTCTGCGCTACCCCGCTAAAGCTCGGATAGTACCGGTCGTCCCCGTAATTCTGTCCCACCAGCTCCTGGATTATCACCGCCATCTTCTCCTCCTCCTGGCGGTGGATACTGGACTTCAGAAACGCCTTCGGCGCCTGGAAAAACATGGAAGCGTACACCAGTTTCACGGCCTTGCTGAGCTGATGGAGATTCCTCTCTACGTCGTCGTGGGAATTCGGCAGCAAATAGGTGGAATACATGCCAGCCAACGAATGGTACTGGGAATCTTCGAACAGACTGGACGACCGCACCGATAGCGGGTACCGGTTCCGCTCCAGATAAAACCGCAGCGATTCCACCAGATCCTCCGGGAGACTTCCGGCGTAGAACTCCCGTTTAATCTCCTCATTGCTTTCCCAGTTCATGCCCTTATCCCAGAGATGGTTTTGGCGCATGAATTCATCGAAGGCGTCGGTACCGATGACTGCAATCTTCGGGATGCGAATGTTGATATCCGGAAATTTCTCCTCAATGTCCGAACGGTGGAGCATATTGGTAGCGAATGCCAGTCCGCGGGCCTTCCCGCCAAGCGATCCGCTGCGAATATTGGTGATAGAAGCGGAGGGATCGTAGGAAGATTCTGAAAACTCCACGATCCGTCCCTTCTGCTGGACGTGTCGGGCCTCATCGATGGCATCGATCAGATAGTCCCGCATCTCCTCAAGCGTATCGAAGTCAGAAACCTGCACCGGCCGGAGCAAGCTGGCCAGTTGAAACTCGCCGCGGACAGCAAGCCAGTTGGAGAAATGATTGCTCGCAGCGTGGTACAGCAGGGATTCTTTGGGCAGGGTAATCAAATGCTCCTCAAACTCCAACAGATCCGTGGCACGGCCGATCTCCTCGCCGTCCTGATCCCGGAATATGAAGTCGCCGAACCCAAAATTATTCACCATAAATTCCCGGAGATCCCAGAGAAGTGTCTGGGACTTCTTGTACAGGAAGTGCGCCTGTACATCCTTGGCCTTGACGGCGTTCTTCTCGCTGGTGGATTGCAGCATAATCGGCATATGCGGATCCTGCTCCCGGAGATATCGCACCAGTTTCAGTCCGGCTTCGTCGTCGAACACGCCACCCTTGGGAAACCGGGTGTCGGAAATCACCCCGAGGATATTCTCCCGGTAGCGATCGAAATAGTCTTCAACCTCCTCATAGGTATTGGCCAACAGAATCTTGGGGCGGCCGCGCATCCGCAGGAGCCGGTGGGCGTCGTTCAGGCTCTTGTCCAGCAGGTGCCGGGTGTGATAATAGATTTCTGAGTAGAGCAGCGGCAGGATGACCGAATAGTAGTACGGATCGTCCTCCACCAGGATCATGGCCCGGACGTCCGCCTTCCGGATGTCTCGATCCACGTTGCGCTTGTCCTCGAAGTACTTGATGATCGCCATCAGCACCTTGGCGTTCCCGGTCCAGATAAACGCCTGGTCAACGGCATCCCTGGGCAGCGGATCGGGCAGGTGCTTCAGCTGGGCGGTGTCGTAGGTCATCAGTACCACCGGCACATCCTGATATTCCTCCTTCACCTGCCGCCCGAAGGAGATGGGATCCATGTCCGGCACCCGGAGCATTGTGACTACCAGATTAATCTTGCGTTTGGCAAGCAGCTCCATTGCCTCGGCGGCGGTGGAGGCCCGCCAGACCCGCGGCGCATACCGAAGGTTGATTCCGAGGTACTCGTGCAGGATCTGCTCGGACAGGCGACCGTCCTCTTCGATAATGAATGCGTCGTACGGTGACGCCACAATCAGTATCTCATGGATGCGATGCAGCATGAGATCGTGATAATTGAACGAAGACGCCGAGAGATCTTTGGCAACACGGGGGGTAGTTTTTGCTTCGATGGTATTACTCCGGGTTCAGGGTTTGGTTTGATAACTATCCGGCACCGCCGCCGGTTCCGCCACCTGCGGATCCGGCTGTAGCGCCTGATCCACCGGCCACGGAGGAGACGGACTGCATTCCGGTACCGGCGAGAGTGGCCATGCTGCTCGCTACTGCCGCAGCGTCTGAGCTGGCGCCTGAAAACACGATCCACGGGATGGCGTGTGCTCTTGGGGAGGCCTCTGTCAGCCAGTGACCAAGGTGCTTCTCGGAGACGGCCAGCGCTACGGCATAGACAAACATCTTGTCGATATTTTCAGCGCTGAACCTGTTCCGATCGCCATTTTTTATTCCGGTCTTAAAGGCCTTCCATTTCCGAAATACTTCCTCACCGGATTCGGTTCGTCGGACGATCACAAAGGAGAGAATAATAAACACTGCTGTTGTGAACGCGGCAATAAGACCGAATAGCCCTGTCCAGTAGATAGCAAGCAGACTGAAGGCCAGAAGCAATCCCTGAAGCACGCCGTGTATTATAGCACCCTTTATACTCTCGCTGTCCAGCCAGGCGTGGGATTTTGCGTCCTCCTTCACGACCTTGGCCCAGCCTGTGAACCACTTCCGCATATTGCTCCGCTGATCGGTTAGCTGATCGAAATAGACCACACCATCCTCCATCACACTGGTGACGTACTCAAACAAATCCTGTTCCCAGTCCAGCAAATCCGCAGTTTCCGTCGTCCCGGCTCCTTCCGGTAATTCGATCCGGAACCGGGGCTTTTTCTTCTGGAGGAATTTTTTTTCGCCCTCTTCCTCTTTGAGAACAAAATATCCGCGCCTGGCAAGATCGAACAAAGTGGCCACCAGATGACTCCCGTTTACAGAGCGGTTCTGCATCAGCCATCCAACCGTGGCCGGCGGATGCGATGTAGGCGGAGAATACAGGCGCTCCGGGATGCCTTTGATCCTGTGCCGGACGCCGTATTTCCGGAAAAAGTAGACCCAGATCAGCAGACTCAGCACGGCGATGATGATAGTCAAATACCGTCCCAGCGATGCGTAGTGCGCTTTCCGCTCCAGCTCCGCTTCGAGCTCTTTCTGATACATGGCCTCGTCAGCGCGAACGTCGGTGAGGGTCAACTCCGGCGCGGTAATCTCCGGATTCGCCAGCACAGGCGTGGGAAACAGAAATCGGCTCTTCAGGCTCTGGTTGGACTTCAATCGCTCGACCGTAATCAGGGCACCATCTTCCCTGGGGGTAACCGCCGCTGATTCGTTCAGCGTCCTCAGCCAGACGTGCATCGAATCGGAGCCCACGGCTCGCGGCAGCATGCTCCGAACCGTTGCGGATCGGGTGGTAGTCTTCCACTGATCGCCAATAAAATTCCAGAAGAATTCCGCCCACTCCGGCCCCACTGCCAGCGCGCCATGGATTGTATATTCGACAGTAAACGTTTTGGTCTCGTCCTCCGCCTGGTAGAACCACTTCAGGTTGATCTCCTGCTCGTTGGTCGTCACCTGAAATGTCCGTGGTTCTTCAGAATCTTCATGAGTATACAGTCCCTGACCATCTCTAATTGAAATGTCGGTGAGCTCTGTAAATCCTGACTTCTGAATGGTATAGTTTGCCCAGGTGAATTCCTCCTCGAAGGAGTAGGTGCGGGCCTCGGTGAGCCGGACGGTGCCGTCCGCGTTGATGCGGGCTTCGATCTCCACGTTGTCGATAGTATAGTCTTTTGCAAAAACAGAAGTTGCCGTAATAATAGTGAGGAAACTCAACAGCGCGATTTTGCGCATCATGGTCTGCACTCCTCGGGTAACATGTCAATGAATTCCTGTTCGGTGAGGACGGTGACGCCGATCTCCTGTGCCTTGTCCAGCTTGCTGCCGGCGTTTTCACCGGCAACAACGAAGTCCGTATTGCCACTCACAGACGATGTGGCGCGTCCACCCAAACGTTCCGCTAGTTTTTTGGCATCTGAGCGGGTGAAGTGCTCCATCGCACCGGTAAAGACGATGGTTTTGTCTGCAAAGGTATCGTCACTCGCCTCGGCTTCCGGCGTTTCAATTGCGATATTGGCGTCCAGCAGCTTGCGAATCAGCTCCCGGTTCTGCTCCTCGTCGAAAAAGTTGTAGATGCTCTCCGCCACGATAGGGCCGACCTCGTTCACCGACTCCAGCTCGTCCAGAGATGCAGTTCGCAGGGCGTCCAGTGAGCCGAACTCCCGCTCCAGCACTCTTGCGAGATGCTCGCCCACGTTCCGGATTCCCAGAGCGTAGAGAAACCGAGCCAGGGTCGTCTCCCGGCTGGCGTCGATGGCGTCCAACAGATTCTGCGCAGATTTTTCCGCCATCCGCTCCAGCTCTACCAAATCATCTTTGGCAAGATGATACAGGTCCGCCGGATCCTGAATGAATTCCTCGTCGAACAGCTGCTCCACCAGCTTGACGCCGAGCCCGTCGATGTCCATGGCCGCCTTGGAGGCGAAGTGCTTCAGGTGTCCCTTCACCTGGGCGGGACACGAAATATTCTGGCACCGGTGAATGGCCTCGTCCTCCACCTTCGCCACGTGACCGCCGCAGACCGGGCATTCCTCTGGCAAATGATACGGCTCCGTATTCTCCGGTCGCTTCTCCAGGATCACCTTTACCACCTCGGGTATCACGTCGCCGGCCCGCTGCGCTACCACGGTATCGCCAATGCGGACGTCCTTCCGGTCGATCTCGTCCTGATTATGGAGCGTGGCCCGGCTCACCGTTACTCCGCCGATGTTCACCGGCTTCAGATGCGCCACCGGCGTCACCGCTCCGGTGCGGCCGACGCTGGCCTCAATATCCTCAATGACCGTCACCTCCTGCTGCGCCTTGAACTTACCCGCCACCGCCCAGCGGGGACTCCGGCTCCGTACGCCAAGTTCGTCACGCAAAGCGTAGTCGTTCACCTTGATCACGATGCCGTCGATCTCGTACCCCAGATCATTCCGCCGGGATTCGAGACCTTCGTAAAATTCGATGGCCTCTTCGATGCTCGAACACCGTCTGGCCAGCGGATTTGTGCGGAATCCCCACTTGGGAATCGTCTCCAAAAACTCCCAGTGAGAGCCAAACGATTTACCCTCGATGACACCCCGCTCATAACAGTAGATTTTTAGATTACGGCCAGCGGTCACGTTCGGATCAAGCTGCCGAAGGGAGCCTGCAGCACAATTCCTTGGATTGGCAAACGGTTGCTCGCCGGCTTCCAGGCGCTGCTCGTTCAGGTGCTCGAAGTCCTCCTCTTCCATGTAGACCTCGCCGCGCACCTCAAGCAGTGGCGGGAGGTCCAGCTGGTCGTTTCGGAGCTTCAACGGGATGTACGGGATGGTCCTGAGGTTCTGGGTGATGTCCTCGCCGGTGGTCCCGTCCCCACGGGTGCTGCCCTGGACGAATACGCCGTCCTCATAGACAAGCTCCACAGCCAGTCCATCCAGCTTCGGCTCGCAGACATACTCCACATCTTCCTCGGTCTCCAGTCCCCGCTTCACCCGCTCGTCGAACCCGCGGATCTCCTCAACGTCGAACGCGTTGGCCAGGCTCAGCATCTGCTGGCGGTGGGTGACCGTTTCGAACGCATCCAGCGGCGGGGCCCCGACACGCTGGGTGGGGGAATCCGGCGTCCGGAGCTCCGGGAATTCCTCCTCCAGTTCCTGCAGCTCCCGAAGCATCCGGTCGTACTCCGCATCCGAGATCACCGGATCATCTTTGATATAATAGCGGAAGTTGTGGTAGTGCAGCTCTTCGGTGAGTTCCCGGGCTCGTTCTCTGTCTTGATCTTTATTCATAAATCACTCCCAAAAATGGCACGCAGATTAACGCAGAAACACCTGATAATCACAGATAAAAACCTATTAGCCGCGAAGTAACGCGAAGAAGCACGACTTGGTTACAACTAACTAAGAACTGTTCCTGAAGGTATCCCTCCGGGACAATCAGCCATTTGCTCTACTTTCTCCGCATTCTCGTTCATCTATTTATCTGCGTTAATCCATTTTTTCTGTGTTCATCTGCGTTCTATTGAAAGCAAAATTAGAGGGAGGCCGGGTTGGATACAAGGGGTTTTGATCAACAGAGGTGTTAGGGTGTTCGAGTGTTCCGGTGTTCAGGTTAAAGACGTCATGTGTCGAGTGTCGGATGTCCCCTGTCGATCGTATTCAGTTGCTCGGTTGGACGTTCTCCTTTATATCCCGTCCAGTTTTTCCGGTCTCCCGTCGCCGGTCTCCAACTTTTATACTTCATCGTTTTTCATTCATCATACTACATTATTTATTTTTCATTCTTGAAGGCGTTTGGATGGGGCACTTCGATATTCGATATTGGATATTCTGAAGTTGGAGATTCTTATCTCTTGCGTTTACTCCCAATAACCCGCACCAAATGTCTGGACAATAGAGGCTTCCAAATTTACTTTTTACCCTCGTATGAAACCACATGCAGACGACATCACAAATCTGATTGCTGCCGCGTTTCGATCTGTGGAGCATGACAGGGATTTTCGGGCCAATACGGAGAATGCCGACCTTACAATTATCTTTGAAATTACTGAACCAAAAATCAGCGGTGTGGTTTCAATACTAAACGGTCGCATATTTTGGAACACGACTACGCCGGAGAGTCCGGATTTACATCTTTCCTGGCGTTCCTGGGATGCACTACGAGAGTGGACGGAGAGTTGGGCTCCGCTGTGGTGGTATCGGTTGACTCGCCGGCTTCGGATTGACGGAGAGCAGAATCCTGTCCTGCAGGAATGCCTGTATCTGTTCCGGAATTACCTTCAACTTTTATTAAAGAACAGCTAATGCATAAAATTCGATATTATTGTACCTGCGCTTTTACCGGCATAATACTCATCAGTTGTGCCGGTACTGGTGAATTTACCGGCTCCCGTGCCATCAAATCGCTGGACAAATACGAGTCACCTCTCCTACGGGATATTGCGCAGATGCTCTATCCGGGATTTCGGGAAATGGAAGAAGCTCTGGACCAACAGTTCCCCGATAGGGATGTCCGGTTCCGCAAAGAAGGACTGGAAATCCTGGAGATGTCATCGGGAACGCCAGGAATTGAGCAGGGTTACTATGCCGGGCTTGCGATTACGACTCCGGCAACATTCGCAGTGCCCTACGACTTTCTGGAGGAGGCCCAACGGATTGGTGCCACGTATTTTCCTCCTATACTGAAGCTGATGAGCCTGGACTGGAACACCGTCTTTTCTTCTTCTCTGGATGGGATCGTACTCGACATCGTCTGGGAAAACGATACAACGAACCGGCTGCGGGTCATTTTTGACAATCAAAATATTGAGGCCTATCTCAATGCCAGAATGACCCTGCAGGAGTTGGTGGATAAAAGCTGGGTTGAGGCCTGGCACGGCGAAGAATCGCTGGGACGGATCGAATTGAACAATTTGCGGCCGCAATCCGCGTAATTTCACCCGGGTGCCCTTTTCCGTGGATAGCACGCAGGCAATGCAACATCGTTTATCTCTAACCGAAACAATGGAGCGATAAAATGAATACGTGGTTCCGAACTACAGCGGTTGTTTTATTTCTGATTTGTGCTCTTACCATCGAGGTGAAAGGCCAGCGTCCGTCCTGGATCACCTCGCCGGAAATTCATCCTGACAAGTCTGTTACGTTTCGGTATCGCGCTCCCCAGGCCGATACTGTGAAACTCTCCGCCGAATTTCTGCGGGAATCCCGCCTGATGACTCAAGATACCTCCGGCATTTGGAGCATAACCGTGGATTCTATCGACCCCGATATTAACCCATACTTTTTTATCGTGGACGGCACCAATGTCGCCGATCCGAATAATCCGGACATTTTTCCCAATGAACGGTTCAAGCGCAGCCTCCTGGATCTTCCCGGCAACAAACCGCTGATTCACTCCAAACAGGACGTTCCCCACGGAAAGATAAGTTACGAATATTACACCTCGGAATCGCTGGGACTCACTCGGCCGGTCGTTGTCTACACTCCACCGGGATATGAGGAAAATACAGGGACGAAGTATCCCGTGCTCTATTTAATTCATGGGATGACGGATACCCATGAGACCTGGTACAAGGTTGGACGCATCAATTTTATCCTGGATAACCTGATTGCACAGGACAAGGCCGAGCCGATGATTGTGGTGATGCCGTACGCCAATCCGTTTCCGGCGCTGATGAAAAACGATCCGGACATGGAGATGGATTTGCTGCGCACCGATCCGTTTACCGAAGATCTCGCAAAAGACGTTATCCCGTACACGGAAGAAAACTATCGTACCATCGAAAATGCGGCGCATCGGGCTATCGCCGGTTTCTCGCTGGGCGGTCGACAAATACTGGCTGCAGGACTGGGTTATCCGGAAATGTTTTCATATGTCTGTGCCTTCTCTCCGGCTGTTTGGGAGCGGGAATTCCAAGACAATTTCACTAACCTGTACGCCTCATCCGAGACGCTCAACAGGAAACTCAATTTATTGTGGCTGAGCTGCGGCACCGAGGATATGCTGTACGATTCCGCGCAGGCACTCGCGGCGGCGTTCGATGAGAGAGGTATTGAGTACACCTCTTCCTTTCCCGGCGGCGGACACACCTGGATGAATGTCCGGGACTATATGTCGGAGACGGCACAGCTGTTGTTTCAGGAGTGATAGAATAATTAGAGACACCAGTCATCCCTGACGGGATTCCAATTTTAAGAATGCGACAATTTACCCCGGGCTGAAGCCCGGGGCTATGCATCAATCGTCCCTCCGGGACTTGGATTTATCTGTTCAGCGCCCGGGGGGTTCGGTCTCCGCTAATATCCTTCTTCATTCTTCACTTTTCATTCCGCCTTCTCCATTCGGGGAGGCGGGATAGGGCACTTCGACATTCGATATTGGACATTTTTCGGTTTGTTATTCATTCTTCAATATCCAATTCGCCGCGGTGAACCAACCACAGAAGTGTTTACCTTCTTCATTCTATAGTACTACAGGGCACTTTGATATTATCAAAATTGGGGTAAATTTTTTCAAAAAACAACTCCATCCCTTTATCCCTTCCTCTTCAGAAGAGGAAGGGAAATGCGTTTATCGGCGACCCTGCTGCTTTTCCCCTCTCTTCGAAGAGAGGGGAACTAAAGGGGTGAGTTGTGTCTGTAAATGTGTGAAGCCCGGCCTGTTTCCGAACGTAATTGCCTAATCTGGTCAACCCCATGCGGGGTTGTCTCATTGTAAATTTATCCCGCTTTGCCGGTTTCACCGGCGGCTATTCATGTTGAAGCCCATTGGGCTTCTCCCCACTTTCCCAATTCTCACTCTTCACTCTACATCCTTCATTCGGGGAAAGTAGGATATCTATATCCGCTGCGATCAAATCTGGTGGACCGTCGAATCACATCCTATATTACACGCTGAAGCGATCTCTTATCTAACCGAAGGATTTATTCAATGGCAGACAACGAAGATATCCGGTTACCGGAAAACCTGGAATCACTCTACAGCGACCCGTGGCGAATTTTTCGGATTATGGCAGAATTCGTGGATGGGTTCGACACCCTTTCTCAGCTTGGCAAAGCAGTAGTATTCTGGGGATCGGCCAGAACCCCGAAGGATCACGCAGACTATCTCATGACTGAGCGCATGGCGAAGAAACTCGGGGATCACGGTTTCAGCATTATTACCGGCGGCGGTCCCGGTTCCATGGAGGCGGCTAACAAGGGCGCCAAGGAGGCGGAGAGACCCTCCATCGGCTTAAATATCGAACTCCCGCATGAGCAGGATTCCAACCCGTACGTAGAAATCGGAATAGACTTCCGATACTTTTTCGTTCGCAAGGTCATGTTCGTCAAATACGCCTCCGCTTTTGTTTTGGTTCCAGGCGGATTCGGAACCATGGACGAATTCTCAGAAGTCATCACCTTGATTCAGACCAAAAAAATCGAGCCGATTCCGGTGGTTCTAATGGATTCGGATTACTGGGCCGGCCTCGTCAAATGGATGCAGACCAGACTCGTACGCGAAGGTAAAATCAGCCCCGAAGATATGGACATTTTTCACATCAGTGACGATGAAGACGAAGCGATCAGTTATATCCTGGACTGGTATGAGAATCATAAGTAGTGCTGCGTACAATTTTTTTTCTCGCAATGGGTGAAAACCCGTCATTCCGACCGGAGCGAAGCGGAGTGGAGGAATCTCGAGAAGGAATCTGCGGAGGTAAACCCACGAGATCCTTCGGCTGCGTTCCGACAAATCGGAACTCCGCTCAGGATGACTGGCGTTGTGGTATTATTCAAGTAAATTAACATATTTCACTGTAGTGTACCATGGTCAACTAATGGAAGAGTTCTACGTAGCACGCAGTACACCATACTCATCCACGGTAATAAATTCCTGAATATCCGCATTTTTATTCCCACAATTTGTAAAACACCTTCCCCTTTCGGAAAATGAGATTCCCCACAACGGACTGAAACTCAGGCGAGGCAGGGATTTCATGGAACTTACATTCTTTGGAGGAAAGGCGGTACGGAAGTTGCATTTTTCTCAGGGAATGTAACCGAAAGGGTTTTATGGAAACTCAAACAGCGCCTCCCGCCGCCAAAGATACCTGGTGTCCCCTGCTGGATGTGCCGTGTCCGAATGGACCGGCTTCGGCCGCGGAATGTCACCGCCGCGTCGAGGGGGACTTCAATCCC
Organism: Candidatus Neomarinimicrobiota bacterium; assembly: GCA_021734025.1. Lineage (NCBI taxonomy): Bacteria > Pseudomonadati > Fidelibacterota > Fidelibacterota bacterium. Next base: position 263,259 of record JAIPJS010000004.1, read on the forward strand.
CTGCACAACTGGCGTGATTTAGCCATTCTTTGTTGCGCGGACGACCGCCGTACTTCTACAGACTGATCCGTCGAAATACTATTCCGTCGCTTCGAAAAATCCCCGTAACACAGCGACGCCCAGAAGATACCTGACAAAAATGTGGGATACCGGCGGTGGAGTTATCGTATACAGAAATCTTCCTAGCCCCTCAGTAATACTGGAGAGTAGAACGGCTTTTCTCACCGAGGAATATGTGCCGTCTGCCGACCAGCCGACAATATCCAGTCCTACTCGTGATGACAATTCAGGATATTTTTCGACCAGATACGGCACGGATTCTTTTCCGTATTGGTACAGCAGCGTCCGGGTCCGATCCAACGTCCGAAAATGGTGATGTTGTAATTCCGTCTTCGCTGTATAGATAAATTGGCTTTGGATCTGTTGCGTTATTCGGAAGGCATATTCCGTATCGTCTCCCCCGTATGCCTTTAGGTTTTCGTCAAACCCGCCCACCTGCTCATAGACTGTTCGTCGCATACTGGTACAGCCGAAGAGTATCTGATGCGCCGGGACCGTTCCACCTTCCCCCGACTGGCCGGCTCCGCGAGATTTTCGGTAGAGGTATCGCGTAAATTTGGTTCTCGGCGTCTCGTCTCCCGGCACGTATTTGTTAATGATGCCGCTGATATCCGGAGCTGATTCATAATACTCGAGATGGGATTGAATGTAGTCCTTTTCGGCGGTCATATCCGAATCGAGAAAAAAAAGTATCTCCCCGGAAGAGGCCTCCAGTCCCGTATTTCTCGCCGCGGCCAGTCCCCGGTTCTCAGAGTGCTGCAGGATCCGCAGTGTCGGTTCACTCGAATTGTAGCCTGTTACCTTTTCGCGAGTGTCGTCGGTGGATCCGTCATCGACAACGATGATTTCACCGGTGATTGAGTCCTGTAATTCCTGATTCAGGATTGACCGTATACAGAGCCTGATTGTATTCGAGGCGTTGTATGCCGGAATAATGACGGAGTAATCCATGGATTTACCGCCCATTTCCCCAGGGAAGTGAATCGATCCAGCCTTCCCGGTGATATATCATGTAAACTGAGCGGATAACGTTTTTCACATCGTGATATTTTTCCACCCACCGCTTGCCGTACCGGGCGCGATCCCGAATTTTTTCCGGATCGTCAAGGAGTTGATTCAGATCTTCGTAGAGCGTTTCGTTCGAAACGTTGACAAACGGATGATCCGGCAGAAACTCTTCGTATTGCTGGATCAGGTTGGTGCAGCAGCATAATCCCATGGACAGGGATTCCACGGAATTCATGCCGTAACCCCAGCCGCCGGTGTTGGAGATCTGGTCGATGTACACATCGGAAGAAGCTTTCAGTTCCAGCGTTTCGTCGTGGGGCCGGTTTTCGATGAGGACAAACTCGGCGTCGTCCCGCTCTGACGCGATCTGCTCGCACACTTGGATAATCCGCGATGAACCTTTAAAGTACCGGTTTCGCGTAGCGTGACACATCCGGATCGGACTGTGGAGATCGTAGTTCGCCTCGTACTCGGTGGTCTCAAACGGAAGAAATACATACTCGATGTTCGGATGCTTCTCCAGGAGGTCAAGTTCGCTGGTGATGTTGACGTCCGCCACTGCATCGATGGCAGGAATAACCCCCCTGAGCCGCAAATCCGTCCCGTGATAGCTGCAGACGATATGCTTCCCGGCGGCACTCAGATCCTGAATAACGCGGGCATCCCGGAAAAACCCGATGCCGCCTTCCAGGTGATAGATGTCGAAATCCCACAAGTCGTATTCCCTGAGAGCACTCCGGATAATCGGTGACCAGATGGCATCCCGGATCGTGAAAAACCACTTTTCCGCAAAATTCTGTGGCTCCCAGTACGGCGGATACCCGTCCGGCTCCTCGTACATGCCGGCCGGTCCATGAGCTTTGTATGCGAACTTTTTAATCCACTGGAGCCACTTGGCGTTGGGCGTCAGTGGCAGGTCAAGATGGATATCCTCCGGGAACTGGCTTTCGTTGGGGAACAAAGTCACGTACCGCGCCTCGTTCCCGAGGTCCCGGTGCGCACGCTGCCAGATTTCCAGCGTGCCTGCGTTGTTTTCTGTTGTGAGATAAAGGATTTTCAAGAATTTGGCCTTCTAATCTGTTCCATTTCCGTTAAAATTAGAAAAAACCGCCGGTAGCCGCAATTGACGGTTATCCGCGCTTCTTTGCGAATATCCGTGTATAAAATTTGTGTAATTCCTCCTGCATTCGGGACCAATTCAGATGGCTCTCCACTGCCCGGATACCGTTTTCGCTCATTTTGTTGCGAAGTTTTGGATTTGCATACAGTTTTTCGATAGCCGCGGCAATGTTGGACGGCGTTGTTTCTTCCAAAATAATACCCGCCCGATTTTCACCGAGAAATTGATGGGCCGAAGGATAATTCCCGGCAATCACCGGAAGGCCCGAGGCAAGGTACTCGAATGTCTTACCCTGGACGCTTTTTCGAAAGGCCGGCGTTGGAAAAAGCGCCATAATTCCAACAGAGGCTCTCGCCAATACTTGAGGCATTTGTGAATGCGGGACCGGGTCGTTAAGCACAACTACTGGCTCAAGATTTTGATCGGATATACGGCAGCGCAACTCACTCTCATATTCTGGCGGGTCATACCTCCCGATAATCCGGAGTTTCCCCGCCTTTTCTCTTTGATAGAATTTGCCAAATCCGGTAATCAATTCCGATATTCCCCGGGCGGGAGCGATTTGTCCCTGATACAGTACGGTAAAATCATCCTGTGCGATTTCGGGATCCGGTCTATTAAAAATATCACGTCGTGGGAAATTATATATTATTGCATGGTCACGCGTAGCCCATCTCATCTGTTGAGCGAGCGGTCTGGCCGTAAAAACCACCCCGTCGACCAGGGGAAGCCCGATATGTTCGAGTGCGCCCAGCAAAAAGGACACAAGCATTCGCTTCGGATAACTTGCCGGCGAAAAATCCCGGATGACTTCGGGGAGCGGTTCATGCATGTCGTAAACGATGGCAGCATTAGTCCGGCGGCGTAACCACGGGGCCAGCATCAACAATTCCGCCTCGTGTAGATGGTAGAGATCAGCCTGTAATTCCACGGCAAGGTTACATATACGAACCAAATTTTTCCTTAGGGATTTGAGCGGAAACGGGACAACCTGAATGTCGGAATAGGATATCTCGGGTTCCGAAACCTCCCGGGCAATCAGGGAAATTGTATCCGCCCAACCGCGTAGACTCCAAAGTTCCTTATAATAAATCCGATCATCATACGGCGAATGGCCGAGTGTCAGGTGGCAAATATGCATCGGCTTACGCGCTCACCCGTTTGAAACGGCCAGCCAGTTGTTTCAGTTCGCTCATCCGAACGAATCCAAAGACGAAATGCAGTACGACGTATGCGAGAATCATCAAAATTCTGACTGATAATGACAGGTCTGTGAGGTAATAAATTCCGACGAGAACGACAGTAATCCCAAAGGTGGTCGCCACTTTTCTCCACTGATACGGAATGGGATAGAGTGTCCGGTTCGCCCGGTAGAGCAGCACCGCCATCACGGCATAGCCCAAAAATGTAGCCAGAGCAGCCCCTGTAATTCCCAGCGATGGGATCAGCAGGAAATTTCCGGCGATATTTGCGATAGCGCCAACACCGGTATAAATGGCCAGTTTTCCGGATTTGTTTTTCAGGTATATTCCAGGAAGGAAGTTAATGTAGGCACCGTACATAATGTAGGCGGCGAAAATAATCGGAACGATGATGGTGGCACTGAGGAAATCCGGACCTAGCAGCGTCCCCATACCGGGAAGCGGAATTCTCACCAAATATTCCAGGAGAAAGGTTAATCCTATAAATAATCCGCAGAGAATAAACATGAAATAGGTAAATACGCGGGAGAAAATCTCCGGCCCGTTCTCCTGCTGGCCGGCCTTCATAAAAAACGGCTGCCACGCAAAGTAAAACGCGCTGACCACCAGCATCATGAAGATACCGAGTTTGTAGCCCGCGCTGTAAAGGCCAACGGTGGCTACATCGGTCAGTTCTTTCAGGATCGGCCGGTCGATGAGCTCCATGATCATGCTCCCAATTCCCGCAGGAATTAGAGGCAGACCGAATTTGAAGAGAGCGAGCCATCTTTCCTTTGAAAATCTCGGCGTTAGCTCCCGGAAAAGTACCGGTGTCAGGGTTACAAACATCGCCGAGCTGGCAATAATATTGGCGATGAAAACGCCAACCACGCCCATTTGCAGATATCCGACCAGGTAAATGTTCAATCCAAGGGTTACCGTTACATTCACAAAACTCACAAAGACATAATAGACCGGTTGCTCCCGAATGCGCAGCAGGGTCTGGGGGAGCACATTCAGCGTATCCAACAGGATAATTCCAGCCAGTAACACTATAATCAGGGAGAGTTCGGTCGTCTCAAACAGGGCGGAGGCAATGGGATTGGCCGCAAGCAGAATCAGCAAACTCAGAATTAGTGAGGTTCCGGAAACCGACCAGAATCCTGTGGAAAAAATAAGTCGTTTGTTCTCCGGCTCTTCCGCGAGCTCGTAATTCCGGATCAACGCGGAGTCCGTGCCGTATCGATACACGATCTTGGCGAATCCGGCGAAGAAGAAGCCCAGCGCAATAATGCCATATTCTTCTTTGGTAAGGGTGTTCGTGTAAAACGGTAACAAAAGAAATGTGATAACCCGGGTGGCGATATACCCCACCCCGTAAATTACGGAATCCGTAAATAACTTTTTTAACTGGTCAAACACCCGACCACCATAACTCGTTGGAAAACCCCATAACGGCGTGCATTCTAATGAAAAAAGGGAAGTTTGGCAATGAAAGCTTCAATAACTTATACTCTGAACTATGCATGGACAATCAAAATCGACCACCTGCCCCGTGTTGTTCGTGGAGGACAGCGCCGAGTTCAGAGAACTCGTCCATCGAAAATATCTGAACGGATGTGACGTGACTCTCCTGGAATCCGGCCAGCGATTTTTAGAGACTCTTCGCCGACGGCAGTTTCATTTTATGCTTATGGATTATCAGCTCCCCGGCGATTATTCCGGGGAGGAACTGATACAAATTGCGCGCTCCAATGGTTATGACGGGGCGGTTATCGGCGTCTCCTCATCTGAATACCTCAACCGGAAGTTGCTCAAAGCCGGGGCCGACGTCGCACTCCCGAAGCGGGAGCAGTATTTTCTTCCGCAAACAATTCGCCAGGGACTGAGTCTCGCCGAGGCGCGTGGAGCAACTGTACAGTGTACTTTTGGACTCAATTCCGATAGCAACTGACGGCGTTACTCTGGGGTTTTTCTTAAAAAGTAATTCACACTAAAAAGTTGATATTCAAAAACTTATACCAATCATAGATCCAAAGATATAACGCATCCAACCAATCTCTTTAAAATAATTGTATATCCAATGGCGAAATTTATTTCATAAATTAATTATAATGGGTATATTTAATATACATTATCTTATGGGCGGAATTCACCGGCGCAATTGAAAAAGAGCGGGACACGGCATTCGTGAGGCGTAACCGGCTCTAAAATACCCTGCCCTTAAACCGGAAAAAGGACAAGACTATGATACTCAAGACTAAGGACCGCAGACGCTTCATGGACAGCCTGGGATCCAGCGGAGATGAAAGCTGCTGGGTCTGGGAAGGAACAAAAAATAATTCAGGTTATCCCCTGTTCAGCCTGCAGGGGGAAATGGTCTCCGCCCTGCGGTTACTGTACCAAATCTATTACGAACGTAAAATCCCCAAGAACTGGGTAGTCTCTCATATCTGTGAGGATAACAGCTGCGTCAATCCCAACCACATCTATATTACCACCCGATCTGAGCGCACCCGGCAGGCATATCAGAAGCGGGAACTGATTCCGGCTTCACAGCGCGGAGAAAAAAATCCAAATTCCAAGCTGTGTGAACAGGATATCCGGGCCATCCGCGCTGCCAAAGAGGACGGCATTACTCATCAACAACTGGCAAAAGAGTACCAGGTAACAAAAACCACGATTTCTCAAATCGTAAATAACAAATTATGGGCTCATGTGACCTGATTTCTCACCGGACCTGGTGTATGTTTCAAATATTATCAATGTGAGCCTCCGGGACGTGAGCAATTCGTTTCCTTTCATTTGAAGTAACTATAGTCTGAGCGGCCGCTCAATATTTTTACTTTTTATCTATCTGTTTCATAGCCATATTGAGACAATTAGCATTCTACAACGAACTCTCACAACGGAGGGGCTTATCAATACATCACAGCGTGACACGTCCACCCAATTTCCCTGGGTTGGCATCGTTCTCATTCTGGCTGGAATCGTCTTCCTGCTTGAGACGTTGGACATCCTCAGCCTTGGGCATATTCTCGGCGACTGGTGGCCGCTTATATTCATCATTGTTGGCGTTATAAAACTCCAACGTGGCGAACGCAAGGGTGGCCTGGGATTATTCCTGGGTGGTTTGGTGTTCCTGAGTGTTACTCTTGAGGTGATCAATTGGTCCCAGGTAGTGCAGTTCTGGCCACTAATTTTGGTCGCGATCGGCATTTCGTTGATTCTGAAGCGACGGGGCATCAAACTCTCTGCGCATACGGCCTCCGCAAAGGACGACGAAATTATCCGTGCTCACGCCCTGTTTGGCGGTATCAGTCAGCGGTTTACTGTTCCGGCTCTCAAACACGGCGAGGTTTCTGCAATTTTTGGCGGAGTGGAGATTGATCTGGCCGATACTTCCGCTGCGGCCGAAGAGGTTACCTTTGATGTCACGGTCCTGTTCGGTGGCGCAGAAATCCGGGTGCCGCGCAATTGGGACGTTCGGGTGAAAGGCACCCCCATTCTGGGTGGCATCGAATCGAATGTTTTACCCCGGGAACAGCTGGAGGGCGAAAAATTTCCGGTGGTGACATTTTATTGTACAGTCGGGTTCGGCGGAATTGAAATAAAGCATTAAATGTTGTTTTAGTACCAGCCTCGGAACTATTCTGAAGAATTAAGCACCTGATCAACAGATTCCAATATTTGTTGTAATTTACATGGCTTCTGGATAATTGTTTGGAATCCGTAATCAAACAGTTTCTTATATTTTTCGGTATTCACATATCCGGTGATGGCGATTATCGGAATGTCCGGATTTATTTCCCGGATCTGTTTTGCCACCTGTTTTCCGTTCATATCCGGTAGTCCGAGATCGGTCAGGACTGTATCGATTTCGTTGTGATTTGCTCTGAATAATGATAACGCATTCTCCCCGTTTTCCGCATTATATGTGCGATACCCGTTGTTTTCCAATACCTCCACAATGACATTCCGGATTTCCGTCTCATCCTCCACCACCAATATGGATTCCCCGTTTCCTGTGGGGATCCCGTCCATATTCTCCGGGAGATCCTCTGCCACGACCTCTGAAGAAATCGGAAGAAACACGTTGAATATTGCCCCCTGACCATGGATGCTGTCCACATTGATCCAGCCGTTATGACTGTGGATAATTTTTTGCGCAACGGTCAGACCGAGTCCGGTTCCTTCCTTATCTTGTTTTGTGGTAAAAAACGGCTGGAAAATTTTTCTTTGAGTCGCTTCATCCATACCAATCCCGGTGTCCTCAACAGTGATACAGAGATAATCCCCATTTCCGGCATATTCGGATGCCTTTTGTTCGTCTTCTGATACCTCCCGGAGTCCCAGATACAGGGTGCCGCCCTCCGGCATGGCATCTGCCGCGTTTATACAGAGCGTCATCAGGACCTGTTGGAGCTGAGCTTCGTCGGCAAGCACCCGATCGTGCCCCTTAAAATGGCGAAGTTTTATCCGGACATTCTGCGGCAGAGAATGCTGCGCCATATCCTGAATTTCGTACAGAAAATCCGAGAGGGATACCGGCCGGACTTCCGGCGCTTTGGCCCGGGCAAACGTCAGCAGTCGCTCCGTTACCGATACACCCCGGGTGATGGCCGAATCGATCATATCGATATACTTTTCGAGTGGTCCATCCAGTTCCTTTACCTTAACCATCTGCACTGCACCGGAAATCATCGTCAATACGTTATTAAAGTCATGGGCAATACCGCCGGCCAGTTCCCCCAGGGCTTCCATCCGCTGCGCCCGGATCAGCTCCTGCTGTGTCTCCTTGAGTTCGGTAATATCCCGGGAGATTCCCATGGTCCCGATAATTTCACCATCTCGGCTTCGCCGAGGTAATTTGGTCACAGACGCCCAATGGCTCGATCCATCACTGTGAACGACAGATTCCTCTTTTCCGATAATAGGTTCACCGGCATTTATCACGTACTCATCGTCTTCCCAGGCCCGTTGCGCTTCATCTTCGGAAAAATAATCAAAATCGGTATTTCCGATCATCTCGTCCGGCGTGGTATCGTGGTGGTTGGCCTTCTCCTTGTTTACCCGAATAAACCGATGTTGCTTATCTTTGAAATAGACCGAATCCGGAATGGCATCAATCAAGGTCCGGAACAGTTCCCGCTCCTTATACAGATCTCTTTTCGCGCGAATTTTGTCCGTGATGTCCCGGCCCTGTGCCAGGAGAAATTGCACCGTCTCGGAATCGTTATATACTGGAGTCAGTGTAAAATCCACGTAGATCTCGGTATCATCCGGCCCGAGATGTTGTGCGTCGAACCGAATTGATTCTCCCTCCAACACTTGATCAATACCTTGCTTTAGCCGGTCCCGGAGATCCGGCATATCGTCCCACCAGGGAGTATCCGGAAAATATTGTCCGAGGATCTCCTCTTCGGTACAATCAATAAACTCAAGCGCCTGTGAGTTTATCCGGACGATATTTCCCTCCGGATCCAACACGCCAACGAAGGTCCCCGGGGTGTCGAATACCGAATCAATTAGTGGATTTTTTTTCAATTGTTCGTTCATTTAAGGCGGGCCTGATGAGAATTTATCATAACAAAGGAATTCGCGTCATGGAATAATCTCTTTGAGTCTATATTCAATTTGATAAGCCTGTGCTTCCCTGAATGTCCGAAATCCGCCGGTAAAGATAAATAAGCATTTAGCACAGTATCAATGCATTCTAATGGTTCCGGAAAGTTCTGCAAATACATTGGCTGTTTTGATAGAACGGGATCCCTGAAAACGGGAAGACCCGCCTGGTGAATCTTATAAATTGGCCTATAGAGAAAAACGGAGACGCCAGAAAAAAGTGAGCCCGGGAGGAGTCGAACCTCCGACCGACGGCTTAAAAGGCCGCTGCTCTACCAACTGAGCTACGGGCCCACACAAACATGAAATATCACAAAGCAGATAAAGGTAATTTTCGCCCCCCCGAAAAGCAAGATGAAATCGGCAGTGCGGGGGCCATCTTTTCGGTTGGCTAAACCCGTTTCACCTTTGTATCTTTGTCTTTCTTCTACCTATTTCTATCCATGACAAGCGAGGGGCTATGACTGTTACGATACGAGCCTTGGCTAATACTTCGGCTGATCGGCGCAAATTCATTAAATTCGCCTGGAAAATTTACCAGGATGATCCCAACTGGGTCCCACCTTTGATGGTGGACCTGCACACTCTGCTGGATCCGGAAAAGCATCCATATCACGAACACGCTACATCTCAATTATTCCTGGCGGAGCGTGATGGCGAACCAGTCGGCAGAATTGCAGCCCATATCAACCACCGCTATAACGAATGGTGGAATGACCGCACCGGCTTTTTTGGGTTTTTCGAATGTATCAATAATCAGGCGATAGCCGATGCATTAATTGACCGGGCGAAAACATTTCTCCGTCATCACCGGTGCTCCCATATCCAGGGACCGTTTAACTGGTCCACCAACGAAGAGTGCGGCCTTTTGGTCGACGCATTTGATATGGACCCGGTCATTTTGATGAATTATAATCCGCCGTATTACCCAAGATTATTGGAAAAGGCCGGATTGACCAAAGCCAAAGATCTCTATGCCTATCGTATTCAGGAAGCGGCGGTTATTCCTGAGCGGCTGGAGAGGGGGGTGAACGTTCTTAAAAAACGCTATCCTTTCAGCCTGCGCACACTGGACATGAAGAACTTTTGGGATGAAGTGGAACTCATAAAGAGCGTCTATAATCCCGCCTGGAGCCGAAACTGGGGCGCCGTCCCCATGACCGACGCCGAATTTGAGCACCTGGCCAAAGACCTGAAAATGATCGTAAACCCGGATCTCTGCTATATCGCAAAGATGGAGGACGAGGTAGTCGGCTTTTCGCTGACCATCCCCGATGCAAATCAGGCGATAAAGTACGCCAACGGCCGCCTGTTTCCATTCGGACTGTTTAAGATCCTGTGGCATATGCGGCAGGTAAATTTCGTCCGGGTGTTAGCCCTGGGTGTAATCGACAAATATCGGAATCACGGCATCGATGCCGCCCTGTATTATGAAACGTTCAAACGTGGAATTGAAATGGGATTTAATTCCGGCGAAATGTCCTGGATTCTGGAAGACAACTATCCCATGCGGAACGCGCTGGAAAAGATGGGCGCAGAAATCTATAAGACATACCGGATTTACGAACAGTCCCTATGAAGGTCCTCGTCACCGGCGGCACCGGGTTTATCGGATATAACCTCGTTTCCCGACTGAAACGGGACGGGCACGAGGTCACCTGCCTTGTTCGACCGACCAGTAACACGCGGTGGTTGAATTCTCTGGGAGATATTAGCTATGTCACCGGTGATCTCCTGGCCCAGGAATCTCTGGAAGGAGTGGTTGACGGTTTTGACTGGGTATTTCACCTGGCCGGCGTGGTGACCGCGGTGAACCGGGACGGCTATTTCCGGGTCAATCACGGCGGTACCCGCAATCTGGTCGAATCTATCGCAAAACAAAACACCCGGCCGGATAAATTCATCTTTGTCAGCTCGCTAGCGGCCGGTGGCCCGTCGGGAGTCAGCCAACCCCGCACCGAAGAGATGGCGGACAATCCCATCAATCATTACGGCGAAAGCAAACGGGCCGCCGAAATTGCGCTCAAGGATTACCGGGATCGGTTTCCCATTTACGTCATGCGATCGCCAATTGTCTACGGCCCGCTCGATACCGGAGTGTACTCGATTTTTCAAGCTGTGCAAAAAGGGTGGCAGTTTAAATTAACCGGCGAAGATCTGTACCTGAGTTTGGTGTACGTGGAAGACCTCGTGGACGGCCTGATCCGCCTGGCTGAACATGATATTCCCACCGGGGAAATGTTCTATATCAGCGATCACTATCAATATACTGTGGATCAAATACAAACCACGCTGGCGCATGCTCTGGACAGCGACACCCGGACCATCCGGGTTCCCCGATCGCTCCTCTATCCCGTGGCAGGCATCTCCGAACTGATCATCAGAGCCAGGAAAAAGCCCTCATATCTGAACTTCCAGAAGCTGAAAGAGATTATGCAGAATGCCTGGACCTGTTCCTCGGAGAAGCTCACCCGGATGACGGGCTTTCAGGCAGAATACGGATTGATGGATGGCGCCTACCGAACCGCGGACTGGTACAAATCACATGGATGGCTCTGACAATACATTCCGGCTGACAGACTGGCTCTTCTGGATCTACAACGCCATTGTGGTGATCCTCCTGCTGCTGATGGGGAATCACGTGGAAGGCCGATGGGTCTATCTGGGGGCCAATTTCGGCCTGATTATCTTGAGCGTTCTCCTGATTCATCTCCGCCACCGATTTCCAGGGTCACCGGTCTTTTCCATCCTCCGGAACTGGTACCCACTCCTCTATTTCTTTTTCCTTCACTGGGAATCCGGGATGATCGGTGACATCTTATTCCAGGGATCGTTCGACAGTCTGGTGGCCGCATGGGATTATGCCCTGTTCGGCGATTATTTGCACAATATCCTCTATCGCTACCAGCCGATCTGGTTTTCCGAATTTATCCACTTCACCTACTTCTTTTATTATCTGCTCCTGATTGCTCCGGCATTATTGCTCTACCGGGACGACCGGGAAAAATTTGCCTCTTACGTTTTTGACGTCAGCTTGTTTTACCTGATTCAATACACCATTTTCTACATGTTTCCGGTTATCGGACCTATCGAACATCACTACGCCAAATTCCCGGACGGGGTCCTGTTTATCCCGTTGATGAAAATCCTGTACGTTCTGGGGGACAGCCCCGGCGGCGCGGTGCCCAGTTCGCACGTCTCTGTGGCGCTTCTATCCTGGTACTGGCTCTACAAAATTAAGCCTCGCCTGGCCCTGCCATCACTGTTTTTGGTGGCCTGTCTGGTTTTTTCCACGGTCTATCTCTCGTTCCATTATGCCATAGATGCCGTGGCCGGTCTGATCTTCGGCGTACTGCTTATTCGGTTCCTGGACTATTTACGCTCCCGGTACGGCGAGTATGCGCTTCGATAGCCTGATCCTGTTACTGATTCTGATCACCCCCGTATTTCTCGGCGCGCAGGAAACTGGCGTCTACCACGAATCACCCGATTCTCTGCCGAATAACCAGACCATTGAACTGAAATTTATCGTCATTGCCAACTTCACCGACATCACCTGGGTCAACGGTTTTTTTCGCACGGATACCAGCGCAGCCTACAGGGAAAAATCCCTCCGGCAAAACCGGAAGGGCATGTACGTCTTACCGATTGCCCCCGAGGAACTCACCGGTGATACCCTCTACTATTTTGTCGCCACGCACCTGGACGACGGCCGCATGTTCTCCTGGCCGCCGGATGATCCGGAGGCAAATCCGAGGGCGTGTCCGTTGTACGGAACTCGTGAGTGAGGCTCACAGGGTATTCAGTTTTTTTCTTAATCTTAATCCTAATCATACTCTTATTCTTGTATTAGTTTGTCCCAAAGGGATCCCTACCGGGATTGTTCGTTGTTAGTCGTTTGTTGTTGGTTGTTATTAGTACCCTGTAAATTACTTCCAATACCGCAAAACCACATGTCTTTCACGACGAACAACCCACTACCAACAACTAACAGGTTTTTTTCCCTTCTCCCTTTTCCGTCACATCGTTCCCGAATTCCGTACATCTTATGGTAATTGTCCATTGAACACGACGAGAAATTACGGGCTGTTCTTTTGAAAGCCATGGCCAATATTTTCCGATTATCCCTGGCGGGATTTGCCAACGAGGAATTTTGTGTGGTTTCGGGTGCTTTGTTATCATTCAATCGTCCCTGACGGGATTGAGAAAAAATTAACTGACACTGATTACCCACCAATAAATTGGTGGGCTGAATGCGATCGTCCCTTCGGGACTCTAAAGAACATCCCTAACACAAGGTGGATTCTATTTCACCTTTGAATGAGATTCAAAATCTGTAAATAATAGCCTCCGCTTCCCCACACACCAGCCGGGATTGTTCGTTGTTTGTCGTTAGTTGACGGATGGAATTATCACCCTGTAAATCTCTTCCAATTCGCAAAACCATACGTCTTTCACAACGAACAACCAACCACGAACAACTAACAGGTTTTTCTTTTTTTCCCTTCTCCTTTCTGCTTTCTCCCTGCTCCATTTTTTTTGTAACTATTCCCTAATCATTCCCTCTATACATATTGTGACGAAAATGAGAGCAGCACGGAGGAAAGAATGATTGACCAAATTACCACACGCGAACAGTTTGAAGCCATAAAACAAGAGACCGATGACCTGCTTCTGGTCGTGTTTTATACGGACAAATCCCGGAAAAGCCTGGAGGCGGTGCGAGCGTTATCCAAACTGCAGGAGCACAACGGTGATGCCAATATCTACCGCGTAAACGCCGTGGAAGTCTCGGATATTCACCCGGAATACGATATTACCACCGTCCCGACGTTACTGGTCTTCCGCCACGGGAAACCGGCGGAGTATATTTACGGCGTCCAGACCGAAGGCTTCTACAGCAAGATCCTGGATAAATTTCACGCAGCCGCAAACGGTGACATCGAGGAAGGCTCCGCCCACCAGGTGACGGTCTACACCACGCCGACCTGTCCGTACTGCACACAGGTCAAGCGGTATTTGGACGAACACAACGTCCGATATTCGGAAGTCGATGTTGCTTCGAATCCGGCCGCCGCGCAGGAACTGGTGCAGCGCACTGGACAACAAGGCGTACCGCAGACCGAAATCGACGGCCAGTTCGTCATCGGTTACAACACCGCAGAAATTGACAGATTGTTGAACCTGTAATTATCAAAGGAGCGAACTATGATCAATTTTCAGCCACTGAACGACAACGTGCTCGTCAAACTGGAGGGCACGGAAGAAGAGCAAACCGCCGCCGGCATCATTATCCCGGACTCGGCCAAAGAGAACAAGGACGAGGGCGAAGTCGTTGCCGTCCCGCCAGGCGCCGGTGAAGAGGTCGCCGTTGGGGACAAGGTCATGTTCCGCCGTAACGGTGCCACCGAGATTAACGACGGTGACGATGAGTTTCTGGTACTCCCGTTTAAAGATCTCATTGGAAAATACGTAGAGGTCGATAGTATTTAACCAGGAAACAAGCAGCACCTGAATAGATGGAGCACCCCGGCTATACAGCAGGGGTTTCTCCCTTGATTCCGCCCTTAGGTAGAACCTATGCGGAATCCCGCTACGGCGGGATGAAAAGCCCCGGGACGCCGGGGCTTTTTTTATTACATTTTTTCATCGCCTTGAAATGAGATTTCAAGGCTTTTTGGATAAAAAGTATTCACTTTTTCAATTAATAAATGTAGCCTCGTAATCTTATTGTGTGGTAAAAAAAATGCCATCTCCCCAGAGATGGCATTTTTAAAACCGTCACTCTGGGCCTGTCGAAGAGTGACTCAATATTCAATTCGTTTTTTTAATCCGCGTTCATCCGCTCCGGGAGAAGCCCTTCCGGGGCGTGCTATTCCTTTCCGGAATCTTTCCCCAGGAACTTCCATCCCGCCGGCAGCAACAGCGTCGCCAGCGAAATCTTGATCAGCGCGCCAGGCAGGAATGGAATCACGCCCATATTCAGCAGCTGCCCTTCGGGCACTAGATGCACCAGCCAGGCGACGCCGGAAATAAAGATAATCGATGTTCCGATGGTCATCATCGAAAACGCCGACCAAGTTTTCCGATCCCAGCCGCGCTCGGCCAGGTAACCGGTCACATATGCCGCGGCAAGAAAGCCCATAATGTAGCCACCCGTCGGACCGACGAGCACCGCTGGACCGGCCGCTGCACCGGCAAATACCGGCAGACCGCCTACGCCCTCAAGAATATAGGCGAAAACCGCCATGGTACCGCGCCAGCGTCCCAAGAGCGCACCAACTAACAGCACGCCTAATGTCTGTCCGGTAATCGGCACAGGACTGAACGGCAGCACCACCTGCACCTGCGCCAGCAGCGCCAGCAACAGACTGCCTCCAATAACCAGTGAAAAATCGTACACCAGTGCCTGCCGCTTCACCGCAGGTCGCAAAATATCTGAATATGTCATGAGTCGCTCCTGTTCTTCATAATTTGTCTAAAATATAACCGAACCAGATGAAAGATAAAGTCAGTTTTTAAAAAGATATGGCACGCCCCGGAAGGGGCTCCTCCCGGAGCAGATAAACGCAGAAACAACGGATGATCTCAGATAAAAATCTTTTTGCCACAATGAAACGCGAAGAATCACAAATGATCACAATCGACAACTAATCCCGAACATTCCCTGCTTCGTTTCCTTTATTATAATTTTGATTTCCGTTTGTCCCAAAGGGATCCCTCCGGGATTGTTAGTCGTTCGTTCTTGGTTGTCTTTATTTCAGTGCTTTCGGTGTTTTTCAGTGTTTAATCTGTTTTTTTATCGGCGGTCATCCGTTGTTTCTGTGAATCCCGGCTTGCCGGGATCAGCGTGCTATTCTTTCATCAAAGCAGGTCGCCGGAGATGATCTCTTCCGTCGATCCGTCCTCGAATTCGACTACCGCCGCACCGTCCGGAGAAATATCCCGGAGCACGCCGGTACGCTCGTTATCATTTTCGAGCCATCGCACATTTCGGCCTAGTTGATTGCTGTTCTTCTTCCAGTCATTCACAATTTTTTCAGACTGTCCATCGAGTACCTGATTGTATCGTTCTTCAAAATGGTTGAGGATATGACCGGTCAGTTCATTCCTGTCCAGTTCCCGGTTAGCGTCGATCTTCAGAGACGTTGCCGGCATGCGCAAATCGTCCGGGAAATCGGCGGGATGCTGGTTCACATTGCAACCGAGCCCCACCAGAATTTTGGAAATACCATCGCCGCGGAGCTGGCTCTCCACAAGGATGCCGCAGACTTTGCGCTCATAGATGGTCAGATCGTTCGGCCACTTGAGTCGTGCCGGAAGCAAATACAATTCCCGGATGGCCTCCACCACCGCGATGCCAGAAGCCAGCGTTATAATCTGCATGGATTGAATTTCCCGCTCCGGTCGCAGCACGATGGTCATCAGGATACTCGAACCTTTTGGCGCCATCCAATTACGTCCGAGTCGCCCCTTGCCGGCGGTCTGCTCCTCGGCCAGCACGGCGGAGCCGTGGGCGAAATCTTCCTGTTTTGCCAAATCGTTGGTGGAAGGCAGGGAATCCTTCAGGATAATATTCCAACCAAAGGTATCCGTGGCCAGGTGAGACCGGATGGACTCACTCGTCAGGGGTATCTGCATTGCCGAATATGTCTATCTGTTCCTGGAGCACCGGATGCTTCTCCACGCCGTGCTCCAGCATAAATTCTTTGATTTCTTCCAAATCCGGGAGGTGTCTACGCACACCCAGATGCATACAACAGATGGCGGCCACCGCGCTGGCGAACTGTCCGATGGCCTTCAACGGCCACCCACTCAAAATCCCATACATGAGTCCGCCATGGTAGACGTCCCCGGCGCCGGTAGTGTCTACCGGCTCAATGTCGAACGCCGGGAAGTAAAGCATTGCATCTTCATTGGCGAGATAGCTCCCCTCATCGCCCATAGTAATGCCTGCAATTGTCCCGCCGAATTCACGTATCTCCCGGCACGCCCGTTCCATGTTGCTGTGACCGAAGTAGTCTTTCACGAACCGGCTGGAGAGAATTGGATAATCCACCAGATGCAGTGCATCTTCCGTGTGTTTCTGCACGCTTCCGGCGTCCATCAACACCTCGGCGCCGTGCCGCTTCGCCTCCTCTGCCATGGTCAGAATCCCCGGCGAGGGACGGCTGTCTATCACCACGAGTTTCGTTTCGGCCAGGAGACTGTCCGGCGCCTGATCAGGGCGAATCTCCGGCAAATCGTCCGAATTCAGAATCACCGTACGGTTCCCGGAATCCTGCTCCACGATGATGTGCGCCTGAAGTGACCTCCTTTTACCATCTCTGCGAAAGCCCTTCAGGTTAATCCCATACGAATCCAGTTCCTGATAGACCTGTTCCGCATAGATGTCGTCCCCCATGGTGGTCACCAGCGCCGTCCGGCACTCCAGCCGCGCCAGTACGGCAATCGCATTCGGTACCGGCCCGCCACCCTGTCCGTGGTGTCGGAGTGCTACGTTCTTGCTGTTAGTCTCGGGATGTCGCTCCACCTGCACCGTAAAATCGTACGGCGACAGCCCGATGCCCACGCAGTCGTACCGCTTAGTAGTTTGCGGATTCATATTCTCCGAATACTTCCCGTAACACGTTGGAAATTTCCCCCAGAGTCGCATAGGATTTCACGCCCTCCAGGATTGCGGGCATTAAATTCTCATCCGAATCCGCCATTCTCCGGATTTTTTCCAGAGATGTCTGCACGCGTTCAGCATCCCGCTCCCATTTCACACTCTGCAGTCGATCGATCTGACGCTGGGTCTGTTCCGGATCGATCTGCAGGATATCTGGTTCCGGATCGTTCTCTTCTGCGTATTTATTGACGCCGACCACGATCTGCTCGCCCTTTTCCACTTCCTGCTGATAGCGATAAGCGCTCTTCCCGATCTCCCGCTGGAAGTAACCGGATTCCACAGCGTTGACCGCGCCGCCGAGTTCCTCAACTTCGCCAAGGATTTCCCTGGCCTGTTCCTCGATATCATCGGTAAGCGATTCCACGAAATAGGATCCCGCCAGAGGATCCACCGTGTCGGCCACGCCGCTCTCGTGCGCCAGGATCTGTTGAGTCCGAATGGCTGTCCGCGCCGACTCTTCGGTAGGCAGGCCTACGGCTTCGTCTTTCCCATTGGTATGAAGCGACTGCGTCCCGCCCAGGACAGCCGCCAGCGCCTGGATCGTGGTGCGGGCAACGTTGTTCTCCATCTGCTGGGCTGTGAGCGTGGAGCCACCAGTTTGGGTGTGGAACCGTACTTGCATCGCCCTGGGATTGGTCACGTCATACCGCTCGGTCATGAGCCTCGCCCAGAGCCGCCGCGCCGCCCGAAACTTGGCAATCTCCTCGAAAAAGTTGTTGTGTGCGTTGAAAAAGAACGAGAGATGGGCGCCAAAGGTATTCACGTCCAGTCCCCTATCGATGGCCGCGTCCACGTACGCCAAACCGTTGGCTACGGTAAACGCCAGCTCCTGCGCGGCGGTAGCGCCGGCCTCCCGGATGTGGTAGCCGGAGATGGAGATGGTATTCCACTTGGGAAGATTATCCTCGCAGTACTCGAATATATCGGTCACCAGCCGCATGGAGTGCTCCGGCGGATAGATATACGTCCCGCGGGCAATGTACTCCTTCAGGATGTCGTTTTGTACGGTGCCGCGAAGCTTTTCCGACGGTACTCCCTGCTGCTCCGCCACCGCGATATACAGCGCAAGCAGGATCGGCGCGGTGGAATTGATAGTCATGGAGGTGCTTACCTCGTCCAGCGGAATGCCGTCGAACAGGACCTCCATATCCCGAAGCGAGCTGATTGGCACGCCGACCCGGCCGACCTCGCCCTCGGCCAGTTCATGATCCGAGTCGTAGCCGATCTGCGTCGGCAGATCGAATGCGACGGAGAGCCCCTTCGTTCCCTGCTTCAACAGATATTTGTAGCGCTTATTGCTCTCCTCGGCCGATGCGAATCCGGCATACTGCCGCATGGTCCAAAGCTTGCCCCGATACATGGTCGGCTGGACGCCTCGCGTGTACGGAAATTCGCCGGGATATCCCAGCTGTTCGTGATAATCGAACTCCGGATCAGGCGTATACAGGCGCTTGATTTCGATATTCGAAGACGGCGTAAACTTCTCCTTCCGCTCCGGATATCGCTCCAGCGCCGGATGCAGGGTTTCCCGCTTCCACTGACTCTTTGAGTTTGAGGTCATAGTAATCTTTGGCAGTAATTACACCTAATGGAAATTAAATATAAAACGTATCGGTGAAAGATCATTGGAAAAGCTGTGGCACAACGATGGGGTGCTACTTAATTGTAATAACCACATTGCCGGTTTTGCGTCCGGTCTCCACATATCGGTGCGCGTCGGGGATCTGCTCCAGTGGATAGCGTCTGTCGATGACTGCCCGAATCTTTCCGGCTTCTATGAGATCCCGCAAATGATGCAACTCTTCCATTGCATAATCCGCCAGATCGCTTATTACGTTTTTAGAGGTTGTTTTTGAAATCCAAAATCCCCGGATCATATCTGCCAGACTTAGGTTTGCCAGCAGATAGCGGCCGTTCGGCCGGAGTGACCGTACGCTCCGGGAAAATGGGCTTGTACCCACAACATCAAAAATGACATCATACGTGTTTCCATCTTTGGTAGAGTTTTCTTTGGTGTAATCGATGACATGATCGGCGCCAACTGAACGTAGCATATCCAGTTTTTCCTGACGATCCACGGCGGTGACCTCCGCTCCATCCAGTTTCGCCAGCTGGATGGCATAGGTTCCGATACTTCCGCCAGCGCCGTTGATGAGCACTTTTTCTCCAGGTTGGATATTTGCTTTTCTCAAAAAATGCAGGGCGTTCAGTCCGCCGGTAGGGACGGTCGCCGCCTCCTCATAGGTCATGTTTGCGTGCATTTGCGCCATCATAGAACTTTCCGGTAAAGCAATATATTCCGCATGAGCGCCCAGCGTAAACTCGGTCGGACCAAATACCCGGTCCCCTTTTCTAAATTTGGTTACCTCCTTGCCGGCCTCCTCAATCTCGCCGGCCAGTTCCTGTCCAAGGATTCTCTTTCGTGGTTTCCGGATGCCCATAAACAATCGCGCAGGAATCCAGAACAGGGGATCGATGTCGAACCGCCGGAGTTCGCAGTCCCCGGCGGTGACGGTCGCCGCATGGATTTTAATCAGGACTTCATCGTCCCTGGGAACAGGTTTTTCAACCTCTTCTAATTTGAGCACATCGGGTGAACCGTATTCGGAATATGTCACGGCTTTCACTTAATACTCCAGACTGTTTTTTTAGTTTGCCACAGAGATAACAATTTTCCCCTTATGCTTCCCACTACCGAAGTATCTGAAAGCCTCGGCTGTTTCGTCCAGGGGATACACTCTGTCAATCACCGGCACAGCTTTCCCGGATTCAAACAACTCTATCATTCGGTCCAAACCTTGATTGGGCTCGTATATTACAAGTGCCATTTTTTTGTCCTTCGCCAGCGAAAATATTCTGCCCAACAGGGCTATATGGAAAAGCACTGCCGTATCACCCCCAACTGCTGCATATCTGCCTCCGGGGCGTAATACCCGTTGATATGTGAAAACCGAACGGCGCGCGGTCACATCGAGAATCAGGTCGTACTGCTCCCCGGTCTTGGTGAAATCTTTCCGGGTAAAATCTATTACGTGGTCGGCGCCAAGGGATCGCATCAGTTCCAGTTTATTTGTCCGGTCGACACCCGTCACCTCGGCTCCGCGGGTTTTGGCGATCTGGATTGCAATCGTTCCGGCGCCTCCACCGGCGCCATTAATTAGAACCTGTGTTCCCGGTGGGATATCATTTTCATCTCCGAGGCCCTGGAGAGCAAGAAGTCCTGCCTGGGGAATAGCAGCGGCTTGCTCGAACGACATGCCGGCCGGTTTCAGGGTTAAAGCATCCTCTTTGGCACACACCCATTCGGCGAAACCGCCCCAACCGCATTCACAGAGATCGCCGAATACCGCATCACCCGGCTGTAACCGTGTGACGTTTTCCCCGACTACTTCCACAACTCCTGCAATGTCCGATCCGAGGATTTGCAGGTTCGGCTTGCGGAGACCGTGCATTATTCTGTTCACGAACGGCTTCCCCCGGAGCAGACCCCAGTCCCAGTCGTTCACCGATACTGCGTGTACCCGCACCAATACTTCATCATCTTCAGGTACGGGCTTGTCCACCTCACTGAATTGTAAAACATCGGGCGTACCGTATTCGGTGTATGTTACTGCTTTCATTCCGCCTTTCTCACGGTGATAACAACGTTACCTTTTTTATGTCCTTCGTCCACGTAGCGGTGCGCCTCAACGATCTGTTCCATCGGATAGCGCCGATCAACGACCGCCCGTAATTCTCCGGATGCCAGCAGCTCCCTGAGAAAGAGTAAATCCTCCCTGTCCTGATTCAGCCCCGAAGCGGCAAATATCGCCTGCTTTCCCTTACCCACCGATGTCCACGCCATCTGAAGAAAAATGGCAGCCGAGGGAACGGTAGTGAGATATAACCCATCTTTGGTCAATACCTTTTTGCACTCCGAAAATGAACTTTTGCCCACCGCATCGAATACGATATCGTAGGTCTGATCGCTCTCGGTAAAATTTTCTCTGGTATAGTCGATCACCTGGTGGGCTCCCAGCGATTCGGCTAATTCAATGTTCGTCGTGCTACAGACGCCTGTCACTTCCGCGCCAAAGTACCGGGCGAGTTGCACCGCGTAGGTGCCGACGGCGCCGGAAGCGCCGTTGATCAGGATTTTTTGTCCGCTCTGAATATTCGCCTTATTTCTCAGAAAATAGAGCGCCGTAAATCCGCCGTCGCAAATGCCGGCGGTCTCTCCGAAGGACAACGTGGACGGCATTTTCACCAGCATTCCATCTTCCGGCAGACACTTGTACTCGGCATGCGCTCCAAAATTGATATCCGTTGACCCGAAAACACGGTCACCAGGGGTAAACTTTGTTACGTCTTTTCCCACTGCCTCGATGATCCCGGCCAGTTCTCCTCCTGGTAACTTTTGAGGCCGAATCAATCCGCTGAAAAACCGTGCGATGAACGGCTTGCCCTTCCGGAAGGCCATGTCCGCATTGGTAAGCGGCGCCTCATGGACGCGCACCAGCACTTCATTGCTTTCGGGGACCGGTGTTTCAACCTCGCGGATCTTGCACACATCCGGTGAACCGTATTTTGCGTATGTTATCGCCTTCATTATTCTATACCTCTTAAACGAGTTTATCGGATACTTCCGTTACTGGTTTTCTCCATTGGAATCACCTTTCGACTCATAGGTGAAGACCTCCTCCAGCGGCTTATCGAAAACCCGGGCAATCCGGAATGCCAGTTCCAGCGACGGCGAATACTTTTCGTTCTCGATGGCAACGATGGTCTGCCGGGTGACGCCGACCTTCTCTGCGAGTTCCTTTTGGGTCATCTCCCCGCTGAGGAACCGCAGTGTGCGGATGGTATTCGTGACCTGAGTCTTTCCCATGTTCAGACACCTTTGCGATAGAAATAGAGTTGGGAAATATCTGCGCTCATCGCCGCCAGGGTAAACGCGCCGATCAGCGAGCTGAACATAACCATCACCGGCATTCCGAGTATGAGTGTTACCAGGGAGAGGATAAACCCTGCTAAAAATACCACATACGCATTCCTGGTTGCCTTCAATTCGATCAATTTTTCCAGTTCATCCGTATCAATTTTTTCGTACTCCCTGGTAGCGATGGCGTGGAGGATGGTAAATATGATGTAGCTGATGATTTTGAATACAACCATGATCCCAATGAAGATCAGGGTTGCCATGGCCCAGAATCTGAGTTCCTCAGACAGTTGCAGGGTCTCTCCCTGATATCGCCGGAGCAGAAAATAAAAATAGATTCCGAAAATCAGCAGCGTGCTGATAAATGAAGCAACTGTTCTTCGTTCCCTGAAAGTCATTTTGCCCTCAAGCGTCTGCTTATCTTGACATATTGTCCAATTAATTTTACTAAAAGATAAATATATTTTACTTAAAGACAAGTATTTTTTACTTATCAGGAAAAATATAGCTCGAATTCAAGAGATGAGAGTTGGTGGAAGAAATTGAATTGAAAATACAGATTCTAGTTACCAAGAATCGGATAAGCTATTAACTCGCTCACCGATCCATCCACCGCTTGAAGTCGGCAACGCGCTCCCGGCTCACGATAACGTTTTCAGAGCCCGACCAGTTGTTCAGCGCTAATTTCAGGCGACTGGACGAATGCGCAATCATATCCCGAATTGCACCTGCCCGCACAATAATACTCCGATTGATGCGGAAGAATGTCTCCGGATCGATCATTTCCTCGATGGCATCCAGGGAATAGTCAATGACATACTGCTTGCCGCCATCAACACAGATGTACACACTGCGATCCCGGACAAAAAAGTACTGAATCTCCGAGACCGGCACGGACTTGTAATGCTCGCCGATTTTGATGAGGAAGCGCTTCTTTGTCCCCGGTCGCAGGAGATTCAGCATGACGTCTAGCTTTTGCGCACCGTTCTGCTCATGGACACGCCGGAACTTCTTTATTGCCTTTTCGAGTTCCCCGGCATCGATGGGCTTGAGTAGGTAGTCCACGCTGTTGACCTTGAACGCCTTTAGCGTATACGCATCGTACGCCGTGGTGAAGATAACCGGCGTCCCAATCCGCTGATGATCGAATATCTCGAAGCAGAGGCCGTCCTCCAGCTGGATGTCCATAAAGATCAGATCCGGCGCAGGATTGGTCGCCAGCCAGTTGGTGGCGTTTTCCACCGATTCCAGGACGGTGACGACTTCTATGGAGTCGTCGATCTCCCGGAGCTGCCGGCGGAATTTCTGCGCCGCCAGCGCCTCGTCTTCTATGATCACGACTTTCATTGAGCGGCCCGTCTGATTGGCAATTTCACGATGAATCGGTTGTCTTCTTCCCGGATATCCATCTCCCGATCCATCAGCAGTCTGACTCGTTCTCTCAGATTTGATAGCCCGGTTCGGGTGGACTTTTCCAGCGTCTCTTTCCGCTGGATATTATTGGATACCGTAATATAATTTTCCGCTTGAGATATCTGTATTCGCAGCGGATTCGATTGGGATCGGGTGTTATGCTTGAGCGCGTTTTCTATGAGTATTTGCAATGACATAGGTATGATTTGATATTGTTCGGTTTCTGCTACATCAATCTCCAGCACAATTTTATCCCCGTCCCGCTCCCGGTGCAAGTCGAAATATCGCCGGGCGAACCGGAGTTCTTCCTCCAGTGGAATGAAGTCCGTCTTCTCGTTTTCCAGCACGTATCGGTAAATGCCGGATAATTTCTGGACGTACTCCTCGGTTTCACGCCCCTCCATCTCTGAGAGAATATTCAGACTGTTAAACAGAAAGTGCGGATTCACCTGCAATTTCAACGTATTGTACCGGTACCGGAGGTTCTCCGCTCGCAGGCGCTCTTCCCGCTTCGCCGCTTTCTGCCACAGGATGTAGAAAAAGGCGATGCAGAAGAAGAGCAGCCAGAACGCGAACCGGATGTTTGCGGTAGCCAGTTCGTTCCGGAACAGGTGTGTCCAGAAGTCGCTCAAATCCAACCCCGCATACACGAACCAACCGAAAACGCCCAGGGAGACGATCACGTTGACGATGAGAAATGAGGCTACGAAAAACAGTAGCAGCGCCGGGAGGATTTTTTTGCGCAGTTCTTGCTGGCTGTACCCCCGGGATTTCCGCATCACGTAAATTGCCATGTATCCCATACTTTCCGAGATAAGAAAAACAGTGGGAAATATGACCGGAAGAACGCTGCCCTGCTGAATAAATTTCATCACTATGGCCATCAGTGCGCTGAACAGTAACAGACCGATATGGTACCACAGCCAGAATTTGGTTGACGTTTCTCGCGCTTTCATCGCTTTTCCTCCGGCGACATTTTATTGATTCGGGATACGGTCATTTTTCGCACAGTGTACCCTAGCATATTGTTCGGTTGTCCCATGATGGTGATATCCGTCAGTACATCCTCTGTGAGTGTGGCGTACTCGATTTCTTTATCCTGCATTGAGACGTACACCTCGCCCCAGTAATGGCTGCGCCCGTGCATGGTTATGGCGTCGGTCTCAATGGTGAGTGGATTATTCATGGTGGAAAATTTGATGATCGCACACGGCTCGGAGTTTCTGTCCGTCACGCCGATCCAGGTGAGCCTGATATCTTTGTTTTCGAACGTGCCTTCGCCGGCGAGGTCCACCTCGGAATTTAATGCATTTGCCCGGAATTCCTGGTTAATTCTCAGGGAATCCCAGTACCAGTACGCGAATCCCTCCAGGCCTAACATATCCCAGACGAGGTTTTTCATGCGCATGTCTGCTTCGGGGATCTCTGCGAAAAAGCTCTTCTGTACGATTGTCTCAGAAGGAATGTATGTAAAATTCTCCATATACTCCTGTGGATTGCCTTCCGAAAACGACGAAAATGATGCGTTCTCGGCATTGCTATACCTGATGGTGACGTCATTCCACCTGACTGCGCCATTTTCCAGTCCGGCGGTATATTTTCCCGTCACACGGGTCTTCCTGAGAAAATTTCCACGGAGATCATAGTCCAAATAATCCGTTACAACTTGATAAAACCGTTCGATGGAATTATTGAGAACGAGATGGTGCGGCAGTCGGTCAAAATTCAGTACAGGAAACTTATCCTGTCCATGTAACCCTGTTGCTACAAGAATGAAACTGAGACAGATAATCAAGGTTCTCATCGGATTTTCCTCCCTTTTGGGAGCCAAGATAGATCGAGGAAAACCCCTAAGACAAATTGTCGCGTTTGAATTGCGGATTGGTGTTGCTGAATTGGCAATTTTGGAGGGTAAATCGGAACCGCGAAGTTGCTGGTAGTACCGCCTTCGGGCGGTGTTTGGAATCTAAAACAAAAACACGACTAAAGCCGTGACTACCAACAACTATTTCCTAAAGATGCCATCTTTTCGATAAGATGGCATCTTTTAATTTAGTCCCTTCTAAAAATTGTAATCGATCCCTATCTGCACGTGCCGCGGTGCTCCCATATTCCGTTCGAACATGACGTAATAATACTGAAAGAGATTTGAGACGGAGAGCCGGAGCGTCAGCGCCTTTGTCGGTCGATACGCCGCATTCAGACTCCAGAGATGGATGGGCACGCGCTTGTCCGCGCCGGTCTTCGGATTGTAAGGAAAGAGCTGCACCCGCTCCACCTTGCTGCGATATTGATATTCGATGCTCGTCATGAGTTTACTGCTCCAGAGAATCCGGGTTTCGGTGACTACGTTGTGCCGGTGCCGGTACGCCAGCACCGTGTCCATAGTGACATCTCTGGGATGCAGAAAAGTATACGAAACCGACTGATCCACCGGAATCCAGGGCACCCGAAACTCTACAGTGGACTCCGCGCCACTGATTTGTGCATCGGTGATGTTTTGAAACGAGATTTTTCCTGTCTCGGGATTCTGGATCGGATCGATAAAGTCTCTGTACCGCGAGGAAAAGACCGCAATATCAGCGGTAAACCCGGAAACTTCATAATGTGTGCCGATTTCGCCGGTGACGCTCGTCTCTGGCTGCAGGTTGGGGTTAGGTTCCACTTCAAAGATATTCTGGCGCGTGCGGATAAACCGCTCGGCGATGGACGGCACCCGAAACGCTCGTCCCAGCGATGCCCTGAGCATCCAGACATCGGTGAGCTGATGGTTCACGCCGATCTTTGGATTCACCTGGAAGTAGCCCTCGTAATCGTCTATTTGCGAATAATCTGCCCGAATGCCAAAAGTCATTCGCCTCCGCACCGACATCCGCCATTCATCCTGGAGATAGCCGGCGACCTCATATCCGGTGTGACTCTCCCAGATATTGGCTTCCGTCCGCTGAAAAGAGGCTTCCATCCCGGTAGTCGCAATGTGATTTTCCTTCCAGTGGAAATCAGTCTGCCAGTTGGTAGTTACACGGTTGGAGGTGGAGTAGTCGTCGTTATCGTGCTGGTAATTCTGGAAGGCCGTCCGGTAATAGATGGTCTTCCACGTGTGAGAGAGCTTCTGTGAGACGATATTCGACCAGGTCAGCGCCCACTGGAATTTATCGTTGATGATATAGTCGCCCAGGGATTCCTCCGGCGCGCTGAACGGCTCGTGAGCACTCTTCCACTGGGTGAATACGCCGTGGATATCGTTCATCAAAAAGAGCCGGGATTCCCAGCTCTGGTGTGAGTTCGGTCTATACTGAAACTTTCCGTTGACCGACCACCGCCGGTACCAGCTGTTCTGCAGGTAGCCTGGCGAACTCTGTTGGCCGAGTCCGATCCGGTAGCCGAGTTTCCCGCTCCGGCGTTCGGTCTGAACGCTCCACTTTCCGGTGAACAATGGCCTGTCACGCCACTGCCAGTTGCTGTAAGATGGTTTCGAAAAATGTCCTCCCTGTAGATGAACGGACGTCCGTGATCTTCGTGAAATCGGCGCGGTAATAATATTGATGACGCCACCCAGCGCGTTGGAACCGTAAAGTGCTGAACCCGGCCCCTTCAGGATTTCCACGCGCTCGATATTTTGCGTCGGTACAGCATCCCAGTAGATGCCGCCGTTGTCGGATGCCAGGAGCGGCACGCCATCCACCAGCACCAGTACGCGGCTGCCGGCGCCGCGGGTATAGCCGCTGCTGCCGCGAATATTCACGTCCCCGCCGACCATCTGCACGCCCGGCTGGAGGGAGAGCACCTCATTGAGCGTAGTCGGCATCCGGAGCTGCAGATCGTCTTCACTTAGTGTTCCAATTGAGACCGGCGACTCGGTCACCCGCACCGAACGTTTGCTCCCGGTGACCACCAGCTGCGGGGACTGTAACGCTGTCGGCGTCAACTCAATTCGGAGGAACCGAGACTCTCCGCCCGTAACATCTACGGTATCAGTTCTGGCTTTGTAACCTATATTGGTAAATTGAACTGCATATTCACCGGGAGACAAGCCGTCCAACCGAAATTCGCCATTTTCGTCTGCAGCTGTGCCCATCACGGTGCCAACGACGACGATATTGGCGCCAGGGAGCGGTTGTTGAGTTTCACTGTTGAGTACAACTCCTGTTATTGCCCCGGTGCCCGTGGTTTGTGATATTGCATTGCCCGACAGCCCAATCGCAACAAGCAATGCCATTACGATATTTGTATATGACTTTCTCAAAATGTGATTTCCGTGTCGTAATCGATGGCAAAGTTGATGCTGTCGGTGACCTGTCCGTCTTTGACGGTTATCAGTCCAAACGGTACAGGATTATTCGGTTTATATCCGTAGAGTCCGAGCACTTTAAAATACTCCGGATGAGCAACGAGGGAGTCTGGCGGCTGTCCCAGCAGTTGCGTGATCGGTACGGTGGTCGCGATGACGCCGGCCACGTAGGAATACGGTGTCGGCAGTGCTTCCAGAAAATACTCCTGCGTTTCTCGTGTGGTATCAAGCGGCTGACTGAATCCCAGGAAATTTTCGATGATCTGCTGGAAGGAGAGGTTTGCCGGATCGAGGCTGCGTGTGGCGGCAAAGGTGACCACGGCACCTTCCAGCGAATCCGGCCAGATGACGGCTCCGGAGTTATCCGTTGGGAGTGTCACCGTACCCTGAAAGCCCGCCACCGGTTGCAGGCCTTGCTCGCAACTCAGTAGTAATGTGCAATAGATTAAAATCAGGAGTGTTTTTCTCATAATTCGCCGGAAACTTACCGGAGTTTGGCATCTCTGGCAAGGGAAATGGTGTGGGATTGTGCTAGACTTCGGGCTTTCCCTGAACTATTTTAATAGCACGCAAATAAACGTCCCGGGAGGGACTCCTACCGGAGCAGATTGAGCGGATGACCGCTGATAAAAACCAAAAAGAAGGACAGATTAAACACTGAAAAACACCGAAAAGAACAAAACCAACAACGAACGACAAATAATCCCGGAAGGGGATCCCCTGGGGACTAACAAATCCCGCTAAAGCGGGTACTACCAACATGATAGTCATGATGGACACAGGACTGAGGACGCAAGACGCATAACAGTTTTTAACAATAACACCGTAACACGCTAGCACGCTAACACTTACTTTAAGAACACCCGAACACTTTAACACTATGGTCAGATTAACCACTCACACACTCCACTTCACAGACGCCCGCTCACTGGACGGTATCGACGATAAGAGCATTCAGTTAATCGTCACCTCGCCGCCGTACCCGATGATCGAGATGTGGGACGAAATTTTCGCAAAGATGAATCCGGAGATCGGCGCAGCGCTCTCCAATGAAGAGGGAAGCCGTGCATTTGATTTGATGCACGGTGAACTGGAGAAAGTCTGGACAGAATGCACGCGAGTGTTGAGTCCCGGCGGGATGCTCTGCATCAATATCGGCGATGCGACCCGAACGGTGGGCGGGGATTTTCGGCTGTGGTCGAATCATGCTGAAATTATCCGGCAATGCGAATCACTGGGATTGCAGAATCTGCCGAACATCCTCTGGCGGAAGCCCACCAACTCGCCGACCAAATTCATGGGCTCCGGGATGCTACCGCCCGGCGCTTATGTGACACTGGAGCATGAGTATATCTTGGTATTCCGAAAAGGCGGTAAACGAGTCTTTCGCGCCGAAGAAGAAAAGCAGAACCGCCGCGAGAGCGCCTTCTTCTGGGAAGAGAGAAACAAATGGTTTTCCGACGTCTGGATGGATTTGAAGGGCATCGGTCAGGAATTGAACGATACGCAATTGCGCAAAAGAAGCGGCGCGTTCCCGCTCGAGCTGGCATACCGGCTGATCAATATGTTCTCCGTGAAGGGAGATACGGTGCTCGATCCATTTCTGGGGACCGGCACGACGATCCTGGCATCTATGGTAGGAGAGCGGAATAGTATCGGCGTGGAAATCGATGCGGAATTCCGTCAGCGTATCGAATCCCAAATTGAAAAGGTGTCGGAATTATCGGAACGGATTGTAAGCGATCGATTGCACAGTCATACAAAGTTCGTTGCTCAGCGCGAAAAACCGTTGAAGTATCAAAACGATTACCATGATACGCCGGTGGTGAGCCGACAGGAGAGGGCGTTGCGCATGCGGAAGATTCACACCGTAACCCATCCCAGTAAAAATGTGTATCGGGTAGAATATCAAAGAGGTTGAAACCATGTCTCGCAATACGATTGCGAGGCTAATCATTATATTCGAGATTTGCCATTTTATTCCAACGCAAGGTAAAATGGTCACTCAATCCTCACGGATCGTCTCAGGCATCGGTAACAGTATTCAGGCGACTGCCTACAAACGACTAAACTGTCAACTAGGTTAAACGCAGTCCCCGGCAGTGTCCTTCAGGACTGATATCATCTTGCAGATAAAAATCACCGGTTGACACGTATCTTATTATTATTTATATATTTAACTTTGAAATTATTCCTATAAGTGTAAGTGTCAATAGAATACAAGGGGGAATCATCATGGAGACGCAAACCAGTACTGCCCCGGATATAGATTTCAGCGAGTTGCGTACAGAAATCCAGAAAGAATATGCCACCGTCGCCACGGAGCCTGATCGTGGGTTTCATTTTCATACCGGACGACGAGCAGTCGCACTCATGGAATACGAAGAGCGGTGGCTTACAGCGATTCCTAAATCGGTGATCGCCTCGTTCTCCGGCACCGGGAACCCCTTCCTTTCAGGGGCATTGCAGCCCGGAGAGCGGGTCGTGGATATCGGTTCTGGGGGAGGTATGGATAGCCTTGTCGCAGCTCAGATGGTAGGTGAGAACGGCTATGTTATCGGTGTGGATATGACGCCTGCTATGTTACAAAAAGCCCGGCGGGGAAAACAGGAAATGCAGCTAGAAAATGTCGAGTTTCGAAAAGGACAGGCAGAGGAACTCCCGGTACCCGATGATTGGGCAGATGTCATCATATCCAACGGCGTATTCAACTTAATCCCGGATAAAGTCCAGGCGGTGCAGGAAATGGACAGGGTGCTTCAACCGGGTGGCCGGCTCCAGATCGCCGACATCAAGGTTAAACGCGCTGTGTCCGAAGAGGCGAAATCCGATATTGACCTGTGGACCGGGTGAATAGCCGGTGCTCTGCTGGAAGCAGAGCTGGAAGAATTGTTTCGTGAGATCGGTTTTGAAGGGTTCGAGGTTGTCTGGCGCAAAGCAGTATTTGAGGATACCCCGCAGCAATCAAGCGCCGATAAATTCGATACCAGGGGCATTGCATTTCAGGCTCATTTGCCCCGGTAGCCCCGTGTAGGTGCATGGCTTATTGGTGATTCCACAGCTCGCGCCACGTCAACGCTCATCCGACAGGCTGATTCCCGGAAGATCGGTAGGGCTCCTCCCAAAGTATCACGGTCTTTCGAGAGAAATACCGGGGATCTATGAGTTCTCCCGTCGCCGATCGCTTAAAGCGTCGGTGACGGTTGCTTTTAACTACTGCCAACGACGCCGACAGCGGTCGTTGGCAGTAGTTTTTAATTTATCGTTTCCCGGAGAAATTCCTTTACTCCGTCATTTCCGGTCAACGACACCCAACAGGTCTCCGCATTCCCTTTAATCTCGATCTTGAAATCTAAAAACGGACAGCATCGTCGCTCCATATCGATCCACAGGATAAGCCGTTCCAGGTGAGATTGAGATGCCGGATATTTGAACCGGAATCCGTCATCGGTTTCTTCTTTGCCCAGAACATCAGACTGAAAGTGTTCGGCAAGATACGCATGGCGCTCCCGCTCCGTCTCATTGAAAACGGACAGGTCACAGGCGATGGGCTTTTTGCTCATTCAGAGGTTCATCCGTTCCGAATTGATCGAAGCACCGGTGCCTTCGGATGAGACGGTTCCGGCGTTCCTGGCGAACAACCATCCGATTGTTCCGCCGTAAATCAAATGCAGAATTAACGTGGCTACAGCAATCTTCGGTGTGATATTCGAACCGAAAATTCCCCATCCGAGAATCGGCAGAAAAACCACCTGCATAATCAGCCACAGGATGGCGCCCCAGAGAAAACCGACACCCAGTGTTCTGTTTGAAAACAGCCAGGCAAAGATACTCCCGGCAATCCCGCCATAGATGAAGTGGGCGATCATACCAAGCGCCATCAACGCCGGTTTCGGCATAGCGCCCAGAAGCGTTTTCACCAGGGCGACCGGAATCGGTGCCGGCATCGGGGAGATTTTCGTCGCCACGCTTAGCAACATAATAACGGTCATCGCCAGGGTGGCGAGCAGTCCGTATATGAATCCGTCCTT
Source organism: Candidatus Neomarinimicrobiota bacterium (assembly GCA_021734025.1). Classification (NCBI taxonomy): domain Bacteria; kingdom Pseudomonadati; phylum Fidelibacterota; species Fidelibacterota bacterium. Next base: position 295,577 of record JAIPJS010000004.1, read on the forward strand.
TATTGATGTATTCATGGTGTTACCTCCGTTTCTGGTTGAATTGGTTCGAGAAACGACTCGAAATAGTCGCTTAATTCCCGAAACAGCGGAAAATTTAGTTCCACGTAGACCTGCTTACCGCGCTTGGATGTTTGCACTAGTCCGGCGCGCTTCAGCTCCTTTAGATGATACGAGGTCGTGGAGATTGCCAGACCGATCCGGTCGGTGATTTCGCCGACGTTGCAGCACTTTTCGGAGAGGTCGCAGCATTGATAATCGTTACACTGTATTGCTTTTTCCTCCAGTGCCTGAAGTAATTCCACCCGTTTGGGATCGGAAAGTGCCTTGGCGATTTGTGCGAATGTGTGTGAATCCATTTCAATTTTTCTTCTTTATTTTGATATTTCGATAACTGTAGAAATATATAAATTTATCAACTTTTTGCAACAGATCAATTTGATGTCGAAATCCCGCGACTCGCTCCGTTCGATGAGGATGACTCATTCTATAAATCTTCAAAACCTCAGTCATTTCGAGCGACTCCGATTTATCGGAGGAGTCGAGAAATCTCGTCAGGACGCCACTTTTTCGCTGGAAATTCTGAAAGCGCTCCATATCCGAACACTTCAGTTACTATCTGTTCCTGATCATAACAATTGTGCATTGGACACCTGAGACCCTTTCTGGGTCGCTGACCCCAGAAAGGGTCAACATATCTCTCGTCAACAAATATTCCGGGTGTATATTGCCTAGCCTATCATGGAAAGAAAGGGTCCAGTATAATAACCGGCCAAATTCGAACTTGAAAAACAAAGGCTGAGCATTATTTTCACTTTCGTCGTGTAAGTATGTACTTACGATGCGATTGTGTTTTCTTGATTTGAGTGTGAAAAAGAGAGGCAATAATAAGGAGCAATATATGAAGTATATCATTCAATCGTTCTCCATCGTTCTGTCTTTTACCGTAGTAATCCTGCTCCAGGCCGGAGCCGGAGATCTGGTTAAAAAGGAACTGCCGGCAGATTTTCAGGCCAATCGAATATACGTAACGCCGGTCACTCAATCCGGCGATACACTACGCTTTTATACCGATACCGGTGGAGGCGTTAATATGGTGTGGCCATCGGTGGTTAAAAGTCTGGAGTTGGATACCATGCAACGGCAAATGCGTGGGCAAACCGGGGCCGTCGCTTCGCTCCCGGATTTTTCAGCCGAGGCGGAAATCCCGTTACCGCCGAAATCGTCCAGCGCGTTTGGGAACAAACTCGGAGTCCGGAGGCCACATCAATTACTCAAGCCTGGCGGTACCGGATTTCTGGGTGCTCCGTGGTTCGCAACCCGGATTTGGGAGTTCGATTATCCGGGACAATCATTATCCATAATCCCAGAGATGGCCTGGACGGGTCGGTCGGATAAACACACGGTTCATCTGGGATTCTATACCGGACCTGACGGAAACAAGACAACACATTTTCCAAGGATGACCATAGAAGTCGACGGCGATTCCATCGATGTCCTGTTCGATACCGGCGCAACCGCCCTGGCAAAGGCTGGCGCCGCCGAGCAATTGGGATATCCGAATATTTCGGAGATTGGCACATGCTTCATCATCGATTCCATATTTACCGGATGGCAGGAAGCCCATCCCGAATGGGAGGTTATTGAAAATGCGGAGCGGCAAACAGGTATGCCAATGATTCAGGTGCCGGAGGTCGGAATTGCCGGCTATGAGGTCGGACCGGTCTGGTTCACCAAACGTCCTGATAAAAGTTTTACCGGGCGCATGTCCCGGTGGATGGATAAACCCATCTACGGCGCGGTGGGCGGATCGGCATTTCAGTATTTTCGGATTATCGTGGACTACCCCAACCAGATGGCAGAATTTCATTTGGAGGATTCTTAGAGGAGCACCACAAACCTGTCATTTCGACCCGAACGTAGCGGAACGGAGGAATCTCGTATTTTGATCTCCTAACCCTTGATAACGAGATCCTTTCCCGTAGGGATCCCTGTGGGGCGACTTAAGCCCTCCGGGCTTCCGCTCAGGATGACTCAACTATTAACTTTAAGAAAAACTAGTCATTTCGAGCGACTCCGAATTTATCGGAGGAGTCGAGAAATCTGGTAATTACCACCTTTTCTATCCGGAGATTCCGTTCGCCGGGGCGTACTACATCTCCGGCTAATTGAACTACTGTTCGTCCCATACACCCGGACTCTATGTGGAATCCTGCAGAGTCCTCCTCGCAATGAGATTGCGAGGCTAATCATTTTCGAGCCCTGGAATTTTATTCCAAGGTGGGCTAATTCGCCACTCCCTTGTCACCGTTTCCCGCCGGCGGGATTGGTGACGATTAATCGGAATCACTGCCAACAACGCTGACAGCGGTCGTCGGCAGCAGACTTCCCTTTCCCATTGCATTCAGCCGTTATTTGCCTAGATTATTGGAAGTTCTAAACCGGAGAAGTCAAAACTTCAATGTCGAATCCAGACGCAGTTTTCACACATCGGGCGACTACACCTCTCGCCGCATTCCTCTTCCTGGTCATCCTTATCCAATCCGTTCCGGGAAACCTTTCGGGACAAATCATTGATCCTGACGAGCTCATCGCCGATACACTACACATTCCCCTGGAGTTTGCACAGGAGGAGCCGGCTTCAGCTACAGGTCTCAGAGTAACCGACAACCGGAAATTGCCCGGCTGCATCCTGGATATTCATCAAATCGATAAATACCTGGTCATCCCCGTTGATCAATATTTGACCATGGATGATTCACTCTCGGAGGTTTTCCACAGATTTCTCGGTGCTTCAGTAAATTCCAAGGATGTGACGTTGCAAATCAACCATCTGGATCTCTGGTACGACTCCAAGCCGTTCTTTGCGCCCGGCTGGATGTTGAACGCCGAGACGCGTCTGGTGGACAAATCCGGTGATATACTCAGCGTGTGGCAGTGGGAGGAAAAACGCAAGCCGGCCCGGAAAGAGGCTCTGGATCAAACTATCGCACAATTGATGCGCGAGTGGCTCATCGAACAGCAGAGCGCGCTGATTACCAAAGATTATCATGTGCCGGAAGCAATCCGCCCGTATCGCCGGGTACTTCGCCCGTGGGTCGATATGATAGTGTATCCGGACGGCTACGCCATCGATGCCCGGCTGTCGCTCTACTATCCCGCCGATCAGCAAACAAATTATTTGCGGGGCGTACCGAGCATCTATTACCGAAATTCGTCCGAGCGGGAATCGGTGGCTATTGGCGGCAACGACCTCCAGTGGTATCACAGATTATCCCAGAATTGGCTAGCGAGAGTCGATGGGACATTCCGGCTGGGGTTCAACCAGTTCAACGAGCAGAAATTCGACCATGTGCCGTGGTACAATCTTTTCCTGGTGAACCTGAGTTTTGCACAGACTATCGAGTGGCGACCGCAGTATTACAGGGGAGTCTACGCCGGCATCGGCCTGCATCAGAGCGTGAATATCCTGCCGGAGGTGACGGAGCGCTTCGAACCGGGGATTTTGGTGACGATCGGGGCGCGATTGCCGTGAAACAAATAGAACATGGATAAACGCTGAAACAGCGGATGATCACAGGTAAAGATTCACCGCAGAGACGCAAAGAACGCAGAGAAAACCGCTAAAAAAAAGACAGGTTAAACACTGAAAAACAGAAAGACCTGTTGGTAGTTCCCTCTTAAGAGGGTTTATGTTGGTGGTTAGTGGTTCGTTATAAAAGTAGGAAATTTTTGTAGGATTTAGATATTTGAATCAGAACACCGTAACCGAGGAACAACAAACGACTAACTACTAACAACGAACAAAATAGATTAAGAGTATCCTGAAGGGATACCTGCGGGACGAGTAAGATTAAGAAAACCCACAACTATAACAAAATAGCTCTGAAACACTCTCCTCCGCCAAGGCTACGGGGAGCAGGCGGTTTTACTCGAACACGTGAACACCCGAACACTTGAACACTTGAACACTAGAAAACTGTTGTTTTACGCAATACGCAGTACGTAATACGAGACAAAATGAGAATGAGAGCAATACTAAAAATATTAATTGTAGTAATGTTCACATCTCTACCGGTGACCGCCGCGACAATTTCCGGCTACGTGGTCGATGCCGAAACCGGCGAAACCATCATCGGGATGAATGTGATGGTGAAGGATACGGAGCTGGGCTCCGCCACGGATACCAGGGGATTCTTTTCCGTCTCGCGGGTTTCAGCCGGTGAAGTCACGCTTCTGTTTTCCCACGTCGCCTATGAACAAAAAAGCAGAACGGTGGAGGTGGGCCGGGACGACATCTTCCTGGGGAACGTGGAAATGCAACCGACGGCCATCGAGGGGGAAGCCATCGAAGTGTCCGGGCGGCGGGGACAACTTATCGCTCCGGAGACCGACATCGCCAGCTTCCAGGTGGAGCCGATCGTCCTCAAGGAGGTGCCCCAGCTGAACAAGGACGTGTTCCAGGTCATCAAGTACTCGCCAAGTGTCACGATTTCCGATGCGATTTCGCCGCTCTACTACGTCCGCGGGGGGAGTTCCGGCGAGAATCTGGTGCAGCTGGACGGCATGACCATCTACAATCCGCAGCACGCGCTGAGTATGCAGGCGATTTTCAATCCCTACGCCATCAAGAATATCGAGATGCTCATGGGCGGATTCGGCGCCGAGTACGGCGGACGGAATTCCTCCATCCTGAATATCGCCACCAGAGAAGGGCACCAGGAGGAAGTTCACGGCGAATTTCGTCCCTCGACCTCCGGCATCACCGGGGCGATTGAATTTCCCGTGAAATCCGGTGGTACTGCCATGGTCTCCGGCCGGTTGTTGAGTTCGCTGACCAACAAAATCCTCCTGGGGATTCCAAATGTGATGGCGGATTTCAACGCGGCGTACCAGGTGACGAAGGGCCGCACCAAGCTCCGGCTTTCGGCATTCTATGCCAGAGATTACATGGACTACGACTTTGCGCGGTTTAACCTATATTTCGACGAGGAGATTTTTCGGGATCTGAGCGTCGGCTATAAGACCAACACCTCCAACCTGGCCACCGGATTGCAATCCCGCGTGCTGTTGAACCCGGATTTGGTGTGGGAGTCCCACCTGTATTATTCTGGTTTCGACGTCGACAATATCAATTTTTTCACATTTAACTTCGAGGACACCACCGAAAATGCTGATGTAATTCTGGACTACCGGACGCACGTGCAAAACAGTGTGTCGGATTACACAGTGAAGTCCGAAATCACGGCTTACACGCCGTGGCGGCAGACGCTGAAACTTGGCTACGAGGGGACGTTTTACCAATTCATGAATCAGGTTGGCGAAACCGGCGCGGCGGCTGCAGGCGACAAACTGTCGCCGCAGCTCCACGCCCTGTATTTCCAGGATAAGCTGGAAATCGGACGCTTCATCGGGAAGGCAGGCGTCCGGATGAGCCGGTTTTGGGATCACCCGGAGTGGCGGGCCGAGCCGCGATTGTCCGCGGTGTTCAAACTTCCGAGGGCGTCGCTAAAGCTCGCGTGGGGGCGCTATTACCAGTACATCACCGCAATGAACAGCCAGGATTACGAGCTGAGCCAGTTCCTGGATTACTACTATCCGCTGGGCGAGAAGACACCGCTCACGTCGATTCATCACATTGCGGGACTGGAGGGTACAATCTCCGAGCACCTAGATTATACCGTCACCGCCTACTACAAGTGGATGCCGACGCTCTACCGGTTCGACTACAGCAGCACGGCCCGCTCCATCTATGCATACCAGGCAGTGCTGGAGCGCGGCGAGGGCGAGGCGTACGGCATTGAGTTCCTGTTTAAGGGATCGTGGGGCAAACTCTCCGGATGGGCGGGGTATTCCTGGTCGAAGGCAACTCGCCGGTATCCGTCCATCATGAACGGGAGAACCTATCTATATGATGGCGACCAGCCGCATAACATCAAGGCAGTAGCGCTGTACAACTTTACCGAAGATATTACCGGCAGTGTGACGTTTCAGTTGACGTCGGGATTTCCCAAGACCTGGGAGACAGGGCAGGTGAATCACTTCAACTACAATCCCAGGGAGAACAGTTACGGCGCGTACCCTATCAACATTACGCCGGCGAAGAACAACGTGCGGTATCCGCCGCGACTGGTGCTGGATATCGGGTGGAAAAAGCGCCTCCGGAGCGGCTTCGGCAAGCATCTGGCGGAATATCTGGGCTCTGACAACGCCTACTTTACGCTGACCGTCCAGAACCTGCTCTTCCTGTGGCGGAATCCCTGGATGTATTTCTACATCCCGGACTACGGCTACTTTGGGTACGACTTTCTTCCGGTGCCGATCGTGGCGGCGGGATATGTGATTAAGTTCTGAGAAATAGCACGCAGATGACGCAGAAACAACCGATAACCGCAGATACAACAACAAATAGACTGCCAAGCCGCCAAGAACGCAAAGAAAATCGCAAAGATAAAACTGATTAAACACTGAAAACACCGAAGACACTGAAGAAATTGTTTTAAAAACACAACTCACCCTCTTGTTCTCCCTCTCTTCGAAGAGAGGGAGAGACGATTTTCCGAGCCTATCGAAACTCGTTTCCCTTCCTCTTCTGAAGAGGAAGGGATTAAGGGATGGAGTTGTGTAAGCGTTTAAAAGGAAAACACCAATGTACCGCGCTACGCAATACGCAGTACGCAATACGAAATAACTGATTATGGATATTCTCAATAACGTAAAGAACCTGATAATCATAGGAACAATCGCGTTCCTGACGACCACCTGCTCCCTCCCCACCGATCCGGGGCCTCAGCCGAAGGATATCATCGAGACGGAGTTCGAGCCGGGGTATAATATTTTAGGTGTGTTGCGGAATGACGGGACAGCCGGTTCATCCTTTATTCGGGTGGAGGAGGCGTTTAAACTCACGGAAATCACCGATGAGTTTACGCCGGTTGTGGAGGGCGTCACCGTTCAACTACGTGAGGAGTCGGCGGCGGAAACTACTCAGTTCACACTAACGGAAGACAGTCTCCGAGGTAAAATTTATTCTGCACCTTCATTTCAACCCGAAGCCTGCGCAAAATATTCACTGACCATTACCGGGAGCGATCTTCCTGATGTGACCGGCGAGGTTGTTGTTCCCGGATCGCCGATGCTCGACTCCGCTTCGGTGAGTATATCGGGGAATACCGTGAATTTTACGCTGGAAGAGGTGCCGGGAATTGCACTGTACGAAATATATCTCATCTGTGAAAAAGCGACCGTTTCCGTCCGCCGGTTTCCTGCCCATTCAGGCGAAATTAATATAAGCATAAATTATTCCGGCACTGCCGGATCCCCGCAATCTCTGGAAATCTATGGCTATGAATCTAATATGATGGAGTACATCACTGCACCCATAACCATCAAGCCACAGACGTATCGCGAAACGGTCACGACGGTCTCGGGAGGGTACGGGGTGTTTGGGGCAGTGAGTAAGATGGTCTACCAATTCTAAAACCTATTTCACCGCAGAGGATACAGAGAACAACGAACCACTAACAACTAACAACTAACAACTAACAAAAAACGAATAAGAGTAAGATTAGGATTAAGATTAAGAAATACCCTGGAAGCTCCTCTGTTTTTACTTGAACACTTAAACACACGAACACTCTAGCACTGTCGTTATATTCCCATATGCCCCGCCGCCTTCTCGTGATGCAGCGGCGTACCGGATTCATACACTTCCCGTCGGGGCGGCTCGTCCATGAGTTCGGGAAAGCGATTATAGAGGCTTTCGGCGAATAGGTAATCGAGATGTTCGTTGGACTCCGGTGACCAGCCCATAATCCGCTCCCAGATCTCGGCGTTTTCCATGCAGAAGTAAATAAACAGATCCTCGCCGCCGTACTCGCGGATCCAGTCGTAAACTTTGCGGTAGAGTTGCAGCCGCAACGGTTTGACGTAACGCATCTTCCCGTCGTTCCCTTTGATGAGCTCCTGGTATACGATCTTCGTCTTCGGAAACTTGGAGACGATCTTGGACTTCATCTCCGGCGGAAACCGCAGACTGCCCATGGAAATCCAGGTGATACGATCCGGATCGACTGTCTCAAATAATCGTTGGATAATCGACTCATACCCATTTTCCCAATCTTCATAGTATAAAATCGGATCGAAGTGCAGTCCCAGTTTGAATCCGTGCTCCTGCACCTTCGCCATGGCTTCCAGTCGCTCCTGGAAATTCGCTGCTTTGAACTCCTCGCCGGCCACCACGTCAGGCGGATTCACCGACCAGGAGCAAACGACCTTCCCCTGGTGATCCATATCCAGGAAATTGTCGACGGTATTGGATTTGGTTTTCAATTCCAGCAGCACGTTCGGCAACGCGGTGAAGACCGGAATAATCTCCCTGGAGAACTTGCTGTAGTCGTCGAACGCCAGCGAGTCGGTCATTTCCCCGGTACCGATCCGAAAGAACCGCTCCGGCTGGCTCTTTACCTTCTCGTGAATCTCCATGGCCAGATTTTCCGTGTCGGCGTACACAGTCGTCACCGGATTGTTCTGATAGAATTGCAGGATACAATAGGTACAATCGATGGGACAACCTGAGGTCTGGTTAATCACATGATAGTTGCAGCAGCGGTACGACCGATCCGTGCCTGGACACTGTTTCAGTACGTGTCCTTTCTTTTTGGTGAGAAAGATCTTCCGCTTCCCATTGGATGTGGTCTCGTGGAGGAACTGCTCCTTCTGCTCGTCCGGATTTTCCACGTACTCCACCTCTACATTCGGGAGGGACTCAAGATAATTTTTGGTGATTTGATGATCCTTCACGGATTTATCTATGAGAAGAGAATCGACGGTGACGGGTTTCATGGTTTTGGATTCCTGTTTATATATAGTGACCCTTTCAGGGTCGTTGACCCCTGAAAGGGTCTATTGTTGTTTAATTTAGTCCTTCATTATTCGAAAGTATAATCATCCCCGGGCGGCATCGCAATCTTCTGGTGTGAGGTCTTTCTACCGTCAAAGAGTTGAGAGCCCATTCATAATAGAAAGAAAAAGCCATTTAGACTGGAACGTGGCGGAGGAGAAATCTCGCAAAGTTATTCTCTGTCTTTTCCTTCTCAGGAGCGAATTGACAGTTATGGCCACTGTCGGTGACGCTAAAAGCGATCACCGACAGAAGAAGTGGCTTCTGCCTGCATATTTATCGAATTCAGAATTTGTCTATATTACACCAGGCCAATCAGGAGAAGGTAAACCGAATCGTATTCTCCGACGGATCCCGCACAAGTATATCGCCGTCTTCTTCGTAAAACGGTATTCCGTGCTGTTCCAGTCGTGCCGTGATTTCCCGCATCGAAGATTTGTCCGGGAGTAGCAGTTCAAACCACTGTAATCCCCGCGCGCCGTCCGGCGGTGAGGGAGCGCCGCGACCGTTCCAAACGTTGGCACCGATGTGATGATGGTACCCGCCGGCGGACATGAATGTGGCTTCCGAACCGTAGCGTGCCATCACATCAAAGCCGAGTATATCAGTATAAAAGTGCTCTGTTTCCTCAATATCGCTCACGTTGAGATGCATGTGTCCCATACGTGTATCGTCCGGGATTTGCTCCAGCGGTATACGGCTATCGGTTGAACTCATCAGGTCTTCGACGTCGAGCGGTTCGGTTGCCATTTTGACTTGGTCATCGGAATACTCCCACTCCTCCTTTGGGCGATCACAATAAATCTCAATGCCGTTGCCCTCCGGATCGGAGAGGTAGAGCGCCTCGCTTACCAGATGATCCGCGGCGCCTCGGGGCATTGCATTCTTCTCCTGCATCCGGAGCAACATACTCGCCAGGTCCGCCCGGGTTGGAAGCACGATTGCCATGTGAAATAAGCCGGTGGTTCTGCGGGGCCGGTTGGGTGCCTTTGGATCGCCTGTTAATGCGACTATCGACGTTCCGGAGCCGGTTCCAAGGATGATTTCTCCCTCCGACTCAACAAGTTTCACCATTCCGAAGGTTTCCGTGTAAAATTCTGTCATTCCTGCCAAATCGTTGACAGCTAAATATACAGTGCCGATGTGCGTCTCTGGCGGAATGCGAAATCCATCGCCGGGATTATTTTTTGCGTCAGCAGACAAAACTATTCCTCCATCCCGATGGCGAACATCCGCTCCAGATCGTGCCGGGAGAACACCCGGAAAGCTGTCAGTGTTTCGGTGGATTCCACCCCTTCGAATCCCGAAAGGGTATTCGTCACGAGGTTCGCCAGCTTTTCGTTTTCGTCTACCCGGCAAATCGCTACCAGATCGTACCGTCCGGCGACGGAGTATACCTCCGAAATCTCCTCCAAATCCGCCAGGTTCTGGGCCACGCTGTTAATCTCCGGGCCGTCACAATTTACCAGTATAATTGCCGTAACCATCTTCTCTCCTCCTTCATACGTTATTTTTATCATTGGATTAAATTAATGTAAACGGTTTGGAGGTCAAAAAGTACCGTGAATTATAGCATGGATTAGGATTTGTCATGAATGCTTTGAGACTTGGATTGTACGTGTTCAGCGTGTAGCTTCATCTCAACATTTAAAAATATAATGACAGTCGGAGCACTTTATGAACAGACGTGGCAGCGGCATACTGCTCCATATTTCTTCTCTTCCCTCACCTTTTGGTATTGGAGATTGCGGTCCAGTCGCATATCGGTTTGCTGACTTTTTACAGGATGGCGGTCAATCGTACTGGCAGATTCTCCCCTTAACTCCGACCACCGGTATTAGTGGTCATTCTCCGTACTCAAGTCTGTCGTCCTTCGCAGGCAATCCATTGTTCATCAGCCCACAACTTCTCTGCGAACAGGGATTACTACAGGAAAGTGATCTGGAAGTTGAACCGGCATTCCCTGAGCACCACGTGGATTTTTCCCGGGTCACCTCTCTGAAATCGCAATGGTTACACAAGGCCTATAGCGCCTTCCAGTCCGCCGGAGAACAGTTGCATGCGGAATTCAAAAAATTCCGGAAAGAGCATCGGGACTGGCTGGACGATTACGCCATGTTCGTCACATTTAAAGATCACTTTGGGGATAAGGCGTGGTCGGACTGGCCAGCGGAAATCAGGGATCGGGAACCTGATGCCGTTACGGATCTGGCAAGCCAGCTGAGCGAAACCGTCCAATTTCACCGCTTCGTACAGTTCATATTTTACCGGCAATGGACTGACCTGAAGGAGTATTGCAACGACGGGGGAATTCGAATCGTCGGCGATATCCCCTACTACGTTAGTTATGACAGCGCCGATGTCTGGACAAACCAGGAACTGTTTAAACTGGATTCGAGGAAAAAACCGACATACGTGGGAGGCGTTCCCCCGGATTATTTCAGCGAAACCGGCCAAAGATGGGGCAACCCGGTATATCGCTGGGATATTATGCGGCGGCGGAATTACGAATGGTGGATATCGCGACTGAATCAAAACGCTGTACTGTATGATACCGTCCGGATCGATCATTTTCGCGGGTTTATTGCTTATTGGGAAATTCCGGCAGCGGAAGAGACGGCCGTCAACGGTGAGTGGATGACGGTACCCACCGATGATTTCTTCACCACGATCCAAAAATACGCGCCGGCGCTCGATGTCATAGCCGAAGATCTGGGGGTCATTACCCCGGAGGTCCGGGAGACTATCCGGAAGTACGATTTCCCGGGGATGCGCATTTTGCAGTTTGCGTTCGATGACGAACTGCCTGTGAATCCGTACGCGCCGCACAACCATATTCAGCATTGTGTACTATACACCGGCACCCATGATAACAATACAGTTCGCGGTTGGTACGAAAACGATATCGACGCGGCAACCAGGGAACGACTCCGCCGGTATCTTGGCCATCATACCGATGCCAATCAAATCCATAATGACTTTATCAGGATGGGCATGAGGTCTGTCGCCAACACTGTGATTATTCCGCTCCAGGATATACTCGGCCTCGGCGGCGATGCCCGGATGAATATCCCCGGGACTGCGCAGGGAAACTGGGAATGGCGGGTCAGTCAGGATGCAATCAATCCGGAAGTTTCCGGCCACCTTCGGAAACTCACAGAATTTTTCGGCAGGAAAAAATAACTATACTGAGGACAACCATGCGCGCAATGGCCCTGACCGGCCTCCGGCAATTTGATTTTATCGAAAAAGAAAAATCGGCAATTTCCAATGAAACGGATGCGCTGATCCGCATCACCCACGTCGGGATCTGCGGTTCGGATATTCACTATTTCCTAGAGGGCGGCATTGGCGGTCAGATCGTCGATTATCCCTTCGTCATCGGGCACGAATGTTCCGGTATAGTCGAAGAAGTGGGGCGGAAGGTAACCTCGGTAAAGCCGGGCGACCCGGTAGCGCTCGAACCGGCGGTCTCCTGCTATGATTGCGACCAGTGTAACGCCGGACGGCCCCACACCTGCCGCAACCTCGTCTTCATGGGAGCACCGGGACAGAAATCCGGCGCCCTGGCGGATTATGTGATCCTGCCGGAAATAAACTGCTATCCTGTCCCCAGGGAGATATCGCTCGCCGGGGCCTGCCTGGTGGAACCGCTCTCCATAGGCTGTTATGCGACACAACTGGCAGGAAAGATCAAGGATAAAACTCTTGGTATACTCGGGACGGGACCAATCGGCCTCGGTACACTTTTCAGTGTATTAGATAAAAACCCCACAAATATTTATTCCACGGACAAGCTGGATTTCCGGAACGACATTGCCAGGGAGACCGGAGCGGTCTACTCGGGAAATCCCGAGACTGTTGATATCGTAAAAGAAATCCGTACCGAAGTACCTGAAGGCCTGGACGTCGTCTTTGAGTGCTGCGGCCAACAGGAGGCACTGGATCAGGGGATCCGACTCTTGAAACCGGGGGGCTCGTTAGTCATTGTTGGCATTCCCAGCGAGCATCGCATTTCGTTTGACGTAAGCGCTCTCCGTCGGAAAGAAATTACCATCGTCAACGTGCGTCGGCAAAATCACTGTATGAAACCGGCAATCCAGCTATTAAAGCAGTACCCGGAAATCGAATCCCGACTCCACACCCATACCTTTCCCGTGGCAGAAACCAACCAAGCGTTTGATCTAGTCGCGAATTATCAGGACGGCGTTGTCAAAGCAATGATAGCTTTGGGGGATTCCTGATAAGCTTTAACTGAATCGTTACCAGAAAGTGCGCGAGTCTTCAACTGTTACAAACCAATTGCCAAATAATCACTTCCAATCCGAAAAAATATAGTTGTTCACAGGAAACTCAGTGTCTGAACACCCCTTTGGATACTATGTGTTGAAAAAAATTCATGATGAAATTATAAAAAAGCCTTTATAGGCATAGGAGTGTTAGCTTTGAGTTTCCCCCGGCGGGATCTCTACGAGGCTACCCATTTTTCTCCGGAAGGGATCCCTATGGGATATCAAAAAAACGGGTGATCTAATAGAATATGGAAAAAGTGAGAGAGAGCAACTTAATCCCTTGAATTGTCCCCCGGGGTATAAAGCCCTCCGGAAATCCGTCTGGATCCCCGGAGGGCTTTTCCCTTCTATGGAATTTTTTTGAGTCTTAGCCTCTGAAATAAACGTAAGCCAGAACAATCAACACCACGACCACAACGGAGGAAACCACATCCTTGGCATTCCAGCTTTCTCTGGTCTCCGCCCTGTCTTTATCGGTCAGTGTGCCATAGGTCAGGCCGCTGATCTTATCGTAGGACGGCGCTTCCGTCTTGTAACTTACCACGTACAGTACCACCGTCGACACGATAAAGATGAACAGGCTGTAGTACTGGAAGTAGATATTGTGGATAAACCAGAAGAAGGAGCCTTCGGTGTAGTGGAAATTTTCTATCAGCGCCGCAGGCGTATCGACGATCAGGCGGAACAGCCCGAGGGCAAATCCGGAAATCATGGAAGCCATACAGCCATATTTGTTCAGGCGCTTGTTAAAGACACCGAAGAAAAAGACCACGAAGATGGGTGGCGCCAGGTATGACTGCACGCCCTGCAGGTAGTCATACAGACCGCGACCACCCTGAATCACGGGGATCCATGCTAACCCAATCAAGACCATAACAGCAGTGGCGACCCGGCCCATCCAAACCAGATGCCGCTCGCTGACATCCGGACGGAGGCGTTTGTAAAAGTCCATAGTAAACAGGGTTGATGAGGCGTTAAATACGCCGGCCAGCGAACTCATCAACGCCGCTAAGAGTCCCGCGACCACAATACCGCGGACGCCGACTGGTAAAATCGTCGTGACCAACAGCGGAAACGCCGCCTGTGAATTCGCGACATTGGCACTTCCGTCAGCCATAAGCAATGCATTCTGCAGTGAATTAACCTGCCCACTCTTGGCCAGTGCAAAGGCGATGATTCCGGGAATGATGAAGATAAAGACCGGGAGCAGTTTCAGGAAGGAAGCTGCAATGGAACCACGGCGGGCTTCTTTTTCACCAGGCGCGCCCAGGGCACGCTGGACGATATACTGGTCAGTGGTCCAGTACCACAATCCGATAATCGGCGCGGCGAAGAGCATCCCCAGCCATGGATAATTACCATTGAAGTACCAAGCCATTTTTCCGGTTTCTACGACCGGCGCCCAGGTTCCTTCAACCCCTTCAGGTACCAGCGGCTTCCAGAGATTGAACATTTCCGCACCGGCAATAGCCTTCAGTTCTCCCCAGCCTCCCAGTGCTTTCAAACCAAAGATTAGCACCAGAAATGAACCAATGACCAGGACGACTGTTTGAATCGCCTCGGTAATAGCCACCGCCTTCAACCCGCCGAGAATGGTGTAAATACCGGTCAGGATGATCACCAGGATCGATCCGATCCAGAAGCTGTTCATTCCAAGGAAATGGATATCCGGGAGCAGGACGGTAAAGACGATGCCACCTGCAAAGATCCCGACTGCGATTTTTGTGAGCACATAGGCTATCAGTGAGATAACCGAAAGCAAGGTCCGGGCACTGGGCGTAAACCGTCGCTCAAGGAATTCCGGCATGGTAAACACTTTTGAGCGCATATAAAAGGGCACCATGATCCATCCGAGCACCAGGAGACACCAGGCGTGGAGCTCATAATGTGCCATAGCCACACCGTCGGTAGCGCCTGAACCTGCCAGGCCAACGATATGTTCTGAGCCGATGTTCGACGCAAATATCGAGGCGCCCACAACCCACCAACCCAGATTTTTTCCAGCTAGAAAGTATTCTTCCGATGTGTCCTGTTTCTGACGAATTACCCACCAGGCAACTCCCAAAATTATGGTAAAGTAGCCGGCAATAATTAGCCAGTCAATGGTTCCCAGTGTTCCGGTATCCATTACCTTCCTCCTGTTACGCTGTCATGTGTTCGTAAGCATCCTGCCTGTTTCCCGTCCAACCTCATCAGCCAAGTACGCAGTATTTACGGATTGCTCGGACGGTTTTGAAAATCTATCAGCAATATTTTGGTTTTGTTCAATTGGAAGATTGTATCCACCCGGATTAATAAACCGAGGACGGATTATCCAAGTATACGATGATCTCATCCCGAGAATCAACAGAATATTTTGTAGTCCAGACAGCATTTTAATTAGAGAGTCTTGTACTACATCCTGCGTTTATTCTTTAATAGCAGTCCCGAAAATGGATTTTCTGCTTGAAATGGTACACCGGGTTTGATAAAATAATATAAAACAATTTAAATATCTTTGAAACGGTTTATTTGTTTATAACCGTTTGCTCTAATCACCGAACAGGACAAGGATTCCCGCCTCTAATGGTCGATTTTGTAATCTCTCGAATACGGCGTAATTTTATTCCAAAATCTGACTGGCATTATTAAACCCAATAAAGGGGTCAAACCTTCATGAAAAATTCTGATTATGTTATCGGATTAGATTACGGAACAGACTCTGTCCGGGCAATTATTGTCGATACGGATGATGGAAAAGAAATCGCCACGGCTGTCTCCTGGTACAAACAATGGCAGGACGGCAAATATTGCGCCCCGGAAGATAACCAGTTCCGTCAGCATCCGCAGGATTATATTGATGGGCTGGAATCTTCCATCACGGAGGCGCTGAAAAAGGCACCGGACGGCACAGCAGAACGGATTCGCGGTATTTCCATCGATACCACTGGCTCCACGCCGGTCGCCGTGGACAGAAAAGGCACGCCGCTGGCACTGCTCCCGGAATTTCGCGAAAACCCGAACGCCATGTTCATTCTCTGGAAGGATCACACCGGCATTCAGGAAGCGGAAGAAATCAACGAAACTGCCCGCACCTGGGGCGGCATCGACTACACGCACTATGAGGGCGGAATATATTCCTCGGAATGGTTCTGGTCGAAAATACTGCACACCATGCGACACGATGAAAAGGTCAGAGAGGCCGCGTATTCCTGGGTGGAACACTGCGACTGGATGCCGGCGCTCTTAACCGGCAATACCGATCCGCTGACGATGAAACGCAGCCGGTGCGCCGCGGGACACAAAGCCATGTGGCACGAATCGTGGGGTGGTCTGCCGCCGGATGAATTCCTGCATGAAGTGGATCCGCTGTTGGAGGGGCTCCCCGAACGTCTGTACGGAATCGAGACCTACACGGCGGATATCTCGGCTGGGACGCTCACTCCGGACTGGGCGGAACGGCTCGGACTGTCCGAAGATGTCGTGGTCGGTGTCGGTGCGTTCGATGCGCACCTGGGCGCCGTCGGTGTCGAAATCAAGCCGCATATTCTCTGTAAGGTGATGGGTACTTCCACCTGTGACATGATGATTATCCCGCCGGATGAACTGGGCGATACCACCGTGCAGGGCATCGCCGGTCAGGTCGACGGGTCCATCCTGCCGGGCATGGTTGGGTTGGAAGCCGGGCAATCGGCGTTCGGCGATATTTATGCCTGGTTTCAGTCGGTGCTGATGTGGCCGGTGGAGCAATTCGCTGATTCCGGCGATTTTGCAGAAAAGGTGGAAAACGAATTGATTCCGGCGTTGACGGACGCCGCCGAAAAGGAACCTATCGATGAATCCGGCGTGGTGGCCACCGACTGGATGAACGGCCGACGGACACCAGACGCGAACCAGCGTCTAAAGGGTGCCATCACCCGGCTGAATCTCGGCAGCAGCGCTCCGAAAATTTTCCGGGGGCTTGTGGAGTCGACGGCATTCGGCGCCAAAGCCATCGCCGATCGGTTTGAATCGGAAGGCGCACGCATCGACGGCATTATTGCTCTGGGTGGCATTCCAAAGAAGTCGCCGTTTATTATGCAGGTGGTGGCAGACGTACACAATCAGAGCATCAAGGTCGCCAGTTGCGATCAGGCACCGGCGCTGGGTTCGGCCATGGCAGCGGCGGCTGCGGCAGGTATTTACGATTCCATTGAAGACGCACAAGACGCCATGGGATGGGGATTTGACGAGGAATATCACCCGATTCCGGAAAATGTGGAAAAATACCGGAAACTGTTCGAGCGGTACAAGCAACTTGGCGAGTTCATCGAAAACGATTTTACCTATTAGGTGATTATGAGCAAATATCAGGACTTAAAGGAGCAGGTATACGAATGTAACATGGAATTGCCCGAGCACGGGCTGGTTATCTACACCTTCGGGAACGTCAGTGCAATCGATAGGGATGCAGGTGTGTTCGCCATTAAACCGAGCGGTGTCGACTACGAAAAGCTGAAGCCGGAGGACATCGTTATCGTCGATCTGGACTATAACGTGGTCGAAGGCGATCTCAGGCCGTCCTCGGACACCAAAACTCACGCCGTCCTCTATAAAAATTTCCCGAACATCGGCGGCATCGTTCATACGCACTCCACCTATTCCGTCGCCTGGGCTCAGGCACTGAAGCCATTACCCATCTTTGGAACGACCCATGCGGATCATCTGCAGAATGACGTCCCAATCACGGAAGTGATGAGCGATGAGATGATTCAGGGCGATTACGAGGAAGAGACCGGCCACCAAATCGTGAATACCTTCCAGGATCTTTCCTATGAGGAGACTCAGATGGTCTTGGTCGCAAGGCACGGCCCCTTCACCTGGGGCAAAACGCCGGAAGATGCCGTATACAACAGCGTAGTACTGGAGGAGCTGGCGAAAATGGCGCTTTTTACGCGGCAAATTAACCCGGAGATTCCACGTCTGAAGCAATCCATTATCGATAAGCACTATCTCCGCAAGCACGGCGAGGATGCGTATTACGGGCAGGACTAAGGCAACAACTCTATACAGCACAGCGATATTAATCCTAACGGAAGGACCATAACAATGCCACAAATTGCGAAACCAAAAATCGGCCTGCTCGGAATTATGCAGGAGTTATACGACGATACGCTTCCGAATATTACAGAGCACCAGGAAGCGTATGCCAGAGAAGTGATTGATCAGTTATCCGATGTTGTGGAGATCGATTTTCCGAAGGCGGCCAGAAACCGTGCAGACATCGAGGAAGTCGTCGGCGGATTCAACGCCAAGGGGCTCGACGGTATAATGATTGTGATGCTGACTTACGGCCCGGGGCTCCGGACTGTCCGGGCGCTTCAGCAAAATCAGCTCCCGCTCATGCTGGCCAATATTCAGCCGGTGCCCAGGGTGACCGACGACTGGAATATGGATGACCTCACCTACAACCAGGGCGTCCACGGCGCACAGGACATGGCCAACATGATTCTCCGTACTACCGGCAAGCCGGCCACCGTGATTTCCGATGACTGGAAATCGGATCGGTTCAAAGATTTTGTGGACGATTGGGCTCATGCGGCGCAGACGGCCAGCCGGATGAAACGGATGCACCTGCTGATGGTCGAACAGATGCCAGGTATGGGCGATATCCTCGCCGATCCCGCCGCCATGATGCGGAAACTCGGCCCGCAAGTAGATATCCGCGGCATCGGCCTGATTCACGAAAAGATGGAATCCGCCACCGATGAAGAGGTGCAGGCATCCATCGCAAAGGATCACGAAAACTTTGAGGTCGACTCGGATATTACCGACAAGCAGCACGAATACGCCGCACGCTTTGAGGTCGGTATCCGGAAATTCCTCGAGGAAAACAGATATGAAGGATTCAGCATCTACTTTGACGCGCCAGGCAACGACGGCCGGTTCGATCAGATTCACATGCTGGCCGCCTCGAATCTGATGGCCGACGGCTACGGTTACGCCGCCGAGGGCGACATGAATACCGTCGCACTGACGGCTGCGGGACACAGTCTCGCCGGCGACGCTCACTTCACCGAGATGTACGCCATGGACTTCGAAAAAGATACCGCGCTACAGAGCCATATGGGCGAAGGGAACTGGAAGATCGCCCGGACGGACGAACCGGTGCAGCTCATCGACCGTCCATTGGGCATCGGCGCGCTGGACAATCCGCCGACTGTGCTGTTCCGCGGACAGCCCGGCCCGGCAACGTTAGCTACGCTGGTTTATATCCAGGGCGAAGAATATCGTCTGGTCGTTTCCCAGGGCGAAATCATGGACACCGAAGTGTTGCCCACTGTGGAGATGCCGTACTTCCACTTTAAGCCGAATTCCGGCGTCCGCGCCTGTCTGGACGGCTGGCTGGAAAACGGCGGTACCCATCACCAATGTCTGTTGCTGGGTGACCAGCGCCGCAGATGGCAGATGTGGTGTAAGATTCTGGATGTGGATTACGTGGAAGTCTGAGCAAAGATAAATCTGCACACTTCAGCGCGGTGCGTAATTGGGTTACTTTTCCAAATTGCGCATCGCGTTTTTTATTAATCTGAATAATCCGGGAATTTTCCATCTCTGCACTTCCTAAAGCACATCCGCCTGTCGGGCACAGAGTTGTAAAGATCCTGACTAGCCTCGAACGCATAGCCGCGGAGAGCAAGAGTAACCTGTGACGGAAGGATCTATTCGACCCTTTCGGGGTCGCTGACCCCGAAAGGGTCTTTCCTGATCGAGAGAAACGCTTGTCCGACATTACTCATCAGCATTCTTCTGGGAGTGGTCCTGATACAAAGAGCCCATTGTGAGATTCAGCCAATCCAATTATTCTGTGTGATCATTTTTGTAATGCTCTCTCAGGAGATCCCGGCCGAAATCGTTCGCAATATCCCGGATGACGGTATGTACGTGGTTGGCGTTATCCTGGGTATTGGCGTACTCGATTAACATGGCCGGACTGTGAATCCGGTAGTAATGTGGCTCTCCTGGGTTTATTCCCCCAGCCCAGCCGAAGTAGAGGGAGTCCAGTCCGCTGGCCGTGAATATATCAGAGATGTCTTCAGCCATATCTTCCCGAAAACTCGATGCATATTCCCTGATGACATCCACCAGTAGATCCTGTTGTTTTCCGGACAATTCCGATGCGGGAATGCCTTCAAATTTTTCCAAAGATGCCCTGGGTTGTCGTCCCGTCAGCAGATCCCACGGCGGCCGCGAGGAATATATCGCTCTTTTCTTTCGCTTGGATGACAACGACTGAACCAACTCTCTGGCTCGCTCCTCCTCGCCGGAGAGCAGGCGCATTCCCTCGTGTTCACCAGATGGAACCGTCGCAGGATTCGCGCCGAAAAACATCGGCAACGTCAGGATCGTATCGCCCGGTAAATTGGTAATATTCACCGAGAGGTGATGTCCTTCCAGACGGAATCCCAGTGGATTTCCCGTGGCCGGATCGCCGAACAGGGTAAAGTAGTACCGTTCCGGATCCCGATAAGTATCAGACGGCCCTCTCCCTTCCAGATTTCTGAGTATCCCCTCCAGCGTGATTACACCTTTGACTTTCTCGAAACCTCGGTTACTCATCACCTGGTCGAGGGCGGCGAATCCGGCCTGTTCCTGTCGTTCGGTCAGTTCTCCCAGCGATAATCCTGGCCGTGAACCCGGGAAATAATCCCACTCCACGCGCTCGTTGGAATCAAAGGGTAACCGTACGTCGGATTGCTTCTCTGAACCGAGCGCTCCGTAAAAATCTCGGACTGATTCCATAAAATTATCGGAGGTTACCTGTGAATGTATCATTGAGTTTCCTGTAAATATGATTCCTATTATTAGTGTAAATTCTGTTATCAATAACAAGTATTTCTGTGTATTGAATTTCATAGCACACCCTTTTCGAATCGCCCTCAAACTCAAAATCTCTCTACACCTTCTTAAAAACCCTCCCAAACAACCGCAAGGTCTCCTCATCCGATAACCGTGCTACGGACCGCTCTATCTCTTTCACCTTTTCCCAGTGAAACGACACGTTGATGCCCCGGTTCTCCAGCCGTTTATCCCAGTTGACGTTAACACGATCGCCCAATTCCAGCTGCGCGGTTAATTTTTCGATTTCGCCATTCGTCTCACTGAGCACCGGATACCGATATTCCTGCAACCGCTGACGGATTTCGCCCAGCGCGATGTGCGGCTGGCCTGCCTCTTCCAGGATGGTTTCCACGTCCAGCTCTTCATAGATCTCCGCCACCGGTTTTTCCGTCCGGTGGCTGATCTCGTAGAGATTGGTCAGCAGCTCATCCAGCACGTTGATTCCGGGACTGAACTGCTCCAATAACTCCACTGCGATTTCCTGTCCCTCGTCTGACAATTTCTGAAACACCTGCGTCCGACTGACCGGCGTATCTTTTGAGACGAAAAATTCAATCAATGGCTGCGGTAGCCGGATAAATCCTCGGTACTCATCGTAGACATTTTTGTGTGCGTGCAGCCCCAAAATCGGGAGTATATCAGCGGTTATTTCCGACACACCGGCGCCAAGATTATGCGCGACCTGAATCACCCGGGACTGCTCATACAGGTTAAATTCTCCCTGCACTCTGTTTTCGATAAGGCTCCACTTGAGGTTTTCCAGCGGTGACTTCTCGGAGATCAGCGCAGGGATTTCTCCGATATCCTGTTCATTCGCCAATTCGATACGCCGGAATCCGTGCACAATTCGATAAGCGTCTTCCGATTCCTCCAGCAGACACGGCGTCAGAATCCCGTGCGCCTGAACGGATCGCCTGAACGGATTTTTGTCGTATTCGTGATAGTGATAATGATAGGTCTCGTCGGAGAGAGCGATTTCACTAATTGAAATGTGTTTGGATTTCATGGTATTTTCATCAGTTAAAATTTCAGAGTGCCCGATATTTGAATATAATAAACAACCTGTTGGTAGTCGCAACTTTAGTCGCGATTCGAAAATCCCGTCAATGACAGAACGACTGCAATTCGCGACAGGAAATTTGGGATCAGTTATAAGAAAGGAGGTTACGAATCTCGAAGTTACCAAGGTAACTCCTCCCACTTATTTCTTCTGAAATCGAATATCCCGTATAGCCTGTTCGGCAGGATTATTATCGTCTCGCAATAAGATTGCGAAACTACCAAGAGGAGCCTTGGAATCTCACTCCAAGACGATATTAGCGATTAAGAGCCCCGAAAGGAGACATAAATTTCCAACATTTACAGTCTTAAATAGAAAATTGAGGACACTCGACTTGTGACGTTTTTAACGATAACACAATAGCACCGTTACAAGTCGTTACCTGCACACATTAACACCCGAACACTACAGCACTGTCGTTACATTCCCCACCGCACCGTCACCGAGTGAATCATCCCGGCGCCGCCGAAGGTTTGGGTGCCGTAGTCAATCTGGATTGGGCTGACGCGCACACCGAATCCGAAGGAGGTGCCGGCGAAGAAATCAGCGCCGACAACTTCCGTCTGTTGGTCGAAACGATCGGTGGTCAACCCAAATCTGAGAAACAGGTTTTCGCTCTCGGTGATAGTGAACTCACCACCGACCTTTCCGCGAAATCCTTCAGTATGAATATCGTACTCGCCATCCATAAAAAGTTGTAGCGGCAAATGTGCCAGCTGTTTGGTGAGTCCCGCCATAATCTGGTTGGGATATGGTTCGGGAGATTCCAGCCAGGAATCTAACACTCGTCCCCACCGGGACAATGCAAACCCGATTCGCAAATCCTGCTGTGGGAAATATCGCTGCACTCCTGCGCTGTAAAAAAGGACTGTACTTCGATTATCGGCGTAGTCACGCTGAAACAGCTGTACGGAAGCGCCGATGCTGATATCTTTGGAAATTTCCATGCCGTACCCGGCGCTCAGCCAGCCTTCATATGCGGAGACCGGATCGCCGATGATTGCCCCCTGACTGTTTCGCTGGTCAAAGTTACCGTAATCCCAATAGTACAGCCCCACGGCTAATCCACCCTTCCAAACCGGAAAGGCTGACAGCAGTTCAGTGGCGTTCACGTCCACCAGGTGCTTTTGATAAGAGATCTGGCCACTCAGTCCATCTATGGAAAACAGTCCTGCGGGATTCCAGTTAACCGCCGAGGCGTCGCCGGCCTGGCCGGTAAACGCACCGTTCATCCCCACGGCACGGGCATAGAGCGGCTGCCGGAGCGCGTGATATCCGGTGTTCGCTTCTATGGAAATAAGCGGAAGTATCAGTAGAATTGTCAGCAAAAATGTCAGTGAATATCGCCGCGCCATTTATCATCCTCGTCCGGTAAGTATTCGTAATCCCAGTCCGATTTGGAGTCGAGTTCGTCCTCCTCCTGCTCCCATTGCTGCATTTTTCGCCGGTTCCGCCAGCGGACGGCCAGGTACGCCAGCAGCGCCAACGCCGGGAATATCAGCCAGAAAACTGTATCAGAACTGAGCACGGTTAACCAGTTATAATTACCTTTTACCTGTTTTCTCCAATGCCACTCGAAATAGAATTGCGACACGCCCGCGATTTCCTCAAACGCTCGTGCCCACGAAAGTTCCGGGTTTTCTTGCATGAAGTCAAATACCCGCGGGAGGGTGTTCGGAGGAAATTCCTGCCGGATAAACTGGACGGCGTCGTACGATTGAATATATGCCAGCGATGCCTTCTGCGAGTGAAAACCCAACATCCCTTCGATCTGATCCAGGGGAATCAGCGCATCCCGGATGGCCGCCTGTGCCAGGGTATACATATCCCTGATAGAATGCTGATTCGCCACGCTCATGGCCAGGCCTTCGTTCAGCCACCGCGGCAGTCGATTGGGATTAATATGCTGTCCAATGATGACATGCGCCACCTCGTGCTGAAGCGTGGCGTCGTAATCCCAGATGCTGGTACGTCCCAGCGATGGGGATTTCAGCACGATTCGTCCACTGGGATAGGTGGTGGCACCCGCCGACCACTTCGGGAGGTTGCCGGCGTATTTCTTATATACGGCATCCGTCGGCGCGATAACCACCTCAAACGGCTTTCGCACGTCCAGTCCCAATATCTGGTCGATCCGTTCCAGACTCAGCGCCACCTTCTCCGCCGATGATTCGGCATGCCTTCTCTCGTCCGGCGCAAAGTAGATAGCCCCCCAATCCTTTTTGAGAGAATCCAGTGACTGGGCCCCAGCCGGTACACTCCATAACAGTGGAAGCACCATGAGGAGCAGGATTAATATGATTCGTCTTGGTTTCACTATTGAAGGTGTAGTTCCCCGTAGCATTTCAGTTTTTATGTTTAACGCCTAGACGCAAAAACGAGTTTCTTATAATACAAGAGAGCCATTTTTCTTTCTGCATTAATAAAACCGATTAAGATTATGAAATGACACTACCCTTATACCCTTGTACCGGTTTTTTTCACAACATATCCCCGGGATCAATATCCAGGTTAATGCGATAGTTCCCTGAACTCGGATATTCCTTCATTGGCAACAGCGCAGTCCGCAATAGTTGCCGTAGCTTCGATCCCGTGGGATCCTCCTCTTTGCGGGATTTAATGGTCAGCCGCCAGTGATAGTTCCCCCGGATGCGCTCCATGGGCGCCGGCGCCGGGCCGAGAACCTGCATTTTTCCCTTCCCGGAAAAGAGGTTATGCCCAATCTTCGCTGCCAGTTCTTCCACCCGGTCCCGACGCGGACCGCGGACGGTGATATTCGCCAGCCGGCTGAACGGCGGGTAATCCAGCTCATTTCGATCTGATAATGTGCGATTATAGAACTGTCCGAATTCATTCTGTGTGGCGCACTTGATGGCATAATCATCAATGGCCGAGGTCTGGATTATCACCTCTCCCGGCTTCTCGGCGCGACCGCTGCGACCGCTCACCTGCGCCAGCAGCTGGAACGTTCGTTCCTGCGCCCGGAAATCCGGGAAGAAGAGACCGGTATCTGCGTTCAGCACGCCGACCAGCGTCACGTTCGGGAAGTCCAGTCCCTTGGCAATCATCTGGGTGCCCAGCAGGATGTCGTACTCATGCTGATCGAATGCATCCAGGATCTTTCGGTGGGAGCCGGATTGAGTCGTGGAATCCGCATCCATCCGGACAATCCGGGCATCCGGAAAGCGTTCATCCAGCAGCTCCTCTGCCCGCTGGGTGCCCATGCCGGTGTATTGAAGCTTGTCGCCCATACAATCGGGGCACTGAATCAGCGGCGCCATCTCTGCATCACAATAATGACACAGCAGATAATTCCCGGTTTTGTGATAGGTCATGGAGATGTCGCACTTGGGGCACTCGGCATGCCAGCCGCAATCCATGCACTGGAGGATTGGTGCAAACCCCCTGCGGTTCTGCAATAAAATGATCTGTTCTTCCCTCTTTAGCCGCGCCTCGATTCCTTCCACTAAATCAACACTCAGAAAGTATGGGTACTCTGCGGTCTCCTCCCGCTCCTTCTTCATGTCCACTAACCGAATGGACGGGGGCACGGCGTCCGTATGCCTCTCCGGCAATTCCAGCATGGTATATTTATTCTGCACAGCGTTAAAGTAGGACTCCAGACTCGGTGTGGCCGTGCCAAGGATTACAACCGCATCGTTATTCCTGGCGCGTACCATAGCGGCATCTCTGGCGTGATATCGAGGATCGGGGTCAGACTGCTTGTACGAATTCTCCTGCTCCTCGTCGATAATAATGAGGCCGAGATTTTTTACAGGGGCAAAGATGGCGCTCCGGGCGCCAACGATGACGCCGTAATCCCCGGCGGCGATTTTCCGCCAGGTATAGGCGCGCTCGCCGGCGCTCATATTGCTGTGCCACAATGTGACCCGCTCGCCGAAATGGCCACGAAAACGTCTGGCCGTTTGCGGAGTTAAGGCAATTTCGGGCACCAACATTATCACCTGTTGTCCTTTTTCCAGGACTTCATCCGCCGCCCGAAGATAGATCTCAGTCTTTCCACTGCCGGTGACGCCATATAACAGGTATGGATGAAATTCCTCTGAACCGACTCCCTCCAACACAGCATCGATAGCCGCCTGCTGGTCCGTGGTATATTTTACCTCTTTCTTGATTGGCTCGCCGTAGACCTGCAGTGGATCCTGTACTACCGGCTTTTCCTGCACCTGGACTAACGATTTCTCTTCCAGGCTTCGGAGACTGCTATACCCGGTATCCGCCAGCTGCACCGCCTGCGCTGCCGGAAGCCAGTCAGTATGATTTCGAAGCTCCTTGAGTAGACGCTTCTGTGCGACAGCCCGGCCATCCAGATCGTCCAGAAAGGCATCGAAGTTGTCACGGACAGTGCGTTCCAGCTTGACGGTCTGGACTTTTCGCCCCGCCGGCGGCTGGTACTGAATTTCCCTGACAATATATTCTTCCTCCAACAGGGTCCGGAGTTCCCCCTGAGTGAGATCAGTTTGCTCCAAAAACGTGGATTCCCGGACATCCTGTTCCCTGGGAATGTTGAGCAGACCGGGGAAATCTCCGTTACTCTCCAGCTTTTCATCGGATATCAATCGTTTATAAGTTACCGACTTCCGCACCTGTATTTCCGAGGGTAGTGCGGTGTGCAACACCTTCCCGAACGGTGTAAGATAGTAAGTGCTGATCCATTTCAGGAGTTTGACCAACTCCTCGGTAAAGAGCGGTTCATCGTCGATAATTTTGATTATTGGCTTCAGCTTTTTGCGGATATTCTCCCCGATCTCCGGATCGATCTCGACGATATATCCCTGGGATTTCCGCCGGCCCAGCGGCGCAATGACCCGTGAGCCGATCTCAATCTGCCGGGAATATTGGTCGGGCACCAGATAGCTGAACGTCTGATGCGTACCGATGGGAAACGCAATATTTACGATAGTTTCGTTACTCATGGAAAATCAAATTAGGCGATGGATGGATTGAAAACAAGCCGGAAACGATATTACAAATAGCACGCAGATGATGCAGAAACACCAAATAACCGCTGATTAAAAAACGACCAAACGCCAGAAAGCCACGAAGAGGTGCGAATGACCGCTAATAAAACGAATTTGAAACAATTATTATATTAGTTGGTTTTTTCTTTATTCGCGGTTTTTCGCGTGGCTTCGCGGCTAAATTATTTGTTTATATTATTTGTTGCTAATCTGTGTTAATCCGTTGTTTCTGCATCATCTGCGTGCTATTTATTTTCTGAAAAGAGACGGATTTTCTCAAACCGGTTTTCGGTCCCCTTGATCAGACGTTTAATGTTTGCCCGGTGGGTAAAATAAATCAGGATGACTACAGGGATTGAAAAGTAAAAGAGCGTCGGACTCACCAGCCGCCAGCCGGTGGCGTCCATAATCCAGAGGACGATGGGCAATGCCAACGCTGCAGAAAGGGAGCCTAAGGAAACGTAGCCGGAGAGCATGATAACAATTCCAAAGACGCCGATACAGATGAGCGTTGCGACTGGATAGAGCGCCAACAGCATACCTGCCGCCGTGCCTACGCCTTTGCCACCGTTGAAACGGGCGAAGATCGTCCAGATGTGCCCGATGACGGCGGCGCACCCGGCCATCAACTGGATGGCTTCGTATGAGAACAGATCCGGTGCCGGCAACTGAGAAACAAAAAGCGTGGCTACAACGCCTTTTCCCAGGTCAGCCAGCATCACGAACAGGCCCGCCTTCCATCCGAAGGTCCGCCAGGCGTTGGTCCCGCCGGCGTTTCCGGAGCCGTAATTCCGGACATCCTTGCCGAATACGACTTTTCCCACGATGATACTGGTGGGAATGGAGCCGACCAGATAGCTCAGAACGATTATAAGGACGATTTGTATCATGATTTGCTATTCAACTATAAATTAACGAATTGGTTTGAGTTCACCCGTTACTGGAAATTGTTGGGTTTTTATTATTTCATCTTCAATTACACAACTCCATCCCTCTGGCTCCCTTCCTCTTCGGAAGAGGAAGGGAGAACTGGGTAACCAACGTATAGCTGCGTCTCTCCCTCTCTTTAGAAGAGAGGGAGAACAAGTGGGTGAGTTGTGTCTGCGACAACACATCTCTCTCTTTTGCTTTTGCTGTCTCCCCTATTCCAAAACCTGCATAAGATTAATATACATAGGATCCGCTTGGGACAACAAACTCACTCTGCTCCAGCAGGTTCAATGTAGGCAATAGCTACTACCCCGAATCCGGCGTGAGCAGCCAATACCGGCGACGCATCCTGGATGAAGATATCGTGGTTCAGGGTAAATTCATTTTCGATCCGTTCCGCGAAGGATTTTGCATCATCCATGGCATCTACATGGGCGATGGCAAAATCGAGAGGGACGGAGGAGTCGAGCCGTTCCTGCAGAAGTTTAAAAATCTTCTTCTTACCGCCTTCCACGCCGAATACCGTGCCAAACTGCTCCGCTTTGCCGTCTTCATCAATTCTAATCACCGGCTTCAGGTTCAGCAGATTGGCGATCAGGCCTTTCATCTTGCTCACCCGGCCGCCACGGATTAACGATTCCAGAGATGGCACAGCCACCAGCAGTTTCGTCCGCGGTACCAGGGATTTTGCCAGAGATGTAGCTTCCTCGATGGATGCCCCATCCTCAATAGCCTCGGCGACTTTTCGGACAATGAGTGCAGCTCCGACTGTCAGGTTTTTGGTATCGATGATCTCGATATTGGCGTCGAATTCGCCGTTCCGGACTGCCGTCATCGCGGACTGATAGGTTCCGCTCAGTCCGCCGGACAGGCTCAAGCACAACACGTTGTCATAATGTGAGCTAAGAAACTCGAATTTGTTCAGGAAATCGGCCGGGGTCGGCTGGGAAGTCGAGGGATGGGTATCCGGATTATTCCGCATCATCTGGTAGAAATCATCCGGTGTGAGTGAGAGTTTATCCACATACGTTTTATCACCGAAAAGAACACGAAGCGGTACCATTTGAATGTTAAACCGTTCCACTAAATCTCTGGGCATATCGCATGCGGTATCCACAACAAGCGCTATATCACCATGTTTGGTGTGGGCCGAACGGAACTGATCCCGCATATCGTCGGCTTTTTCTCCGGTGATTTTCCCCCACTTTTCCGCAATGCGGAAGACCTGTCTGGGATCGTTCGTGTGGACATGGACTTTCGTCTTTGTTCTTGAACCGGCGATAATCAGCGAATCCCCCATATCGGACAGCGCGGATCGCAAATCCTTGTGGTCGATGTCAGTCCCTTCAATAATGCATTCGGTACAGAACTGAAATGCTATCTCTCCCATTTCATCAGTAATGTTCGGCCCGGTCTCCTGAATCTCCACCTGGAGCTGCTTGAGTTCACGGATTTTTCCGCGCTTAATAAAATTCGCCATGCCTTCCAGCAAATCTACGAAGCCCCGGGCGCCGGCATCGACCACGCCAGCCTGCTTCAGTACATGCAGATGATCGGGTGTATGGGAAAGGGAATCCTTGGCTGCGCCAATGGATTCCCGGAGGACCTCCACAAAATCGTCGGTGTGCTGGGCTTTTTCATGGACATGGTGCGCCCACTCCCGAATGACCGTCAGAATCGTCCCCTCTCTGGGATTGGAAATAGCATCGTATGCATAATCAACGGCGTTACTGACTGCGGCGCCAAACGACTTTGTGCTGACGGTGATATTATCGGAGAATTCTTCGGCCAAACCGTGGAGAAACTGCGCCAGGATTGCTCCACTGTTGCCCCGGGCACCCATCAACGCGGCATCGGCTGCCACCCGACTGATTTTATCCACGGAATGATCCATACAGGTGACCAGTCCGTTCATCATGTTTTGGAGTGTGCTGGCCATATTGGTGCCGGTGTCACTGTCCGCCACCGGAAATACGTTAATTTTGTTCAAATATTCCCGATTACTGATCACACTATTGGAGCCGGCAATGATTGCACGCTTCAGCCGTATACCGTTTAAATACCGTATCTGCATACCGTTAGGTTTCTCCCCTACATTACAAATCTTAAAAGATTAAAGACGGGGGTATATAATGTCAAGTGGATTTGGATGAAATCCCCCTCCGTTGCGGCTGTTCGCCGTAGGTTTTTACAAAAGAAGACCGGGTAAATCTATGTGGGTTTCCCCGGGGCGTTTGTGGTCAGATTTTGTCCCGTTTTTTCTTCAGGCTGATCCGCATTTTGCCCCGGGATATCCTGAGTAAAATAATGCCGGATTGTATTGGCATAATATTCCAGAAACGGTCGTTTCTCCGGAACGATGAGAATTTTCTCTTGATTCACCTTGATAATATTCCGCCGGGTCAACAGCTCAACCGCCAGCTGGAGTGTCTTTTCCGCAACATCCCCGCGAAGCAGATCCTCCTCAAACTGCACCAATTCCCGCTTCCGGAACCATTTTTCCGTTTCCAGGCGGTGCTGACTCTTGATCTGGTGTTCGTAATCTTCCCCCATGATGAGCTGAGCTCCCTTTGCTTCCAGGTGCTCCAAGTTGGTGTTCAGCAATTCGATGCATTCCTGCTTGGAAATAGCCGTACCCTCAACCTGTAGCAGCGTTTTGGATACTACCGCAACCGGTGTAACCGGTACCACCCCACTGATTTTGTCCAACAGGCGATTCGCAACATCCTTTAACATGCGGCGGCGCTCCGCATATTCATTCCGCGCCTCGAATTCCGGTACATTCAATAGATCATTGAGTTTCACCGGGGAGCCGAACTTGATGCTGGCGTATCCGTGTTCCTTCAGTCGGCCGGTGATAGCGCGGAAGGAATTCACGATTATCAGGTAGGGCGATTTGATCAGAATCCGGATGAGCGACATCAGGTGATCGCCCATTGTCATGGTTTGCTTGCCCTCTTTCCACTCGCTGATCAGAGTCTTATCCTCCAGGATCCAGTCGTAATTAATACCTACCGGGACGAACACCACATTTTCCGCGTCGGACTCGTTTGCGGTCTCATTCAGAATATAGTCAAGCAAACCGGTTTTGGGGGGGCGGAATCTCCCATCTCTGGACAGACCACCTTCCAGAAAGATCCCCTGGGTCACCTTATTCCGGCTGATAAGCTGTACATATTTTCGCAAGATGATATGGTAGAGTGGATCCCGATAATTTCTGCGGATAAAGTAGGCCCCGAATGACTTGAAAATGTATTCCAGCGGGAATACCCGGGCCCACTCACCGACGGCATAGCTCACCGAAATGTTTTCCATCAGCATGAACGCCACCACGATGTAATCGATGTTACTCCGGTGGTTCATCACATAGATAACCAGGGAATCCTCGGAGAGCTCCTTGATTTCGTCCTTGGCCTCCTCATCGATGACGACTTCATACAGAAATTTCAGGAGAAAGTTGGCGATACTATAGCCAAACTTGTAATACGAAAGCAGATTGAAGGTCGGCACGATTTCGTCAATATACTGTTCGGCGATTTCCCGGGCTTCCTCGTACGGGATATCCTTTTTCCGGGATTCCTCCAGGATTTCTGTGCTGACTTCCCGGTCGTGGAGCAACTGATCTTTAATGATGAGTTTATTAGTGAGTTTATACTGATCGAATCGGACTCCGTGTTTCCGCAGAAAACTCGTGACCGATCGCATGAACCGGCGCTTGAAGAAGGAGACTACGCCCCAGCGGAGCAGCTCGTAGGTCACGATGATCAGCAGAAAAAAGGCGATCCACTGAATTAGCGAAAAGGTGATTGATATCGCTGTGCCCATACTGTCCGATCGTCAGGGGTTATAACAGATGATTTCTCGTCCGGTGAAATTGTAGAGAAAAAGCCTGTGAAACGCAAAAGAAAAGGGTATAGAAATAATACGCCCCAGTAGGTGCTCCTCCCGGAGCAGATTGAGCAGATGACTGCAGATTAAATACCGCAAAGCTGCAAAGATTGACAGACGAAACACTGAAAAACACCGAAGACACTGAAATGAATACAACCAACAACTCCCGCTAAAGCGGGTACTACCAACACGAAAGTCACAATAGAAGCAGGACAGAAGAGACTTGACGCATGACGATTTTAACCATAACACGGTTTTTAACTCGAACACCTGAACACTCAAACACTTTAACACAGCTGTCAAAACGATACTTTAATCTCCGCAAAGATCTGATCCTGTTTCGCTGATCTGCCGAAAGGTGAATTTGCCGGGCCCTGTAAGAGGAGCCCGCCGAAGGTCACTCCGACACCGTCCGCCATATCCCAGTTCAAGAAAGTGAGCGTAAAGGAATCTCCATCTTCGAAATTGTACACGCCAATGAGCTGGTAAGAGACGAATTTCATCACCTCCCACTGGGCGCGGATGGCGGTGGAAAAAGTCTGTTGCGGCGGAGCGCCTTGTGGGTTGAGTTGCTCAACATCCTTGTCATACTGGAATGTGTAATTGTGCACTAATTGCCCAGTGAGGGAGAGTTTGTCCGTCGGAATGTAGTCCACCCCAACCACCGACTCGAGGTACGGATTATCCACGAACTGATTGGTGCCGTCGGTATCTTCCGTGCGGAAATACGCGGATTCGCCCTTGATCGCCCAGGCGCCCCGGGTGGTGATGAAGTCAAAGCCGTACACATCGATGGGAAGGTATTCGCCGTACAAAATTGGTTGTCCGCCCACAAAGTTATGCTGGATAGTCGGAGAGTGCTCGTACCCGTGAAAGTAACTCAGGGAATAGTCCAGTGTACCGATGTACGAGGAGAGTTTCAGTCCGAACTGTGCATTGCTTAACCGGTTTTCCGGCGTAATCAGCGAATCGGTCGGCGCCGGCATTTTGTCCGGTTCGAAAAACGGGAGTCCGACGGCTTGGACTTTGAACGGCCCCAGGTAGAAGTTGCCTCTGGCGGCTACCACAGGAATACGATAGTCCTCGATCTCCGACGAAATATTCTCGTAATCCCAGGGATTGATATTGTCGGTGGGATTCACCCAGTCCGCTGTCCCCCAGAAGATGAACTGCTGTCCCAGGCGAAAGTCAGCATGATCGGTAAAGATATCCACGTACGCCTCCACGGGATAGACGGTGAGACCACTTCCGCGACCAGCAAACGGGGAATGCGCCGATTTTGCCGCGTCGTAATTAAAATCCATAGCAGCAAAATAAGCGGCACTCATGCCCAGGCGACCGTCCACCTGGAGCTGCAACCGTGCTCCGGCGCGATCAAACCGGATGGAATCGTTGGGATTGACATAGCCAAATGATTTTACATATCCGCTCAGGTTTTGGGCGTGGATTTCACCAGAAAACAAAATGATGAAAACGGAAAATATCAGGTGAGTAATTTTGTGGATTCTCATAGTATTTTCCTGGTAAAATTAGCAATCATGGGCGATTGGTAATTTTTTGAACTTCGGCCGGAGCTGATCTTGTCGGCCCGGAAGGGCTCCCTGTCGGGAAAGGGTAGACGCCGGAGGCCCTCACCGCATCCGTTGTAAATAGCGCTGCGAAAAGAAATCATCCGGGATGCCGGTATTCGTCTGAATGTCATCAAATTCCATAATGCTGGTATGATCGATCTGCACGTCGTGCATCACCATGTTCGATTCGAAATCCGTCCCATTGACTTCGGTATACTCTTTGACATTGAGAATTTTTTTCTTCTGCAATGACTCATCGAAATACACCGTTTTTATATTGTTCAGTTTGTCCTGCAGGACGTACCGGATGATTTTCCCGTACCCGGTATCCTCGCTGATCTGGTCGGTTTTCGGGAGGCTCTCAATGACATAGGTTTTTTGATCGGCGATAGTCGTATCTGCCAGGCGCTTGTATGTCCAGTCCTCCAGCTCCGGCTCGCCGATGTCGTAATAAGTGAAATCCGACGACATGAAATTCCCGCCGGAACCGCTGGCGGCAATCCGCTTGACGCGGCGCAGCGCCGGGAGATAGAGATAGCGCTCATCTTCGGCGTTATCGTGCTCGATCATCAGAAAGCCCGTACCCTCCACATCGGCTGGCCGGGTAAACCGCATGAGCATCCGGCTTTCGTCATCTCTGGTATTCTTTGAGTAGAAATCGATTGTGCGCACCCGGGTTTCGCCGCGACTGGTTTTCAGTGTGAGCGTCACCTTGGCCTGCATGGCATCCCAGGTGGATTGATTGAGCATTTCCTGCATGATTTCGTATCCGGTGGGTTCCTGGGCAAATCCCAGCGATGTGATGAACAACATGATGAGTGCGGTACTTGCGTAAGATAGATATTTCATACTTTCCTCCTCAGGACTTCTCTGGAATAAGGGACTTCGGCTTAACGATCATGAAAAATGCCGGCAGAATCGTCAGGGCACCAAAAGCGCTGGTGAGCATGGTCAGCGTAATCAATATGCCCATGTGCGCGATGGCGACAAATTGCGAGAGCGCAATGATGGAAAATCCCAGCGCTACGATTATGGAATTGATGATAATCGCCACCCCGGACTCGCGCATAGTCGCCGGAACCGCTTCATAAAAATCCAATCCTTCGCCGAGTTTGATCCGGTACCGGTGGATAAAGTGGATGGCGTAATCGATACCGATCCCGATGGCGATGCTGGAGGTGACCATGGTCTCCAGGTTCAGTGGAATTTTGAACCAGCCCATGATCGCAAAATTTAAAAAGAGCGCAAAGAAGAGCGGAATCGTGGAGAAAACGCCAATCACCGGGGACTTGAACATAAAACTGGTGAGCAGCCAGACCAGCAGCAGCGAGACGATGATACTGTAGACCTGTCCCCGGACGATTAGGTTATCCACTACAATGATGATTTTTGCCATGCCGGTGATTTCCGCGGTGGTCTCTGGAAATAGTTCATCGAGTTTTGCTGAGAGTTTCTTGTCAATTTTCCGGAGAATGGACTGCTTATCGGTGTTAATAAACACGGAGACTTTGGCATTTTGATAACCGTAATCCACCAGGTTTGCAAAATCCTCCGGCTCGCCGGACATCTCGTAGAGCTGGAGGTACTGGGCCACCAAATGACGTCCGGAAACAGTGTCCTGTACCTCCCGCTCTATCCACTCCCCGTTTTGCTGTACCCACTCAGTCCCTGTGACGATTTCCTGCTGATCCGGAATGCGGTTGTATGCCTCTTTGTCGCTGTGGAGCACTTTGTTGATTCGAGCGACAAAATCCGCCAGCGATTGTGAATCGCCCACATGATCCAGCGTTTTTGCGTAGCGCTGGAATTCCAGCATTCCCTTGAGGAGACGCGGCGATTTGATTGCACCTTCCTCCTCACCTTCAATCATGATTTGAAATGCAGTGGTTCCGGCGAAGTGTTCGTTGACAAAATCGTTCGCCTGCCGCAAAGGATGCTCTTCAGGGAAATTTTCGATGGAAGAAAATTCGTGATGCAGTTTGGTCATACCCCAGACCGAGACGAGCGCCACAATGATGATAAACGGAATAAATCCCTTCTCAAATTTGATGAGCGCGTTGCCCCACCAGGAAGCAAATTTCTGCGAAGCAAAAGACTTTTCCCGTTTGCGCATCCATTTCGGTACGGGGACAACGGAAAGCCACGCCGGGAGCCAGGTCAGTGAGATCAGCAGGGCAAATAAAACGCCAATGGAGGTAAAAATGCCCAGTATACCGATGCTTTCGGTCCCGGATGTGTTCAGCGCGAGAAACCCGGCAGCGGTGGTGAGTGACGTCATAATCACCGGGGATTGCATCTCCAGAAATGTTGATTTGGCTAGTAGTTTTTTATCAGAAATCTTCAACGCGTTCTGGGAATAGTGAGACAGCAAGTGAATGCTGTCCGCGACCGCAATTGCCATAAGTAAAATCGGCAGAATCTCCGTGGAATGGCTCATGGGAATGCCGAAGAGTGTCATCAGTCCCATAGTCCAGAGCACGCTCATAATCACAACCGTGAGCGGAAGAATTATCCCACGAATACTTCGGAAAGCGATAAGGAGCAGGACGAAAATCACCGCCAGCCCGCCGCCAAAGAAGACTGCCATGTCCCGCTGCATACCCAGGCTGACGTAGTGGTTCACTACTGGCTTCCCGGCAAGCAGGTAGTCCAGGTCGGACTGCTGATCCATCCGCTCGACCGTGGGAATGAATGCCGAGACAAAGTCATCCGGGTCAATGGAATTTTTCAGGAAGATCATGATCCCGGCAGCTTGTTCATCTTTGGAAATAATATTGCCCAGCGCCAAATCGCTGTTGAAGAGATCCTGTTTATATTGCTCTACTTCCCGCGGTGTCTCCGGGAGTTTCGTAAGAATATCACGGACATTCATTCCGTCGGGTGTGCCCTCGATCAGGCTGATATTGGTCGGAGAAATGATATTGTAGACCTCTGGATACGCATCGATGGAATCGGTCAGCGCTGCAATAGTGCGGATGTTCTCCGGTGTAAACAGACTGTCCCCGGTGATGCCGACGAAAACAAATTCTTTGGAGGGAAAAATCTCGCCCATTTTATCGTAGAGACGCTTGGCAGGAATGTCCTGTGGCAGTGCGTTGGTCACATCCGGATCCATGTGCATATTTTTCAGTTGGTAAGTGAAAAATACGGTCAGAATCACGTTGATGAGAATAAACCACCACGGGTGTTCTGTTATCAGATCTGCAATCCGCTTCATGCCGTCTCTCCCTGAATAATGCTGTTGAGTGAATCGATAAATATTTGTGCTTCCAGCACTACTGCAGAATATTGAGCGCCTCGAATTATTTTTATGCTAAGTCCGGATAGCATAGTCCATATCAGCTCTGTTAACTCCGGACCTGATAGCGGGGACTGATTTTTTTCTAGCACACTGTTGAGATGTTCGTCAATCGGTTTACGATGGTCATCTACCTTTTCGCCAATTTCCCTGTGCCGGGCGGAACCCATGGGAGAACTCTTACCCAGCGGAAAAATAATCTTTAAAAAATCCGTGTTTTCATATCCATAGTTGATATACTGACGAAAATAGAGGGAAATAATTTCTGCTGGATCTTCAGTGGATAGGATTGCGTCCGACACCCTCTCGTAATACCTGATGGTTTCCTCCTCGTAGATCGTCCAGTAGATAGTCTCCTTCTCCGGGAAATAGTAGTACAGTGTCGCCTTACCGAGCCGGGCGGCTTCGGCTATCTCCGTGAGTTTCGTTTCCGTGTACCCTTGCTTCGCAAAGAGAGTCAGAGCCGCGTCTAATATGGACTGCCGCCGCTGATCCCGTTCCTCCGCCCGGCGATCTTTCAGTTTTGGATTCGACTGATTGGTTTGTTTTCGACTCATCGGTCGAAAAGGTACAAAGAAAAGAACGTTGAGCCAAGAAAAAAAACTAATAGCACGCTGATGACGCAGATTGAGCAGATGACCGCAGATTAAATACCGCAAAGATGCAAAGAATAATGACTAAACACTGAAAAACACCGAAGACACTGAAATGAACACAACCAACAACTCCCGCTAAAGCGTGTACTACCAAGACGAAAGTCACAATGGACGCAGGACAGAGGAGACTCGACACCTGACAGTTTTAACCATAACACTTCTCCGCCTCCGTGGAGCGGCGAGAACACAGTAGCACATTGACACGGTTTTCTAACTTGAACACCATAACACTCTTACACTGTCGTTACAAAATCTTGCTTTCCGTTCACAACCTGAGTATCGTACTGCGATTGCAATGAAACGACGCTTTATTCATATCAAACAATCGCTGCGAAACTCGCTGTGGGAAGGGGCTTTGAGTGCGCCTTTTAATACCATTTCGACTGGTGTTTTATTAACCGGATTTGCCCTGTACCTTGGCGCATCACCCTTGGAAATCAGCATAATTATTTCCCTCCCGTTCCTGACGCAAATTGTACAGTTTTTTGCTCCATGGTTCATCGATAAAGTCGGTAGTCGCAGGAAACTGACTTCGTATGGCACACTATACTCCCGGTTGGTCTGGATGTTGGTCGCAGCACTTCCAGCCCTCCTGTTGTTCGATTTTGATCCGGTTCCCCTGTTTATCGTTTTGTCGGTTGTGTCCCTTCTTTTCTTTAATCTCGGACTCAACAGCTGGCTTTCCTGGATGTCGGACCTCGTACCGACAAGGTTTCGCGGCAGATTTTTTGGAATGCGCAATATGTATGTCGGATTGCTCAGCATGGGCATGCTGGTCCTCACCGGATTGGCACTCGATTTTTTTCGCACCATCCGCATGGAAGGATTCGGCTATTCGCTGATCATCCTTTTCGGCATCGCTTTGGCATACTTTTCCTTCCGGTTTACGCTTCTCATCGATGATGTGCCGCAAACGGTATCAGAGCGGATTTCGCCATCCCTGATATGGAGGCAAATCCGGGAAAATCGCAAATTCCGATCGATTTTATCTTTTCTGGCAATTTGGACCATCGTTACCGGCGTGGCGGCGCCGTTTTATTACGTTCATCTCTACGAAAACCTGCACTGGAATTACAGTCAGGCAACACTGTATGCGGCGATTACCGCCGGACTGCCGTTCCTGCTACAGCCGATTTGGGGAAAATTATTGGACCGAGTCGGCCACAAACCGCTCCTCCAAATTTGCCTCTCTGGCGTGTCGGTAATTCCGTTGATTTGGTTGCTCATGGCGCCGGAGTGGTCGTGGATTCTCTGGATCGAGGCGTTTATCTCCGGCACATTTTGGGCAGGACTAAATATCACCCTGTTTAACATTGTCCTCTACGGATTACCGGGAGAAAAGAAGGCCTCGGCGCTGGCAGTCGTCTCAGGCATTACCGGGCTGCTCAATTTTTGCGCGATGCTCCTGGGCGGATTCATCGTGACGTGGTTTGCCTTTATTGAATTCCACATCGGTGCCTGGGTCTTCTCGCCGTTTCATATCACGTTTCTTCTGAGTTTTCTTGGTCGGTTGCCCATGTCCCGGTTTGCCCGAACTATTGACGAACCGGAGGCCAAAGATATCGGTGTTGTTGTGCAGCTAATCCAGACCGGGATGGCCAAACGGGTCGGACTTGGCAGGCAATTCTGGATTTTCCGGGGCAGCCGGGATACGGAAGCCTAACCCAACTTCAGGCTCCCGGATCATCGGAAATAATTTTTGAATCGAAAGGTTATCGCGATCGCGGTCCGCGCTGCGTGTATATATACTCCTCCCGGCTTTGCGAGCCGAACACGCCCCGCCCGCCGGAGATCCCGGCACGCGTTGATTCGTTAATGATGTATTCGAAATAATTCGAGTCTACGGCCGTCACTGCAAACCGAAAATTAGAAATTTCGCTGTATTGATCAGCCGGGATGGTGTACCGTCCGCTCACAAGATCGTTTCGGTTAAGCATCGGGGTCCGGTCGTGCAATATGGTACGGTTCTCTTCATAGATACCTCTGTTTGACGAGGCGGAAAAATAGAACAACGGTGCGTCGGGCGCAACCCATTGAAAAGTTCGGTTCGGCGGGGAAAATTCCATAGACTGAATTTCCGGCACGGTGGTTTGACCGGTAATCAGCGTATCGCGATTCCGTGTTACCACGAGTGTATAGGTGTTTTCATTTTCGACCTCGAGCCGCGTATAATAATTATAGTCTTCCTGGTAGTTAAAGCCCCGCCTGTGGAGTAGATTACTCTCCACTTCGCGGTGCTCTAATGGGAAATTATTTATCTTTACCTGCACATCGTTCACGTAAATTTCCTGAAAATCCTCCGGCGGCAAAACCCTGGAAATGACGACTTTTTGTCTATCTTGGTCCGGGTCAAGAATTGCATGAACGACCAGGGAATCTTCAACGAAGATATCACCGGTCTGTACCGGCGTCTCGTCACAACTGCAGACAACCACCAAAAGACTCATCATCATACTCAACCTTTTCAACTGATTGCCCATGTCAGTACCTCAATACGATTCCAAAAGACGGGATCAGCGGCAGTCCGGTAACCGTGCCACCGTTTTCATCCTGAGACTGCGTTTGGTTGTAGTAATAATCATACCACTGGTATCGCAGGATATTTTGTGTATTAAACAGGTTCATTACCTGGAAATTGAACTGATACTCTAACGGTCCCCAGGTGCCGCGCTTTTTTAAACCCAGGTCCATCCGAAAATATCCTGGAAGCCGCTCCGAGTTTTGTTCACCAGGTTTATAAATAACAGTCAGACTGTCCTCCGAACCGCCATGAAACGGATTTTGAAACCGAAGATATTTCTCTACGACAGGAGTGTAGGGTGTACCGCTGTGATACAATATCCGGGAGTTTAGCGCAATGTCATCCGTGATATTCCAGTTGAACAGCGCATTTATATTGAATGGAACATCCCAGTCCGGATTAAACGAATTCCCGGAAAACTCTACGGTATTCTGCTGAACCGCCCCTGAGAGCTGATAGGTGAAGGTGCCCAGCCCCTTCTTCAGATAAAAATCCAAACCTATAGCGCCGCCTGTTCCGTATTCAAATTCCGGGAACTGTGCATTCCGGTAAATCTGCGGTACGTCGTGGAAATACCGTCGATACGCTTCCACATTCAGGCTGTAATACCGATTCAGTTTTTTAGAGTATCCCAGCGAGATTGTGAGCGCCCTGGATGCCCGCTGGGTCGGGAAAACCGGTGCATTCACGCTGCCTTCTCTCGTCTCGGCGCCCTGGGAAAAATTCTGATGGTACACTCCGGCAGCTAATTTGAAAAATGAGTCTTCCGTACGGCGCCACTTGATGTTCAACCTGGGCGAAAAGGGCTCAACTGACCGCCAGTGGTCCCAAATAACGCCACCGGAAACGAGAAGCTTCGGCGTGATGGTGATTTCATCCTGAAAGTAAATCCCGTAGAGATATTCCCGGTAGTTATACTGGAAAACTGTTGGAATATCAGGATAAAATACTCGCTCAAGCGTATAATCGCCGTTCCAATTATAAGACAGATGTTTATTGGTCAGATAAAATCCCACATGCACCACCTGCTTCCCGTACGGCTGGATCACGTCCGCCCGCAGAATGATATCCCTCAAGCTATTATCAACGGAGTATGCGTCCTCGCTGTACATTTCGAGATAATTCCGGCTGACCGCCAATGAAACACGACTGTGCTGAGAAGAGGTATTATATTCCATCTGGAGGGCGCCAGCCTGATTGCCCCATCGGTTTACCAGAGATCCGGGTGATTTATCCAGGAGATCCTGCAGAGAATTCAGCCCGGGCCGAAAGCGATCCTGACTAAAATAGCCCCAGGCTCTCAGCTGAAGCGCCTCCGTAAACTTGTGGACGAACTTCAGGTTGGTGTCATAGAAATAATACGGTAAATCTGCTCCCAGTATTTGGGACATTAGATCCAGATAAGAGCGTCTTGCCGAAACCAGAACGGCCTCATCCTTCCAACTCCGGGTAACTGTCGCCCCGGAGGACACCAGGCTCAGATTTGCAATTGTCACGTCCCCGGACCAGGGATCTCTGGTACGGATATCGATAATACTGCTGAGTCGCCCGGAATACCGCACGGGAAACTCCGCCGGATACACATTGAAGCTCTCCAGCGCCCAGATATTAAAGCTGCCGAACAACCCGAACAGGTGATACGGATTGTAAATCGGGACTCCGTCCAGCAGAATACGATTCTGGTCCGAAGCGCCGCCACGAACGTACAGGTTTCCGGTTAAATCATTCGTCTGGATGATTCCGGGGAGTGACGTGATTGTCGTAAATACATCCGGCTCGGCTATGGAAGTAATATTCTGTGCGGTATACGGTGTCGCACGGTATTGAGTGTTTAAATACGGGCTCTGGCTCTCCTCTTCCACCACGATGCCGCCGCGCATCCTGACCGGTTCAACGTCCAAAGTAATATTCAACGATACTTCTTCGCCTGCAGTAATCGGAAGGGTGCGCGTTTCCAGGCGATACCCGATCCGGTTAAAAAAGACGGTATACTCGCCTGGTGGGACCTCAATTTGAAAATGGCCCGCCTGATCGGTCGAGCTGCCAAACGGTGAATCCGGGATCCAGACATTGGTGCCGGGTAACGGTTTGCCCAGAGAATCGGTCACCTCCCCGGTAATAGTTGCCGGCGACTGTGCTAGCCCCACCGGCGCAATGCAGAGAAGGTAGAGTACACCGACGATTCCGAAATGAGCAAATATACGAATAGTAGATTGCCTGCTTATGAGTGAGCCAACAGAAAAATCATCGCTTATATGGAATATATAAGTGGCAAATTTCTGATCAATAAAAAGATTTTACTTTTGCTTGCCATTCACTCATCTCCTTAATCGAGAATTTATTGAATTTTTTTGATCTGTTCCTCCTGCTGCAATCCATCTTGATTGCCAACGCAGGCTTGTCTACCTTTTCTCATCTATGGAATCAAACGAACCAATCGAACTGATCCAGTACAGTCATGGCGCCGGGTGAGCATGTAAACTGAGTCCTTCGGACCTGTCGCAGGTGCTGCGATTGCTCCCGGAAGTCGATGATCCCAATGTCCTGGTGGATTTCGCCACCAGTGACGACGCCGCCGTATATCGCCAACCGGACGGCTCCCTGCTAATCGCATCTCTGGACTTTTTTACGCCCATCGTGAATGATCCGTACGACTTTGGCGCCATCGCCGCCGCCAATGCCCTCAGCGATATTTACGCCATGGGTGCTGAGCCGATGTTTGCCCTGAATATCATCGGCTTTCCCAAGAATGAGCTGCCATTGGAAGTCCTGAGCGAGATACTCCGGGGCGGCAGCGATATTGCCAGCGAAGC
The DNA here is from genome assembly GCA_021734025.1 of Candidatus Neomarinimicrobiota bacterium. Lineage (NCBI taxonomy): Bacteria > Pseudomonadati > Fidelibacterota > Fidelibacterota bacterium. The sequence goes on from JAIPJS010000004.1 coordinate 338,350, forward strand.
GGGTATTTTTGTCCTGGGCGGACACAGCATTGACGACAAGGAACCTAAATATGGGATGGTGGTCATCGGCCGGATACCGGACGAAATCAGCATTCTGCGGAATACCGGCAGCCGCGCGGGCGACTCACTCATCCTGACCAAACCGTTGGGTACGGGTATCCTGAATACTGCTATTAAGCACAGGGTGTTGGACGAGTCCGAGGTTCAGGATATGATTCACGTAATGAAGTCGCTGAACAGAGATGCCGCTGAATTAGCCAGCCAATATGGCGCAAACGCGGTAACGGACGTCACCGGATACGGCCTGGTCGGCCACCTGAAGGAAATGCTGTCGGATGGCAACACTTCGGCCGCACTGAATATCGATAAGTTACCCGTTTTTGACCGTGTGATGGATCTCATCGATAAGGGTGAAGTCCCAGGCGGAACACGCCGAAATCTGCAATCCGCCGGGGAAAGCATCGATTTTGGCTCATTGACCGAGAGTCAAAAACTCCTGGTAGCCGATGCCCAGACCTCCGGTGGCCTGCTTATCAGTCTCCCGGCGATAAACGCCGACACATTCGTCCGGGAAATGCATGACCGGGGACATACCGCCACCACCATCATTGGACGTATGGAACAGGCCGGATCGCATCCAATCATATTCCGGTAATACCGGTCCCGGGTCCGGAGTATACTTATTTATGCATTTTGAACTGTCTTACCCAATAGTTACCATTATTTATTGCTAATTACCCGGCATAAAGAAGGGAGTTCTATCGATGAGCACATCCGAAATTCAGAAATTAACAGCAGAACAACTCACCAGTCACATTTCGACCGATCAATTCTCTTTTGAATCCACCATTGAAGTTGAATCTCTGGAAGATGTCATCGGCCAGGATCGGGCCGTCAGGGCGCTGGAGTTCGGCCTCAATGTGGAGAACAAGTCCTACAATATATTTGTTACCGGCATGAGCGGGACGGGCAAGGCCACGCTGGTGAAGCGTCTCCTGGAGGAAAAAAGCGCTGATGAGCCGGTGCCGGATGACTGGTTGATGGTAAACAATTTCGAGGATTCCTACAGACCAATTTCATTTCCGTTACCCTTTGGAGAAGGTGTTGAGTTTTCCCGGAAAATGGATCAACTCATCGAGAATTTGAAAAACGAAATGCCCCGGGCATTTGAGACCGAGGATTACCAGGAAAAACGATCCAGGATTATGGAAGAGTTCCAGCAGAAAAAGCGCGAAAAAATCAACGAACTGGAGGAGGAAGCCCGGGAACACGACATCCAGATTCAATCGACAAACGCCGGATTCCAGACTATCCCGATGGTCAACGATAATCCCATCGATCAGGAAACCTACAACAATTTAGAGGACGATATCAGGCAACAGGTGGACGAAAACATCGACTACGTACAGCGGGAAATCCAGTCCACAATGCAGGATATCAACAAGCTGGAAAAGGAATTCCAGGAAAAAATTAAGGAGCTGAATAAAGAAGTCACGTTGTTCGTGGTTGGTCACCGCATTGACAATCTGAAAGAGGAGTATGCGGATCACGAAGAAGTCGGCGAGTATCTGGAAGCGGTTAAGGCGGATATTATCGAGAATGTCAGCGATTTTACCCAGGCGGCCCAGGGTGACGGCGGACAACAACAGCAGTTAATGGCGATGCTCGGACAGCAACAAGACGGCGAGCCGGATTTTACCAAATACAAGGTTAATGTCCTCGTCGATAACACTAAAACCGAGGGTGCACCTGTTATCGAGGAGATCAATCCCACCTATAACAACATCTTTGGCAGGATGGAAAAACGAGCCAAGTTTGGTGCGGTATATTCGGACTTTACCATGGTTCAGCCGGGGTCGCTGTTGCGCGCGAACGGCGGGTATTTGATTTTGGATATTGAAGGAGTGCTAACTAATCCCTTCGTCTGGGATACACTGAAACGGTCGCTTCGCAACCAGGAAGTCCGAATAGAAGATGTGCAGGAACAGCTGGGATATGTTACCGTGAGCAGCCTGAAGCCGGAGCCGATTCCACTGGATGTGAAGGTTATCCTTATTGGTCGCCGGGAAATCTTTGACTTGCTGCTGGCATACGACGAACAGTTTGAGAAAACATTTAAAGTCAGGGCGGATTTTGACCATGAAACTGATAATGAAGCCGAAGCCATTGCCCAGTATGTTCAGTTTATTTCACGGGTCTGCCGGGAGGAGAACCTCTGTCATTTTTCGCCGGACGGTGTGGCGGCGCTTATCGAAATCAGCCAGCGGGCTGTGAGTGATCAGAAAAAGCTTTCACTGCGATTCGGCAAGGTCGTGGAACTGATGACCGAGGCCAATTACTGGTGCAACCAAAATGGAACTGATTTAATTGGCCGGGACGAGGTGAAAACTGCCTTCAGGGAACGGCGCTACCGCAGCAGCATGGCAGAAGAAAAAGTCCGCGACCAGGTGCTGCGTGATATCAAAATGATTGATACTCAGGGCGTGGAAATTGGTCAGGTAAACGCACTGGCGGTGTATCAGATTGGGGATTTTGCCTTTGGACAGCCGTCTAAAATCACCGCCGAGTGTTATATGGGCAAGGATGGTATCATCAATATTGAACGAAACGCCAAACTCAGCGGCAAAATTCACGATAAAGGGGTGGAGATACTCTCTGGCTGGCTCGGAAAGCAGTTTGCCCAGGACTTCCCACTGAATATTAACATCAGCATCACCTTTGAACAGTCCTACGGCGGCGTGGATGGCGACAGTGCTTCATCAACCGAAGCGTACGCAATTCTCAGTAGCCTGGCCAGGGTGCCCATTAGCCAAAAATTTGCTGTCACCGGCTCAGTGAATCAGAAGGGCGAAGTCCAGGCCATTGGCGGCGTAAACCAAAAGATTGAAGGTTTCTTCGATATCTGTAAAGAGCGGGGACTTACCGGTGATCAGGGGGTGCTGATTCCACGCGCCAACGTGGAGCATCTGATGCTGAAATCCGAGGTCATTGACGCCATCGAATCCGGCGAATTCCACATCTACCCGGTGGAACATATCAGCCAGGGCATCGAAATCCTGACCGGAATGGAAGCCGGTGACGCTGATGGAAACGGTGCCTATCCGGAAAACACTATCTACGGCAAAGCAAAAACCCGGCTGGAAGAATATGTGAAGCGATCGTTCGAGCTGCGCAAGAAATATGGAGGGAACGAAGAGGGTTAACAGTCATCGCCGCGCAATAAGTTTGCGAGGCTTATAACTGTAGCCTTTGAATCTCATTCAAAGGCGTACTAAAATCAATGGTGTTCATCTTTATATAGTAACTTTTCCCCCGCATCAACCGGAAAGTCGACTCGGTTTTCCATCGGCGGCATGGGACAGCTCCAGCGCTCATAGTCATACGCGCAATACGGATTGTATGCCTGATTAAAGTCGATTACGTATTTTCCCGATGCCTGCACCGGAATATCCAAATATCGCCCCCCACCATAGGTCATCTGGTTATTGGTTTCGTCGTAGAACGGAATAAAAAAGTACGGCTCGTGATCTGCACTGATTTGCAGCGGTTTGTATACCTGGAGAGTATCCGTATTTCCGTCGATGGTAAAATCAAAATTTCCCCAGCGAAGATAGTACTGTTCGCGATCCTTGGTCGTCGGCATGACAACCGTATCTTTGTCCGAATACTCAACGATATTAGTCGTAATCCGGTAATTCAGATCAATGGGAAAATAATTCAAGCCATCGAAATCATTTCGCTTGTTCTCCGGGATAGGAGAATTGGTGGCGGTGCTAAAATAGTCGTCCTTTTTCGTCCGGCTTTCCTGAATGGCTGTTCTGATATCAGCCTGGTTGGGTGAAGTCCCGCAGGATACCATGAAGATTGGAATGAGAATAAGTATTGATAATCGTAGCACGGAATTCAATAATACCTCCCCCTGTAATTGATTCGATGTGCTTCCCGGGTTTCATTTTGAATTTAAAAATCAATGGGGAAAATAAAGATATCAATTTTACCCCCGATGTTGTGTACGGATGTTGAATATCTTTGTTTCCCATCCCCTGAAAATTTTATAATATTCAGGATTGACAATTTTAAAGGAAAAAGGAGATACAAAAATTATATGGGCTTTCAATGTGGAATAGTCGGGTTACCCAATGTCGGGAAATCCACCATTTTTAATGCACTGACCTCCACGGAGGTCCCGGCGGAAAATTACCCCTTCTGTACCGTTGAACCGAACGTTGGGGTGGTTCCCGTTCCCGATCCACGGCTGGACCGATTGTACGAAATCTATCAGCCGGCGGAAAAAATCCCCACGACTCTGGAGTTTTTAGATATTGCTGGCCTGGTCAAGGGAGCCAGTAAAGGGGAGGGTTTAGGGAACCAATTCCTGGCCCAAATCCGGCAGGTCGATGCCGTCGCGCATATCGTACGGTGCTTCGATGACGGTAATATCACGCATGTTGGTGGCAAAGTGGACCCGGCGGGCGATATCGAAACCATCAATACAGAACTGTACCTGCGGGATATGGAATCCCTGCAAAAACAGATCGACAGGCTGGAAAAACCGGCAAAAACCGGAAATAAAGAGGCTATCACCAAACTGGACCTGTTTCAACGAGTCTACGAACATCTGTCTGACGGAAATCCCGTCCGGAATATGTCACTTAAAGATTCAGAACGGGAATATTTACGGCCGCTGTTTCTGCTCACAGCCAAAAAGGTGCTCTACGTTGCCAATGTCAGTGAGGAAGAAATTCTCTCAGGCGAACCCAGTGAATATACCAAAGAAGTATTAGCGCACGCCGGCGATATTGGCGCAGAAGTCATCACCTTGTGCGGAAAGCTTGAGGCGGATATCGCTGCACTTCCGGACGATGAAAAATCCGACTTCCTTGCAGAATATGGGTTAAAAGAACCCGGGCTCTTTAAACTGATCCGGGCCGGCTACCGCCTGCTCCATTTGATCACCTTCTTTACGGCCGGAGACAAAGCCACAAGAGCATGGACAGTTCGGGAAGGTTCCAACGCCCCAGAAGCTGCCGGTGAAATTCACACCGATTTTCAGCGGGGATTTATTAAGGCCGAAGTCTTTCAGTTTGAAAAGATTGATGAATACGGCTCAGAGAAAGCACTGCGGGATGCGGGGCTCATTCGCCAGGAGGGGCGGGATTATGTGGTGCAGGACGGGGATGTGATATTCTTTCGGTTTAACGTTTAATCCGGTGGGGCTCCGCGAATTGTGTTGATATACCTGGCATTAACCGTCCGCTCAGGTTGCCAGGATTCCCCGTTCCAATACTGTATTTTACGAAACCGGTTCAGGAGATCCGGATCTTTAGTAATCAGGGCATCTCTGTCCGGATACGCTTCCCGGTACAGCTGGAAATAGGCCTGGGAAATATTCATCGACTCCATCCGGAAATCGAATCCGAATTTGTAATAGACACCGCCCCCGATTAAGCCGTCGAAATATTGGGTTGAGACCTCGTTCACTATATAAAACAAAAACGAATCCTCTTCAATCGGCCCGATAAGGATACTCGCATCCCTGGTAAACTGGGTCCGAAAGTGAGTTTCGGGCAAATTGAGGTAGTAAATCTCATTCCCGGCTGGCACGCCGCGGGTAATATAGTACGGGCTGCGCTGAGGCGAACTGCCCGTAGCACGAAACGGATCTAGTGCAAGGACCACGCCGGTTTTATATTCCGCATTGGTACCGCTCAGCAGTACTTCTTTGGTATTATTACCAGGATAGATATCATCAATAATCACTGACTTCCGCAGATCCCCGGCATGCCAATAATCCGAATGTAATTTTCCTGCATTCGAAAGGACCAGTATCCGACTTGGGAAACTTCCGGCACTTTTGAGCAATGCGATAATCTCCTTGGAGCCGTTCCCCTCCAGATCGGTAATGGAAATGTAGGCCAACTCGGTGATGTCCCGGAATGTCTGATCCTGATAGGTGACTTCCTCAGCCATCTCTTTTTTCCACCTGATTGAGCCGTCCGCATTATAGCACGCGGCCGTGCTACGAAAGCCTTCGATAGTCGAGCGGTCATAAAAGATTAAGATCTCCGGCACCCCATCATTATTCAGATCTTCAATCGCGGCATATTCACTGGCGGCCTTCGCTGCCTCATTGGAGCCGTACGGCTCCGACTGCCAGGAAACGATACCGTATTTATTTTTAATAACAATACGATTTTGTACTACGACAATAGATTGTGGTTCAGAATTTTTGAGAATAGTCTGATACAACACAATACCAAGGACGACTAGTAAACTCACGGCAATCAGACTGAAGATAGCGGCATGGTTCTGTATTACCCTCAATACCCGTCGGCGAAATGGTACCTTTTGAAATCGAAGGATATCCGGAAGATTTTTTATATCGTCAACACGGGCAACGGTGATAATTTCCAGATCCCGGCGGGGATATCGCTCTTGCAATTCGGTGAGAGCTTCCCGTGCGGTTTTCCTGTGCTGTTCCGGAATAACCAGTGTACGAGTTCGACCATAAAATGCGGCTTCAACCTTCACCGGGATATCACTGTCTTTAATCTCACGTACATTGCCACGGTTATCCGCGGCCCCGGTAAAGACGGCCTGCTGGTCAAGCCGCGCAATCCATCCGGGCTTGTCGGACATTTTCTTCAGCCCATACTCGCCAAGCAATGCGAGGGCGACTCCGACAGAATTGCCGGTGAGTAACGATGTGGGTTGATTTATACCGTACTTCAGGCGAATTTGGCGAGAGTCTGATATCCCGAGGAGCTCTCTGAGGTGATGGCATACATCCCTGGCCTGGAGCGCTATAATGTCCTGCTCATCTATTAGGTGAGTTGCAATCCGAACCTGATCACTTCCGGCATCCCGCACCAATTCTGCGTTTTCAAGGACAATTTCGCCTAAAACACCGGCAGAAAAGTCATTCCAATTGACAGCAAACACGCCGGTGAGGCGGTTCGTTTTATACATTTTGTCTTCTAATTCTACCCGGAGGGCCGTAAGCAAATACTCCGGGAGATCACCTTGCACCGTATTAAGGTATTCCTCTTTCGTCCATTCAGATACATTCTGCCGTAGAATTTTATCTCGCTTCGGCTTGTTTATTATCTTTTGTTCAGCCAGAAATTCCGTGAGGTGCGCAAACGCCAGTAACCGGAAGTATGATTGGGCAATAATTTGCCGACCATTTGTTTCACAGTGCTCAAAACTTTCATTTGGAAATTTTTTTATGGCGGTATCACTTGTGATCAACCTTGTATAGTGACGAACTAAAAGTTCTGGGGGCAGGCTCTGTAAGTCATCACCCATGACGGTAAACAGATCGAAGATAAACGGATAGATTTCTACGAGAAAGGATTTTTGATCGGAACCGTTGAACTGGAGGGTAACCTCTTCATACAACTGATCCAGGATTTTCGCCTGGAGCGGCGCCCACGGAGTATATTCCAGCACGTTCAGCTGCTGTTCAAAATACCGTTCAAACTGAATGAGGGATTTTTTCGCCATATAGTAATTGCAGGTTAACGGCTAGAGGACATTATGATAGATACACTTTCATCTTCACATTTTTAGCAAAACCATACTAACAGATGAACACAAACCGAAAACAGATCGATTTAATATAGATAAAATGAGTGGTGATCGCATCACGGAATAACAGCGTATTGAGGCGATTATTAATCAAGAAAAACAGGCGCTGATATGAGAAAGATACCAAGATCCATTTGGAATAAAATTTTGGAATGCGATAATTTTCTCAGGGCTTATTCGTAGCAAAAACAGTCGATCGTTGCAGTGATCTTTTCCGGAAACGAGACTTGGGCATGATTGTTTTCCACCGGAATCAGCCGGATATAATCTTTTGAACGAAAGAGGATTTTTGAAGGAATCTTCTCACCATCCGTAACCGAGAGGACACAGGAATACGTTATGCCCTCCGTGGTACCTTCTTCCTCTTTTGTTGTTGGGTGAAAGTTCAGTGAAATGCCATCACCTTCTACAAGAGAACCCGACAGCGCTTCCGGTGAAATACGCATGGAATAGTCCGGAAATGTCAGCACTAATTTGTCCTGCAATGGATCAATGCCGGCCTCTGATGGAATAATGGCCTCGTCATCTTCGAGCACAAAAAATTTGAAGGTTTTTGGTGAGGTAATAATTGCGCCGTTGAGATCCCGCTCTTCTTCATCCACAAAATACAGGTGGTATTGGTTTTCTCTGGAATTTTTAAAGACCCGGGCGAGCGTCTGTTCTTTTTTCCCTGAGAGAACACCGACCCGTTCCAGAGTAGTCGAAAACCGGGAGGATCCTGACGCAGCCAGTGACATTGTATGAGTCGGCTGTTCCCGGATAGTCATAGTTTCGTATACAATATCGGGGCGAAATCGCAGCAATTTCTCCACAAATTGTTTTCCCGGATTGTTATGTGATAAATTCATAAGTATGTAATCGCTTTGCCCCTGTTGTCAGCAATGTATACTAAGCGCATTTCCAATTTTTGCAGAAAATATATCCTTTGCCTTCTTCGCCACATATTCAAATTGCACCCGGTATCTGGTTTTATAAACCTCCGGACAGTCAAGAGGCTCCAGGGAATCCGATAGATATTCAAAATAATTCAATGTCCCTCCACCATCTGCAAAATCCGCTAAGACTTTTTCCAGAGATTTGCGAAAACCGAGACGCTCCTCGGAAGAGAGTTTCCCTCTTTCCTCGTATTTGGATAATACCGTTTGATCTACCTCCCGGACTGTATAATCAATATTGTTTTTAATGGTGGTCTGCAGAAACGGATCAGGATCCTCACTCCCCTGGTCCGCATTGATATATTCCAGCGAAGACTCTGTAAAAATACGGAGATGTGTCAGCATCTCCTCAATCAGAATTGCCTCGCCCCGCTCATCCAGAACGGAGTGAAGAATCGCCTCCATTTGCTCCGTTAGAGACGGTGCGCCCTGTATTGACTCCTTCAGGACAACACTGATTTCATCGGATTCAATAAGAGCCGGGTTACCCGCCTTTCCGGCGACGGCTGCCTTCCCTTCAATTGAGACGCGGTGCCACCGGGAATGCTTATTCAACATATATCGCAGACTCCGGTAAAACGCCCGGCCAAAGGGATCCCGTTCCCTGAATAACCGAACCGATTGTTGTTGCACCACGCCGTTCAACAGCTGATACACTTCCTCCAGAAACTCATCATCACTTAATGTCCAACTCTGACTAAAATACCGGGCCAGTTCAATAAAAACACCTTCTCCATCTCTGGCAAACAGCGGCGCAATAAAATCCAGCGCCAAATCATCGATTTCCAAACTGCCGTCTTCCCAGTCGCCGCGGAACCGATATTGCTTTTTCTCCCGGTGAAAGAGAAACCGCCGGGCTTGCCGGGACAATCTCCCGACTACAATCTGAACATCATCTGCTGAATAACCGCCTGTACAGAGGCGATATAAGGCATCCCGAAATTTGGGAAAATTTTTCATAGTTAATTTATCTTCGCAGTGGAAACTGAGGTGAAGAAATTTAGGTGCTGGCATATGAGTATTCAAGGGAAATGCGCCATCTCATGGCTCCCGTTTTGCCAAGGAGGCAAAACCTAACCGTATTCAGTTGATCGTCGTGATTGGGTGCCCTACATTTGTATTAATCAGGTTCATTATTCCAATCGGAAAATCCGTTGCAACCCCGCAGGGGAGTTTTCCGGGACTTTCGACCAGGAGGTTCTATGTCTCGCGTTGCCATTATCGATGGGGTTCGGTCTCCATTTGTCAAATTCAATACTACGCTCAAAGATGTAAAAGCCGCCGATCTGGCTATGCACGTGATCCGGGAGATTATCGAGCGCACTGAACTGGACGTTCAGACTATTGATCACGTGATCATGGGTAACGGCGCCCAGCCGGCGGATGCGCCGAACGTGGCCCGGATCGCTGCGCTAAAAGCCGGCGTGCCACAGAAAGTTCCTGCGTACACCGTCCAGCGGAATTGCGCCGCCGGAATGCAGTCCATATCCGAAGCCGCCATGATGATAAAGCTCGGTCACGCAGAGATCGCTATTGCCGGCGGTGTGGAGAGTATGAGCAACATTCCGTTTATCTTCCGGAAGAGCTTTCAGGATAAGATGACAAGGCTGAGCCGTTCCAAATCTCTGGGAGGAAAAATCAAGACGGCACTCTCCTTCCGGTTCGGCGATCTGGCGCCTATCGTTGGCATCGAGATGGGACTCACGGACAAGTACTGTGGTCTAAACATGGGCGACACTGCTGAAGTTCTGGCAAAAAAGTACAACATTTCCCGGGAAGCGCAGGACGAGTTTTCCCTGATGAGCCACCAACGAACCACCGCTGCATGGGAAGAAGGCCGATTCGGGGATGAAGTGATGACCATCTATCACCCCGATGGCAAAAACGAAATTACGGACAAAGATAACAGCCACCGGTCAAACCAATCCATGGAGGCGCTGGCGAAACTCCGGCCGTATTTCGACCGGAAATACGGTACGGTGACACCAGGGAACTCCTCCCAGATCACCGACGGCGCCAGTGCGATGGTTCTGATGGATGAAGACGTGGCAAAATCCCTGGGATACCAACCCAAGGCATACGTAAAATCATGGGGATACGCCGGAAATGATCCGAAAACCATGGGACTCGGGCCGTCGTTTTCCACGCCGATTGCCCTGGATCGCGCCGGACTGCCGTTCTCCGAAATCCAGCTGCTGGAAATTAACGAGGCGTTCGCCGCCCAGGTCATCGCCAACGAAATCGCCTTCAGTTCACAGGAATTTGCCGAGGAGAACCTCGGGCGTTCTGAGCCAATCGGCGAAATTGACCGGGAAATTTTGAATGTCAACGGCGGCGCGATATCGCTGGGACATCCCATCGGCGCCTCGGGAAACCGGATCGTGCTGACGCTGATGAAGGAGATGGAGCGCCGGGACCTGCAATTTGGCTTGGCGACCCTCTGCATCGGTGGCGGACAGGGCGGCGCCATGATCATCGAACGGGAGTAGGAGGAATCTATGGAAACGGAACAGTACGTCACCTACAAAATTACAGAATCCAACGTGGCCGTCGTATCGCTGGATAACAAGGACGCCCGGGTGAACATTTTCAGCACACCGTTTATGGAAGCACTTGAACACACCGTTCAGGAAATCTCTTCCCGTCCGGATGTAAAATCGGTGCTCATCCGCAGTGGTAAGTCCGCCGGATTCGTGGCCGGCGCCAACATCGACGAGATAGAAGCCATTACCGATGCGGAGGAAGCGGAGGAAAAATCCCATCGTGGACAGGAAGTTTTCCAGCTCATTGATGAACTGAAAGTCCCGACTATAGCAGCGATTAACGGTCACTGTATGGGCGGTGGCACCGAGCTTACCCTGGCGTGTGATTTTCGTCTTGCAGCAAAAGAGAGCGCCAAGATCGCCCTGCCAGAAGTCAAACTCGGCATATTCCCGGCGTGGGGCGGCTCCCAGCGATTGCCGCGGCTGATCTCCCTTCAGACTGCGCTGGATTTGATCCTCACCGGGAAAACCTATAATGCTTATCGGGCATACAAAACTGGACTAGTGGACAAAATTGTCCCGGACGAACTCATCGACTCCTATCCACTGGAATTTGCTCAGGAAATAAATAACTCCGGCGGTAAAAAATACGTGAAAGCCCGGAAGAAAAAGGCCGGTGGGTTCATGAACGCGCTGCTGGAAAAGAATCCGCTGGGTCGCGCCGTCATATGGAGCCAGGCGAAGAAAAATATCATGAAGAATACCGGAGGCAACTATCCGGCTCCGCTCAAGGCGTTAGAAGTAATTAAAAAAGGCTTCTCCAAATCGCTGGAAAAGGGATTGGAAATCGAAGCCCGGGAGTTCGGGAAATTGGTGACGACGCAGGAGCACAAAAACCTGCTCCACGTTTACCATCTGAACGAGCGGCCGAAAAAGTTGACCGGCGTGGACGGTGAACCGGCACTGAAGCAGATTGACCAAACCGCCGTACTTGGTGCTGGCGTCATGGGCGGCGGCATCGCCCAGCTGCTGGCGTACAAGGATTACCCTGTGCGGATGAAGGATATCGATCAACAGATGGTAGCGGACGGCCTGAAGCACGCCGGGTCTATCTTTAAAAAAGCGGTGAAAAAGCACAAGGTTTCCAAACTCGATAAAGAGCGCAAGATGGAGCTCATCTCCGGCACCGTGGACTATGGCGGTTTTGGCCGGGCGGACGTGGTCATCGAGGCAGTGGTGGAAAAGATGGCGGTGAAGCAGTCGGTGTTGCAGGAGGTGGAACCACTCCTGGCGGATGATGCAATCTTTGCATCCAATACTTCGGCGCTTTCCATCAGCGAATTGCAATCCGTGGCAGAGAAGCCGGAGCGGGTATGCGGGATGCACTTTTTCAATCCCGTCCACAAGATGCCGCTAATTGAGGTTGTCCGTGGCGACCAGACCGACGATAAAACTGTTGCCACTATTTTCGATCTCTCGAAAAATCTGAGCAAGACCCCTATCGTGGTGCAGGATAGCCCCGGCTTCCTGGTCAACCGGCTGCTGGGCGTCTATCTCAACGAAGCGTGTTTCCTGGCGGAAGAGGGATACGACATCGAATGGCTGGACATGATTGTGAAAAAATTCGGTATGCCCATGGGGCCGTTCCGGCTCATCGACGAGGTGGGCATCGACATCGCGGCGGACGTGGCGGAGACCCTTGGCGAGGCGTTCGGCGAATATCTTGAGTCAAGCACCTTACTGCAGAAAGTCCACGAATCCGGTCTTCTTGGGAAGAAAGCCGGCAAGGGATTCTACAAATACAAGGATGGCCACAGCGATGGGATGAACAGCGATGTCCGGCGATTCGCTTCTGGGGACAATAAGGGAGATAATACCGAACCGTTGCAACGGATGATGTATCTCATGGTGAACGAAGCCGCCCGCTGTCTTGAGGAAAATGTCGTCGCCTCACCAGAGGATATCGACACCGGCATGATCTTCGGCACCGGATTTCCGCCGTTCCGGGGCGGACTCTGCAGATACGCTGATGCGGAAGATTTGAGCAAGGTCTTCGGCAAACTTACTGAGTACAGCGACAAATACGGTCAGCGATTCGCGCCAGCGGATTATCTAGAGACTAATTCAGCCTTTTACGGATAACGGCAAATGGCACGCTGATGACGCAGATTGAACAGATAACCACTGATAACGAAAACCACAAAAGCTAAAAGCCGCTAAGAACGCGAAGAGACGCAAAGAAAATATTTTTACTGCAAAATGAATAAATTTTCTGGTGTTAATTCTTCGTGTTTCTTCGCGTATCTTCGCGGCTAATTATTTGTTTTTAGTCTGTGTCAATCTATTGTTTCAGCGTTTATCTGCGTGCTATTTTTTTCTGTTTTACAGTTGTCCATAGCGTTCTATAACCACATTGCGTACCACCGCCGACTTTGACAGCCGCATCACATACAGCATGGTTTCGGCGATATCTTCCGGTTGAATCATTTCTTCGCGATTGACGTCTGCATCTTTGGCCATGTCGGTATAGACGTACGCCGGTGAGATAGCCGTCACCTTGATGTTATTCTCCGCTACTTCCCGCTGGAGCGTCTCGCTGAATCGGATGACGCCGGCCTTGGATGCACCATACGCCCCGGAGCCAAGAAGCCCCTTTGTCCCGGCGTACGAGGCCATGTTGAAAATGTAGCCGCCATTCTGCTTTTTCATCTGTGGGACAATCCGGTTGCACATCAGGAACGTCCCCTCCAGGTTGACCTCCAGCACCTCCCGGTAATCTCCGAGGGTCAGTTCCTCCACAGAACCACGGCGCATGATTCCGGCGTTGTTCACCAGCACATCGATGGAGTCGAAATCCCCCAGGATATCCTCGATCCATTGATCCACGTGGCGCTCATTGGAAACGTCACCGGGAAGTGTTATGACTTCTCCGGATCCCAACTTGCGTAATTTATCTGCAGCCTGCTCCAAATCATCTGGCGTCCGGGCGGTGAGGACGATATTCATATCGGCTTCAGCAAATCGCTGCGCAACGCTGAACCCGATGCCTCTGCTTCCACCGGTAATGACTGCGGTTTTTCCTGTGACATCCATAGAATCGCTCCTTTCATCATCTTCTGGGAAACTTTTGGTAAAAAGGTAGGAGTTATGGGGGAGAGATTAAAATAGTGGGTTGGGGAAAACAACCTCACCCTCGTGTCCCTCTCCTTCGGAAGGAAAGGGAGGCGCGACTTCTGAACTACAAATCTTCTGAAAACCGGTTTTTAGCCCCTCTCATTGGTTAGGAGAAGTAAGTTGTTACTATTTGTCTGTTCCAGTTACCACAGACAATTGCTGGAGATGTGCAGTTCTGTTACCCGGTAAAGCTTCTACGTTCAGGCTATGATTTTTTCCAGAGCCACAATAAGAGGGCTTTTTATGGCCTTGTTTTCAATTTTGGGCACCGCGGTAACGAGTGACGGACAGCGAGAACCGATTGTGTGACCGAAGGGGGTTTCGGTTCTCGCCCGGAACGAGTTACTTCAGCGGTCAAAAATGAAAACACCGCCTTGATTTTTTCTCCACTTTTTTATCAAGAAAAAAGTGGTGTCAATTTGTGCATTCAGCCCGTAATAGTAGAGACGTAGCATGCTACGACTCTCCTGAACAGGAAAGAACCCGTATACTTTTCTATATATCTAAGGGAGACATTGATGAATAATGCAGAGTAAAAACAGGTACAAGGTAAAAGGGGTGGATGATTAGGAGAAGTAAAGACGTGAACAAGGAGGAGAGAGAAGGGAAAAATGAAAAATCTTTCTCAAACACAACTCACCCTCTTGTTCTCCCTCTCTTCGAAGAGAGGGAGAGACGATAATTTAACCTTATTAAACCAGTTCTCCCTTCCTCTTCCGAAGCCGAAGATCCCGATTAGTCGGGTAGGAAGGGAGACAGTGGGATGAAGTTGTGTTGTTAATCTGCATGAGTCATGAATCGGGGAAAAGTGCGAATATATATATCTATAAGATTCGCAATTATTACCACTTGTAGAGACACGCCATGGCGTGTCTCTACCACAAAATTATCCAGTATGAGGTAAATGCAATGAACCTACGTCACCGGATGTATCAATCGCTGAGCCTGTTCGGTGGACTTCGATTTCACTTCGGTGTGTATCGATTTCCGGTGGGAATCCATAGTGACCACTGCCGGAAAGTTCTCCACTTCGATCACCCACATGGCTTCAGGCACGCCGAACTCCTCAAGCATGAAGACTTCCTTCACCTCTTTCACCGACTGCGCCAGCAGGGATGCCAGTCCGCCGATGGCATGGAGATACACACCGCCCTGGTCGTGGAGCGCTTCCAGGGTCTTGTCGCCCATCCCGCCCTTACCAATGACGCCTCGGACGTTGTACTCCTTCATAACAGGACCCTCGTATGGTTCCTCGCGAATGCTGGTGGTAGGTCCCGCTGCCACGAACGACCAGGTGCCGTTTTTCTTCTTTACTACCGGCCCGCAGTGATAGATCAGCGAGTTCTCCAGATACGGACGAATAAAGTCCGGCCGTTCCTCAATCAGGAATTTGTGTGCGGCGTCCCTGGCGGTGATCATGGTTCCGAAGATGTGTACCTCGTCCCCGACCTTTAGCTTCCGGACGACTTCCTCAGAGGTTGGTAAGCGTAACTCAGTCATAGATCACCTCCCCGTTCTCGATGGTAAGCGAATGCCGGCGATAGGCCCAGCACATGTAGGCGATAGACACGAAGTACGAAGCCGGTACCCGATGTGCTGTGCCGATCTTTACACCTAATACCGTTGTCTTGCCGCCGAATCCCATGGGGCCGATTCCAAGGCTGTTCAAATCCTTGTACAGGCGGGTTTCCATTTCTGCCAATTCCGGTTCAGGATTGGAGTCGTCCAGATTCCTGAAGAGCTGCTTCTTGGCTGTCAAGTGTGACGTCGCCCTGTCTCCACCAATGCCTACTCCAATGATGCCGGGAGCGCATCCCAATCCCTGGGCGCTATTCACGGCATCCACCACGACTTTGTACACGCCGTTCAAATCCCGGCCAGCGTCCAGGTCGCTGTCAGGCAATTTATACTGGCCGGAAACGTTCTCGCAGCCGCCGCCCTTGAGCATCAGGTCGATTTTGAGCCGCTCCTCTTCCCATTCCTCAAAGTGCATAAACGGGTTTTCAGTGCCCAAATTGTTGCCGGAATTTTTTCCGCTCACCGGATCAACGGCGTTGGGCCGGAGAATGCTTTCCTCCGTGGCGCGTTCTGTCGCCCGTTCGATAATCTTGCGCAGCTGCAGG
The DNA here is from genome assembly GCA_021734025.1 of Candidatus Neomarinimicrobiota bacterium. NCBI lineage: Bacteria > Pseudomonadati > Fidelibacterota > Fidelibacterota bacterium. Next base: position 354,655 of record JAIPJS010000004.1, read on the forward strand.
GTGCTCTGTCCGGCCGGATAGTGTACGTGATAGATATTGGTGCCGGTGTCCTGGCAAATCGGCGTACGGTTTTCTCTCGCCGCATCCACGTTTCGGAGCAGCATGCCCAGCACGCTTTTCGCCGGGGTGCCGTCATCTTCGTGCTTCTGTGCTTCTTCGATGGAGCGCACGACATCCGGAGACAGATCCGTGGATGCCAGTACAATCAGATCGTAAATCTGTGACTCCAGCGTCGCCTCGTCGATGGTTATAGCCATCGCGACCTCCTGTGGTTTAATCTATTTTTTCTCTCCCGGAGAAGGAGAGATTCGGTAAAATTCTGTCGGTTGCTACGGAATATACCGCTGCAAAATATCCTGGACGTCCGGCACCGGATCCTTGGTGGCTCTCTCACGAACTTCATCATAGAGCTGATCGTAGGTCGGGCGCTCTTCCCGGTACAGCAGACCGGTGGAAATACCGTCTTCTCTGGCGGCGATGGCCAGGGCTTTCTGCTTATCCGACGGATCGTGCTCCTCCTCCTCGACCTTAAACGTATGTTCGTTGATGAACTTCTTTTGATCCAGGCCGCGGAATGTCCGGCACGGACTCAGCGCGTCGATGAACGCGAATCCCTTGTGCTGAATCGCCTGGACAATGAGATCGCCGAGCTGCTTCGGATCGCCGGCGTTGGCGCGCGCCACAAAGGAGGCGCCCACGTTAATCATCATATCCACCGGCTCAACCGGACGTTCCACGCTCCCGTAGACTGAGGTTTTGGTTACGTCGCCCACATGGGCAGTCGGAGAGAGCTGTCCCTTGGTGAGTCCGTAGATCTCGTTGTCCATGACGATGTAGGTCATATCCACATTTCGCCGGGCGGCGTGCGGAACATGTCCCATGCCGATGCTAAATCCGTCGCCGTCGCCGCCGGTGCCGACCACTGTAATCTCCGGGTTGGCCATTTTTACGCCGGTGGCGATGGGCAGAATGCGCCCGTGCACGGAGTTAAATCCGTAGGTCGCCACGTACCCGGGTAACCGACTAGAGCAGCCAATGCCTGAGATGACCGCAATCATATGCGGTGGAATGTTCAGCTCCGCGAATGCCTGATACAGCGACGCCAGCACGGAGTAATCTCCGCAGCCGGGACACCAGATTGGACGCGTTTCGCTTTTATAATCTTTGGCCTCGAACTGTATTTTCGGATCTTCAGCCACTTGTGTTTCTGCCATTATTCAAATTCCCCCTTGACTGCATTGTAGATTTCGCTCACGTTGAATGGCGCGGCGCCGGATCGGGCATACTTCTTCACTTCCCGATCGCCAAACCGCAGAAAGCCCATCAGGTATTTGTAGAACTGTGCCGAGTAGGACATTTCCACAATGTAAATCGACTTCAGTGGCTCGAGATATTTTTCCATCTTCTCCTGCGGGAACGGCAGGATAATCTGCGGAATCGCCGCGCTCACGGAATAGCCCTCATCGTTGAGTTGCTGAATCGCTTCTTTGATGGCTCCCTTGGATGACCCCCAGCCAATGATGCCAACTTCGGCATCTTCCGGGCCGTAAAACCGAACGAAATTGAGCTCTTTGGCAATATGCTCATTTTTCCGGAATCGCTTTTCGGTCATATCGGCGTGAATATCCACGTCAGAAGTGGGCAGTCCGTATTCGCCGTGTTCAATCCCGGCGGCCTGGTACATTCCCTTCTCGATACCGGGATACGTCATGGGCGACACGCCGGTTTCCGTCTTAGCAAACCGTTTATAGTCTTCCAGTTCCTCATCGGACGGCGTAACGCGATGCGTCTGCTTCATAAAGCCGTTTTCGCTTCCGAACAGGGCATCCTGGTCAAATGTCTCTTTCCGCTGTCCCACATACTGATCGGAGAGCACAATCACCGGCAGTTGATACTTTTCAGAGATATAAAACGCCTCCACTGCTACGTCAAAACAATCCTCAACATCGGAGGGAGCGATTACCACGCGATTGGCGTCACCGTGCGTCCCGTACAGCGCCTGCTGCAAATCAGCCTGCTCGGTCTTCGTGGGGATACCGGTGCTGGGGCCTGTCCGCTGGACGTCCACAATCACTAACGGCAGTTCTGCCATAGATGCCAGTCCGATCTGCTCGCTCATCAGAGAAAGCCCCGGGCCGCTGGTGGCGGTCATGGCCTTTTCCCCGGCAAACGATGCGCCGATGATCATCCCGATAGCCGCCAGTTCATCTTCCGCCTGGAGCATGGTACCGCCGTATTTCGGCAGCTCCCGGCTCATCCATTCCATAATCTCGGAGGATGGCGTAATAGGATATCCGCCAAAGAAGCGGCATCCGGCATGGAGCGCACCGTAGGCGAACGCCTCGTTGCCTTCCATCAGGACTTTCGGCTCGGACGGCTCGTAACTGAACCGCACGTTATCGGTTTTCTCTATTTTATCCCGGACGTACTGAGCGCCGGCTTCCATGGCCGTCAGGTTTGAGTCGATGACCTTCTGGGATTTCTTTTTGAATTTATTTCGGATGGCATTCCGAAGCCCCTCATCGGGGAGACCGAAGAGTTCGGCCAGCACCCCAAGCATCACCATATTCTTTGCCTGAAGCGTACCCGCCTCATCCTTGGCCAGTTGAGCAATCGGCACCTCGTAAATGATCCGATCGATCTCGTCATCTATGGGAATATCGTCTTTGGATGTTTTGTCATCGGTATCCATCACGATGGCGACCGGGTTGCTCAGATCCATTTCACCCCGGAACCGCTCAAAGTCCTTCCAGCTGAAGATGCCCAGCACCAGGACTTCGTCGCCGTGACTCTGAATCTGTTCTTTGCTCAGCCGCACCCGGCAGGAGCTCTCGCCGCCGCGAATCTGCGGGCCGAAGCTCTTGAGCATAAAGGCATGCACGCCCTCGCTGGCGCCGGCGTTGCAGAGGATCTCTCCGGCCGATACCACGCCGTCCCCGCCTGAACCCGCCATACCAATGACGATGTCATTACTGTTCATAATAGTTTACCTCGTTTCTCCACTCTCGTTTTAGACACTTGCACTTTGTACTGGTTTGAATTTGCAATAATTATACCCACTGATATCTGTCCAGTAATTGGGAGTGAAAACCGTGCAATACACGGAAAATTTTGGCAAGAAATGTTCAAACGATAAAAACCTAAAACGAGATAAATTTTCAATTCCGATAAATATGACTAAAATAGTCGCAAAAATCAGAATCGGACTTCTTAGATGTGGGAAGACTACTACAGCTGGAGAGTGTTCATGTGTTTCCCAAGGGGATCCCTTCGGGGCGAGTGTCCAGGTTAAAAAAGGAGTTATTGTGGTACAGTGGTATCGTTAAAATTGTCATACATTGGGTGTCCTCAGGCCAGTATCTGTAGTGACTTTCGTGTTGGTAGTTCCCGCTTTAGCGGGATTTGTTCGTTGTTGATTGTTAGTAGCTCGTTGTGTGTTGTTTTATTTTAGTGTCTTCGGTATTTTTCAGTGTTTAGTCCGTTTTTCTTTTAGTCTTTACCAGCGGTCATCAGCTTAATCAGCGTTCCGCCGTAGGCGGACTGCGTGCTATTCTGTTCAATCCCCGGAAATCAACAACCCCGTCCGCAGCTGATGCCGGTGCGTAAAAAATTGCCGGTAGACCAGCATCCCGGTGATTATACTGCCGATGGCTTTGGTACCGAGGAGCATGTACATAATAACGATTTGATATTTGATCGCCTGCACCGGTGGCGTCCCCGCCAGGATCTGTCCCACCATGATCCCGGGGAGATGGACAATTCCGACGGTCATCAGTGAATTGATTGATGGAATAAGTGCACCTTTGACCGCAGCCCGGAGGCTCCGGTTGATGGCTTGCGTTGCGTTTGCTCCCAGCGCCAGCGAAGCCTCGATCTCCAGCCGCCGCTGGTGGATCTCCGAACTGAGCCGATCGGCAGTAAGCGCGGCACCGTTCAGCGAGTTTCCGATGAGAATCCCCGCCAGCGGCAGGAAATAGTTCGGTCGCCACCACGGCTCTACCGGTATCACCAGCCCAATAGTCATTGCGAGAATCAGCCCGGCACTAACAACGATGCTGAAAAAGAGAATCGGATAGAGGTGCGGAATTTTAAACTCCGGCCGCTTCATCCCCTCCCAGCTGGCAAAGGCGATCATCACGGTAATGACCGCAAACAGCAGCAGAATATTCTCGATGTCGAAGAGCCACTTCAGCACGTACCCCACCGCCAGGAGCTGGACAAAGGTCCGTATTGTCCCGACGGTCACATCCTTTTTGATATCGATCTTCTGCCACCATGCCAATCCCAGCGACATGGCGATAAAGGTGAGTGATAACAGCAAGTCTGTCCAGCTTAAGTTGATGTAGTCCATGATTAAAACCGTGTTAGAGTGTTATAGTGTTCAGGTGTTCAAGTAATCGATATTATTGTTTCTTAATCCTAATCATAATCTTACTCTGTTTTTGTTCGTTGTTTGTAGTTTGTTGTTGGTTGTAATCATTCAGTGCTTTCGGTGTTTTTCAGTGTTTAATCTATTTTTCACTGCGTTCTTGGCGGCTTAGTGAGAATTTTTCGATTTTCATCTGTGATTATCTGTTGTTTCCGCGTTCCGTCGCAGACGGACAGCGTGCTATTCTTCTTATCCCTCCAACTCGCCCGCCAAAAACCGCTTCGCCAGTTCGCCGGTTTCGCCGGAGAAAAAAGAGTCCGCGGAGGCCACTACTTTTGACTCGCCGTCTACCAGCAACAGAACCCGGTTGGCGATTTCTTTGGCTTCCGGCATGTTGTGAGTCACGAAGACGATAGTCAGGCCGTAGTCCTGTTGCAGGGTCTTCGTCAAATTGAGAATTCGCTTGGTTGCGGTGGGATCCAGCGCCGAGGTGGGCTCGTCCATGAGCAGCACTTCCGGGCGACTCACCAGCGCCCGGGCGATCATCACGCGCTGCTGTTGTCCCAGCGATAACGCCTCCGAATCTCTGGAGAGCAATTCCGGAGACAATCCGACGATATCCAGCAATTCCTCGTTGGAGCGATCCGTGGTTTGGGAGTTCAGCGACTTCCTGGGATAGTCCAGGTTCTCCTCCACCGTGCCGGGCAGGAGCGCCGGCTGCTGGAAAACCATAGCAACCCTCCGACGCAGATCGAAGATATCGATTTCCTCTAACGGTATCCCGTCAAACCGGATCTCGCCCTCGCTGGGATCATCCAGGGCATTCAGCAGGCGAAGGAGCGTGGACTTGCCCGACCCGGACGGCCCGAGGATGGTGAAAATTTCGTTGCTCAGAATATCGAAATTCAGGTGCTGCAGAATGTAGTTAGTCGCATCCGCCTGGGGTGGACGCTTTGAGACGTTTTTGATTTGAAAGAGAGGTGTTTGGGATGATTTTTCCATAAGTATGGAAATTCGGAGAGAGGAATGTCAAATTCAAGAGGATTGCAGCAGGTGTAATAGATAAATAAAAAGCCCCCGCTCGAAGGCGGAGGCTTTTACCGGAGGGTAAAGACATGAGAGTATGACTTCTCCTTCCGTGATGTGTCAGGTGTTTACGCGTTCACCGCAATTGGAACAGAATCGTGAACCGCGTGGTAACTGCGTGCCGCATGTATGGCAGAATTGGGCTTCTACCGCTTCAGCGGTCGCCACATCTGCCTTTCCATTGCCGTTTTTGTGCTGCTCGGCCTTGGCGTTGGCGGCGCGCTTAATCCAGGCATCTACATGCTCGTACGGTTCGTACTCTTCTTTGTAGGTCGTGTCGTCGATCTTGCCTTCCGCATAGTCGATTTCGATTTCGCTCAGTTCGCGTATAATCGTCTCCGCGTCGATATCCTGCAGTCGCTTCCGTGTGTGAGTCCGCTTCTTGCTGTCGGTTTCCGGGAAGAGTGCGACGACTGTTCCAATGATGAGCATAATTCCACCGAGCCACATCCAGTTGATCAATGGATTCACTCTGGCAGTGACCCAAACATTGCGCTCTTTATCAAATCCTCCAAGGATGACGTACAGATCTTCTTCCAGCGTCATCCGGAGGGCAACTTCTGACATCGGTTGGTCACTCTTGTAAAATTTGGCTTTCTCCGGACGAATCTGGCCGACGTACTTGCCGTTCTTCTCGATATCCAGGACGGCAATCCCGCTGTATTTCAGTGCATTCTGGTTCTCCACAAATTCCGAATACGTCAGCACGTAATTTTCGATTTCCATGGATTCGCCCCTGGCGAGTTTGGCTTCCGCTTCGGTGTTAAATGCAGAAGAGCCCGTAATACCGATAAAAATCATTACAATGCCGATATGGATAAGGTAACCGCCGTACCGGCGCTTGGTATTCATCACCAGGGTCCCAAAAGATTTCAGCCAGTTCTCGCCGGTCCGCTGCATCGTGGCAACCGTGCCCTTGTAGAACTCCTGGATGATGCCGGCCAGCGTAAAGGCTGCCAGCCCGAAGGTGACCAGCGGGTACAATGCGGTGATACCGAATAACGCCAGGAGCACTACTGTCGCCACGCCAAACGCCGTCGGAATACTAAAGTGTCGCACAAAGTTCGAACTGCTCGCCTTACGCCAGGCAATCAACGGACCAATACCGGTCAGCAGGAGGACAAAAATGCCGAGCGGCACATTCAAAGAGTTAAAATAGCTGATCTCCACAGTGCGCTGCTCGCCGAAAAATATACGCGAGGTCAGCGGATACATCGTACCCCAAAGGACGGTAAACGTCATCGCGGAAAAGGCAATATTGGAGAGCAGCACCGTCCCCTCCCTGGAGAGCGGCGTTTGTACGGAACTCCTGGAATCCAGGTAATTTCGGCGGGCAAAAATGAGTCCGAATCCACCAAAAATCACGATACCCAAAAACGCCAGAAAGTATGGCCCCATTTCCGTGTCCCCGAACGCATGTACCGATTGCAGGACACCACTTCTCGTGAGGTACGTCCCAAAGATGGTCATCGCAAAGGTGATGAGCAGGAGGCTTACGTTCCAAAATTTAAAAATACCCCGACGCTCTTGCATAATCTGAGAGTGGACGAACGCTGTCGCGAGCAACCACGGCATGAGCGAGGCGTTTTCCACCGGATCCCAGGCCCAGTAACCGCCCCAGCCGAGTTCTACGTAGGCCCACTGGGCCCCAATCAGATTCCCTAGGGCTAGAAACAGCCACGCAGTGATCGTCCATGGACGCGCCTGCTTCAGCCAGTTCGAATCCAGGTTCTTCGTCACGAGTGCAGCAATCAGAAAGCCAAACGGAATCGTCCAGCCGACATATCCCAGATAGAGCAGCGGCGGGTGAATGGACATACCCCAGTTCTGCAGCAGCGGGTTGAGGCCATTGCCATCCCGTGGCATAAAGTTCAGTGTCTCAAAGGGAGAAGTAACGAAAATCGTCAGTCCGAAGAAAAGAAGCGAGGTAAACGCAAACGTCGGCAGCATAATCGACATCAATTCGCGGTAGTCATCCTTATGGCGCCAGACGAACAGCGCCGAAAATGCAGCAATCAGCCAAAGCCAGAAGAGCAGTGAGCCGGCCTGGCCTGCCCACAGCGCCGAGAATTTGTAATATGTCGGCAGCGCTTCACTCGTGTACGACGCCACGTATTTGTTCACGAAATTGCTGGTCATCAGTTGATAGACCAGAATCACCACAGCGGTCGAAATCGTGAAAAACATGGTGTAAATGCCGTACTGCGCCTGCCGGATGAGTGCTGTATTATTATTCTGCTGCCAGGCCTGCAAACCGCGGATGATCGTCCAGACCGCCGCAATGCCCCCCAGCACCAGTAGAATAGATCCAAATTGGTTCATGAAATCCTCCGTTCAAAGAAGTCGTTCAGTGATATAGTGCTTTGTTCTCTCATGTCGGTATAATGCTTTCAAATCCTGTGCCAGATATGGATGATCGCTCAACCATAGTGATCCACGGGAATTCAGCAGATTTGGTATTTCCAGAGATAGTGCTCACGGCGAGGATTTCTCTAAAAAGTGAGAAAATCAGTCACATTACTCGAAGAACAAATAAATCACCGCAGAGTCGCAGAGAGCGCAGAGAAAATCGAAAAAAACAAAAAAAATGAAACACCGAGATACACTGAAAACACCGAATTATTAAAAGGAAAGGACGGGGTGACTCACGATCGGCGGATTCATGGTGCGAGTCCGAAAAATTTTCGTCGCCTCGCAATGAGATTACTAGGCTTATCATAATAGCCTTTGAATCTCATTCAAAGGCGAACCGGCAAAATGTTGGAGAATTATTCTCCCTTGAGCAACCAAACTGTCGGCGACGCTTTAAGCGTTCACCGACAGTAATTTCACGCAATACGCAGTACGCAATAATCCTCTTTGCTCTCGCCATTGCTATCTCTATCTTTGCATCGATTTGAATATTACGAAAGGAATTCAGATGTTTCGCAACCTCAAAGATCCCATGAGCGGACTGACGCATTTTATCGGAGCAGTGTTAGCGGTGCTGGGTTTAGTGCTGCTTATTTTACGGGCGGTTGATCCGGTGAAGCCGTGGCATATTGTGTCGTTTTCCATCTTTGGCGCCGGGATGATTTTTCTGTATACTGCCAGCACACTCTACCACTGGCTTGATTTGTCCGAAGCCGGGAATCGAAGGCTCCATAAATTTGACCATATGATGATCTTTGTGCTCATCGCCGCGACCTATACGCCGATCTGTCTGATCCCGCTCCGTGGCGGCTGGGGCTGGAGCCTGTTCGGTGTGATCTGGGGACTGGCACTCGCCGGCATCCTTTTTAAATTTTTCTGGATGGACGCGCCCCGCTGGCTCACCACGGGTATCTACATCTTCATGGGCTGGATTGTCGTGGTTGGGGTCTGGCCACTGGTGACAACACTACAAACCGGCGCACTCATCTGGCTGGCAGCCGGTGGGTTATCCTATTCGGTAGGGGCAATTATCTATGGTGCCAAAAAACCGGATCCCTGGCCCAACTTTTTCGGATTCCATGAGATCTTTCACGTCTTCGTGATGCTGGGCACCTTCGCGCACTTCTGGATGATGTACGAGTATGTGATACGGTTTGGGTGATAAAAAGATTTGAACCGCAAAGCCGCAGAGGACGCAAAGAAAATACCAGAATAAACACAGAAAAACACCGAAGACACTGAAAGAAGACGAACAAAAACTTGAGCCACAAAGATACGCGAAGAACCACGAATAAAGAAAAAAACCTAACCATTAACAATACCCGCTAAACCAGTCGTGAGCTTGGCTGAACGAGCGGAAACTACCCACCGGTGAAACGGTTGAGACACAAGACTGAGGACACTTGACCCATGACGTTTCTAACCATAACACATTAACACGGTAACACTTTAACACTGATTAAGATTAGGATTAAGAAAACGCGCAACAATAACACTGTTTTCACGTAATACGCAGCACGTAATACTCATCAATATTCAATCAATCGTAAGGTCTCTGATTATTTTTTTATGCTCCGGATACTCCCGAAGCAACTCTTTTCGTTCTCCCAACTCAAAATCGGCAAAATCAAACCCGGGCGCCAGGGTACACGCGACCAGCGTGTAGGAATCCGGCTGGTCGACTATGGAGCCGAACCAGGCACCATGCGGTATCACGATCTGCAACTGCTCCCCCTCTACCGGATTGTTACCCAGTAGAATTTGCTGATGGTCTCCTTCATCATTAATGAGGTGCATATTCAGCCGGCTGCCGGCGTAGAAGTGCCAGACTTCGTCGGTCTTGAGCCGGTGGAGATGCGAGATATCTTCAGAGCGGAGTAAGTAATAGATGGACGTCCCAAAGTTCCTTTCACCGGAGTAGCGATCCGGCAAGGCATCTTCGGAGATAGTCTCCTCCGCGCGGTAAACTTCTTTGTAAAATCCGCCTTCGGGATGCGGTTCTAAGTCCAGATGCTCAATCCAGTCTTCAGCGGTTTTCTTCAATGGGCAACCCTTCCATTTCCATAATTTTCAGCGCGTTGGTGGTGGGACACGGCCCCTTGTGTAATTTGTAATCGAATGCCATACGCGATTCCTCGATTGTCTCCCGGAAGTGATAATTCTTCAGAGATGCGATATCTTCTTCGAGTTGGGTCAGTTCCAGGTCGTGTGTCGCAATCACGCCGTACGCTTCCATCGATGCGATCTCTTTGATGAACGAGCGGCTGCCAATGAGTCGCTCCCGGTTGTTTGTCCCCTTGAAAATCTCATCCACCAAATAGAATACCGGAAATTTGTCAGTGTTTTCGATGGTTTTGTATAGTTGTTTTAACCGGCGTACCTCCGCATAAAAATACGAGATGCTGTCGTTTAGTGAGTCGGTCACCTGAATACAAGTGAAAATCCGCATCGGTACTGTCGAAAACACGGCTGCATCTACGACCGTCCCAGCGTATGCCATCTGTAAATTAACGCCGAGCGTGCGCAAAAATGTGCTCTTACCGGACATGTTTGACCCGGTGATGAGTGTGATTTTATTATCATCCGTCATTCGAAAATCGTTCCGGACGCGCTCTTTTTCCGGTATCAGCGGGTGTCCGAATTTTTCAGCGACAAGTTGAGATTTCTCTTCCCCTTCTGTTGAGAATTCAGGATAAATATACTCCGGATTCAGCCAGGCATAGTTTGCCAGAGATGACAACGCTCCCAGCGTATACCATCGATCCAGCCAGGTCTCAAGCTGCGGCCGGATCTCCTGCTTCAGCTGATCAAGTCGTCGTGAGAAATAAAAATCCCACGGGACTAGTCCATTGATCGCAATCCCCAGGAACTCATTTCCCTGGGAGACGGCTGCTAGCCCGGCCAATCTCTGTAACTTCCGGATAATACGAGAGGGTTTGGAATCCCCTGATGTGAAGGGCATGGTGAATTCAGCGAGATTCGACCCGGCTTTGTACGGAAACCGTTCCAAATGCAGGACTACCGATTGCAGCGGTTCCAGCAATTGTTCAATCTTGTATATCTCGTCGAACAGTTCGCTGAAATCGCCATAGCGGATGATGTAAATCCCTGCATAAAGAAGAAAGGTAATCAGGAAAACCGGTGGAAATCCGGCGAGAAAATAAAGCAGGAGTAGTGTAATATTGAGCGCTGCTAACACAAAGAGCAGAACAAGAGTTTTTCCCAGCGATGCCGGAGCGTTGGAACTGCCAAGCCATCGCAGGAGATACTCGCCACCCCACTGAATGCGTGTGCCGGATTCGGCTCTTGTTTGCAAGGCGAGTTTATCGCGGAACAAGGTCATCGGTTCCAGCTCGCGAATTAGAGCATTGCGCCATTGGGTAACCTCAGGATCCGGCACCGGATTGGTTATCCATTCGAGCAACCGTTCGCTTCCGGACTGCGATCCTGCCGTATCGATCAGATGATGCATGGATTTACTCCCGGCCAGGTTTAGATCCCTGGCATGCGCCGATTCCTGCGGGAATTTATCCAGTTGTGGTTCCGCGATATTTGCCCAGTCCAAAGATGCTCTGGCTGCGTGCTCCGATTTAATCTCGTTCCACTTCCGAAACCGCTCCAGTGCCGCTTTGAGCCTGTTGTGCCACCGCACGATGAAAATGAACGCGATGATAAAAATACCTATGACGATCCATGCCACGATTTCAGCAACCAGGAAGTGGAGGGCGATGGCCACTGTCGCGCCAAACACAACAATTCCTAGGCGAATCCAGGAGAATTTATTGCTCAAATCTTCCAAGGATTCAATGCGCCGGTTGATTCTTTGGCAGGCGCGTTTGATGGCCTTGATTCGGTTTGATTTTTGAGTTGAACTCATCTAGTTGTACCGTTGCTAAATTTTTTGTCGGCCTTGGAAACTTATTTGTTCCAACGCTCAGTGAGCGGAGGTTAGTGAGAACCAGCTGTTTGACCGGAGGGAGTTTCTGGTTCTCACCCGGAGCGAACTGCAAGCGTTTTCAAATAAGTTTCCGCTGCCGGATTTTTGCACACTTTTTCTAAAAAAGTGTGAATAGAAAAGATTTTGTTTTTCAAATAACTAACCCGTTTTGCCTTGATGCAAAACGGGAAGAAAAAATCAAGGCTGCCAAATCTATTTCTGTCATACCATCGGCTTCCTCGGGAACGAATCAGAACTCCCTTCGGTCAGACAGCTGATTCGTTCTGTCCTCGGTGCACCGGGTTTGAAAACGAAATAGATTTGAATGCCGAAAAAAATGTTAATCCCATAAATCCACCACAACCCGGCCAACCTGTTTCCCATCAAGAATCCGGTCGATCTCACCGGATATATCAGCAAGTGAACATTCCCGTGTCATCTCATCGAGCATTTCCAGTTTCCAGTCGGTGGCGATTTTCTCCCACAACGGTTGCCGGATTTTCATAGGATAATTCGCAGAGTCGACACCCAGCAGGCTCACGCCCCGGAGTATAAACGGATAGACCGTCAAATCCAGATGAGCACCGGCAGCATTCCCGCAGGTGGTCACCGTCCCCTCGTAGTCCGTGGATCGGATGGCCGTGGAGAGCGGGACTCCGCCAACGGTATCGACGACACCAGCCCAACGTCGCGTTAACAACGGTTTCCCGGAGTCATCGTTGACCTCATCCCTGGAAATTACTTTCGACGCTCCCAGGGATTTGAGATAGTTCGCTTGCTCCGTCTTTCCTGTCGCTGCAACCACGGAAAACCCCTCCAGCGCAAGGAGCGCAACAGCAAAACTCCCGACACCGCCTGTGGCGCCGGTCACCAAAATTTCACCATCATTTGTAACAGTCCCGTGATCGAGCAATTTTTTTACGGACATGGCAGCGGTGAAGCCAGCCGTGCCGTACATCATGCTCTCTTTCAGCGACAGATTTTCCCGAAGGCGTACCACCCAGTCCGTCGGTACGCGAATATACTGTGCAAATCCGCCGGAGGTATTCATGCCGAGGTCGTATCCGTGAACGATCACCTTATCACCGGGAGCAAACTTCGGAGCATCACTCTCCTCAACGACTCCGGCACTGTCAATCCCCGGCGTGTGCGGATATTCCCGGGTAACGCCTTTGTTCCCTGTGGCGGAGAGCGCATCTTTGTAGTTCAGGGAGGAGTAGCGAACTTTGATTAGTACCTCGCCATCGGGCAAGTCTTCGATGAAACGCTCCTGAATTGCGCGGGTAAATTTGCCCTTCTCGATTTCTTCGACGACCAGCGCTTTGAATGTTTTTGAAGGCATGATGAAAATAGTGTTAATGTGTTAGCGTGTTATAGTGTTATTGTTAATAACCGTCATGTGTCCGGAGTCCCCGTTCTTGAGTCTCAAACCTCTCACCTGTTGGTAGTACCCGCTCTTGCGACCAGGCTACTGAATGGTTTAGCGGGATTTTATTTGTAGTTTGTTTTTGTTATTTATCACCTTTTTTTCAGTGTTTAGTCTGTTTATATCTTTGCGCCCTCTGCGTCTCTGCGGTGGTATTTTGTTTTAGTGCTTTTACCCGCCGAAGATAAAATCCAGTACATCCCCGACCTTGCTCTGCTTCTCCAGGATTTTCGGATTGTACATCTCCGTAAATCCGCAATTCCGGCAGGAGACCGTAATAAACCGCTTATGCTGGACGTCGAAAAATCGCGACAATCCGGTACCAGTTGCGGCAAATCGACTGGTCTCGCCACCTGAATTTTTGCACTTGGGACACTGAAATTTGGCACCGAGCTGTTCGTCAATACTCATATCGATCTCCTTTTTATTCTGAAAAATGGAAGATTTAATAATACGAGTATTTTATTGAAGATTCCAACAGGAGTGTTACCCGTCTTCTTATACTATTCAGAGATGTTCTCGGAAAAAGCGGAAATATTGGAGATCGAGAATTGGAGAGCAAAAGGTTGCCTTGAAATCTGATTTCAACATGAAACAAAACCTGTCGGTGAACGCTATCAGCGTCGCCGAAAGGTTTTAAATACAAACAAATGAATAATCACCTCGCAATGAGATTGCGAGGCTCATTGATATAACCTTTGAATCTCATTCAAAGGAGTCACTGATTGCCCCTCCCTGAACAAGTCACCCCTGTCCGAAATTATTATTGGAGTTCTGGGACGCCCACTTTTTCCTGAGATTGGATAAACTTAAAAATTTCGTCGATGAACTGATGAATTTGAGAAGTGACCGTCTCACTCAACCCTTCCCGAAAGCCGAAGGAAGATCCGGTGAGCGTAAACAGTGTTGCTCTCGGTCTCGCACCGAAATGATCTCTCGCCATGGAAAGGAGCAAACCCGGTGACGGTGCATGTGTCATTGGGAGAGTGGAAGGTGAGAGAGAAACGTCCACTCCTGAGATATCACCGGGTTCGCCAGTTTCGCTTGCGTCGATAAAAATGACATACTCTGATTCCGCGATTTCCGCCGCGTGCTCCGGCAGCAGTTGGTGCACGGTGAGTATTCGCACGTCATCCGAGTCACATAACCGCTCCTCGAGCAGTTCGGCGGCCCGCGGGCCGATGCCGTCGTCCTCGCGGAGGGTGTTGCCGTATCCGATGACCAGGATGCGTGACATCAATCGCGCACCAGCCGGTCGATGCGTTCGCCGTCGGAGTTAATAAGCTGGATATCCAGCGGCATCTGTCCGGCGGCGTGGGTGGAGCAGCTCAGACAGGGATCGAACGCCCGCACCACGGCTTCCACGCGGTTCAGCATGCCCTCTTCCAACTCGTCGGACTTCACATACTGCTTGGCCACCTGCAGGATGCCTCGGTTCATGGCCAGGTTGTTGTGTCCCGTGGCGATGATGAGATTGACATCGGTAATCAAACCCTGCCCATCGATCTTGTAATGGTGGATCAGGGTGCCGCGCGGCGCCTCGGAAACACCGATACCCTCCCGGTTGTTCGGCCCGGCGAATGCACGATGATGATCGCTGAGCACGGTGTCATCCTGCAGCAGAGATTCTATTTTCTCCAGTCCGTGAAGGATTTCGATGAGCCGGGCGTAATGATAGTGGAACGAGCTCAGCACCACCGGGCCGCGCTCCAGTTCGCGGAACTCCGTCCACTCCTGATCCGCCAGCGGGGTACCGCAGCCGTCGGCTGTATTCAGGCGCGCCAGCGGCCCGACGCGGTAGATGCCGTCGGGATAGCCGTCCGGCTTAAAGTACGGGAACTTAAGGTAGCTCCACGGCTCCACCGCCTCGCCGATATATGTCTGGTAGTGCTCCGGATGGAATTCTTCGACGACTTTCCCTGCAGCATTCACGACGCGAAGCATACCATCGTAATGCTCCAGTTCGCCCTTTGCATTCACCAGGCTCAGAAATTTGGTAGGAAAATTCGCAAAGGTGCGCATCTCGTCCCGGTAATCCTCCATGGTCTGCTTGAACCAGACCAACACGCGCTGGGCAATCTCCATCGCTTCGGGAATTCCGGTGAGGATTTCGTCCCGGACTTCTTCTGTGAGCGGCTCATTCACGCCGCCGGGCACCACCCACGGAGAGTGGATCCGTTTACCGCCGAGTTTTTCGATAATCTGCTGACCGAACTGGCGAAGGCGAATTCCATCTTTGGCAAAATTTTTGTCCGACTCGATGACGCCAAAGATGTTCCGCTTCGCGGGATCGCTATCCATGCCCAACACGAAGTCCGGCGAGGAGAGGTGGAAAAAGTTTAGGGCGTGGGACTGTACCAACTGCGCCAGGTTCAGGATTTCGCGGAGGCGGACGGCGGTCTCAGGAATCTGTACCGCCATGATGGCGTCTCCGGCCTTGGCGCCAGCGATGAGATGACTCACCGGACAGATACCGCAGATGCGCGCCATGATGGACGGCATCTCCTGGAATGGACGGCCCTCCACCAGCTTCTCGAATCCGCGGAACTGGGTGACGTGAAACTGGGCGTCGTCCACGTAGCCGTACTTGTCCAGATGGATGGTAATTTTCCCGTGCCCCTCGATGCGGGTAACGGGATCGATGGTGATTTTTTCAGCCATAATAGCGCCTGTATTCTTCGATAGTTGAATGTCGCATAGATTTATTTGCCGAACCGGGTTTTGTCGGTGAGTTCCGGCGTCCGGCCTTCCAGAATTTCGGTCAGCGCGTATTTGATAGTCTCTGCCGGCGGCGGACAGCCCTGCATGTGGAGGTCGACATTTATCACCTCATGCACCGGCCGGACTTTCTCGAACAGTTCCGGCACCGTTTCCGTCGGGACGGTCTCCTGGACGGTCACATTTTCTTTGTATGCCCTCTCAAATACCGATTCCAGCGGAAAGGAGTTGCGCATGGCCGGCACGTTGCCGGTGACGGCGCAGTCGCCGAACGCGATAACCAGGTTCGAATTTTCCCGAACCTTTTGAATTTTTTCCAGATCCTCGCGGCTGCTCACCGCGCCTTCGACCAGGGTGACATCCACATCGCTGGGAAATTCTTTAATATCAACGTATGGACTATAAACGAGATCGATTTTCTCAGCGATGTCCAGCAGCGCCTCGTCCATATCCAGGAAGGACATGTGGCAGCCGGAGCATCCGTCCAGCCAGATTGTTGCGACTCGTGCTTTGCTCATGGTTGTCTCCTACTCCTCTTCTTCGCGCATAACCGACAGGTACGGGAGGAACTGCCGTGTCTTTTTCATCTCTGCCACGGCTTTGCCCTTTTCGAACAGTGCGCCGGTGGGGCACACCTGGACGCACTTCCCGCAGCTGGTACAGGTTTCGGAATCGCCCCAGTCCTGGTTGAGATCGGTAATTACTTTCGCATTGATGCCCCGGTTGGCGATGTCCCAGGTGTAGGCGCCTTCCACGCCCTCGCAGACCCGAACACAGCGCGTACACATGATGCAGCGGTTGTGATCCACGGCGAACCGATCGTGGGTGGCATCCACCTCCATATGCGGATACAGATACGGATACTCCACGTGATCCATGCCGAGTTTCTGCGCCGTATCCTGCAGCTCGCAGTTGCCGTTGGAGACGCAGACCGAGCAGACGTGATTCCGCTCGCTGAAGATCAACTGGAGGATCTTTTTTCGGTAATTTTGTATACGCTCCGAATCTGTGTGGACTTCCATGCCCTCGTACACCTGTGTGACACAAGACGGCTGGAGCTTATTCGAGCCCTCAATCTCGACTATGCACATCCGGCAGCCGCCGTTGGGGCGCAATCCCTCCAGAAAGCAGAGCGTCGGGATGTAGACGTCGTGTTCCCGGGCAACCTCTAGAATGGTTGCATCTCCCCGTGCGCCGACCCGTTTCCCATCGATGGTCAGGGTTTTCACTTTTGTCCGTGATGCCATGACTTATTCCTCCCTCTGCACTGCGTGGGTTAACTTATCCGTCGCCTTCTGCAGATGGGCGTCGTAATCCTCCTTAAAATATTCCAGCGTGCTGAGCACCGGCTGCGGCGCTGCCTGTCCCAGTCCGCACAGGCTGGTGTTCCGCACTACGTCGCAGAGATCCACCAGCAGATCCAGGTCGCGCTGCGTAGCTTCATCTTTGGAAATTTTATCCAGCAAATCATACATCTGCGCGGTGCCAACGCGACACGGAACGCACTTTCCGCAGGATTCCGATTTGCAAAACTCTACGAAATACTTCGCCACGTCTGAGACCATGTCAGAAGAAGCGTCTACAACGATCATCCCGCCGGAGCCCATCATGGTGCCGACCTCTTTCAATGATTCATAATCCACCGGCATGTCTAGGTGCTCCTCGGGGACACAGCCACCGGACGGCCCACCGGTCTGCACCGCCTTGAATTTCAGATCCTCCGGCAATCCACCGCCGAGGTCGTAAATAATGTCCCTCAGCGTGATGCCCATAGGCACTTCGATGAGGCCAGTATTGTTGATGCTGCCGGCCATGGCAAACACCTTGGTACCCTTGCTGTTTTCGGTCCCGATGGACGCGAACCACTCCGCTCCATTCCGGATTATCGGCGCGACGTTGGCGAAGGTTTCTACATTATTAATGAGCGTCGGGTGCCCCCAGAGACCGTACTCGGCAGGATAGGGCGGTCGTGGTCTCGGTCGACCCTGTCGCCCCTCAATGGAGGCGAGCAGCGCGGTCTCTTCGCCGCAGACGAACGCGCCTGCTCCCAGACGAATCTCCAGGTTAAAACTAAATTGACTTCCAAAGATGTTGTTGCCAAGCAGATTCAGCCGGCGAGCCCGCTTGATGGCCTCCCGCAATCTTTCTATTGCCAGCGGATATTCAGCCCTGACGTAGATATATCCCTTGTCCGCACCGACGGCGTAGCCGGCGATAGCCATGCCCTCGAGCACCCGGTGCGGGTCACTCTCCAGCACGCTCCGGTCCATAAAGGCGCCGGGATCGCCCTCGTCGGCGTTGCAGACCACGTACTTCTGAACGTCCTCGGCGATGCCGACGGTGCTCCATTTTAGTCCCGTGGGATAGCCGGCGCCACCCCGGCCCCGGAGCCCGCTGTCGGAGATCACATCGATGACCTCGCCTGGAGACATCTCGGTAATGACTCTGTTCAGAGCAGTGTATCCCTCCATGGCGATGTAGTCTTCGATCTTTTCCGGGTCGATCTTGCCGGAGTTCTCCAGGACAATTTTCACCTGCTTCCCGAAGAACGGCATCTCTAAATCTGTTTTCAATCGCTCTACCGCTTCCGATTCCAGATGATTCAATATCTCACCGGCATCCTCCGGTTTGACCTGGGTGTAGAGGATTCCGTCCGGTTCGATCAAAACCAGCGGCCCGGCGGCGCATAATCCCATACACCCGGCGCCCTTGACTTCCACGGTATCGCCCAATTCCTTTTCCTCGATGCCGGACTTGAGACTCTCGATGAGCTGTAATCCCTGGGAGGACTGGCAGGAGGCGGCGTTGCAGACAAAAATCAGGTGATCCAATTCCTCCCGGGCTTCTAGTTCGTTTTCCGCGATTTCCTGCAATTCTTCTCTAGTCATTGTCTAACCAGCCTTTTAGTTTACCGGTGACGGTTTCTTCGTCCAGCTTCCCGACCACCTCGCCGTCGAACACCGCCGCCGGCGCCAGTCCGCAGGCCCCGATACACCGTGCCGTGAGCAGGGAGACCTTGCCGTCCGGCGAGGTTTCGTCCGGTTCGACGTTCGCGACTTCACCGATTTGGTCGATCAATTTGTCGACGCCCTTAATGTGACATGCCGTGCCGGTACAAACCACGCAGGTGTGCTCGCCCTGGGGGCGGAGATTGAAAAAGTGATAAAACGTCGCCACGCCGTAGACGCGGCTCAGCGGGACATGGAGCGTCCCGGCGACAAACTTCAGCGCGGATTCGTCCAGATAGCCAAAGATGTCTTGTACGTTGTGCAGCGTTTCGATAAGTGAAGATCGCCCGATGCCGAGCTTCCGCATCTTGCCCTGGAGCAGCTTCCAGCGGTTATCGTCGGTTGGCGGTTCGGGTTGTTTTACGTCAACGTGTTGCATGCAGCCCTCCGAAATTCAAAAAAATAGTCCGTCAAAGCAGCCCGTATTTGTGGTGTAAAAACCATAGATAGCATTAAAGTTTCAAAAGACATGCCATTCTCC